>CAYRZX010000020.1:5770-33228 GCA_964428665.1 uncultured Gemmatimonas sp.
GAGCCGGCGGGGTCTGTTGAGCCGGTGGCGTCTGTTGAGCCGGCGGCGTCTGTTGGGCAGGCGGTGTCTGTTGGGCAGGCGGCGTCTGTTGAGCCGGTGGCGTCTGTTGAGCCGGCGCCGTGACCGTCTTCAGGCTGCGGGTCCCGCCGCCCAGGTCGAGGACGACCGAGCCCACGTCGCCGTCGGGGTTGATGTCCTCTCCGCCCCTCAGCCACCGGCCGAGGTAGATGCGGAGTCTGCCCCCCATCTCGTTTTCCGAGTCCGTCGTGGACAGGTTGAGGGTGGTGTCGGCGTGCGACGCCTTGCTGTCGCCGTAGTCCCCGCCCAGGGAGAAGCGCTTAGTCAGGGGGATCAGGAGGTCCGCGCCTATCGTGCGGGTCTTCTGCTTGGTCTCGTAGCCGCCGCCGAGCCCGACGTCGAGACCGCGCAGGACGCCGTCGGGGTTGTGGGCGAGTTCGCCTGCGGGGGCTTCGGGGGCCTCTGTGGGCATCGGGTTTGGGGCGGCCTCCGCCTGGGGCTGGGGAGGGGGCTCCATCGGCTCGTTGCCCATGCGGATGCGGTCGAGCTTCGTCAGCGTCGCGCCGGGGAGCAGGGAGACGACTTCGGCCACCGAGAGCTTCTCAAAGACCTGGGTGACCCGCACGGTGCCGACGGTGGTCCTGCCGCCGAGGTTCTCGCCGGTGATGGGGTGGACGATCTCCTCATCCCGGACGATCTCGAAGGTGTCCCCCACGCGCACGTTGTCGCGCAGGCCGAGGTCCAGGTAGACGATCTTCCCCATGACCCGCAGGACGTAGCCCTTGGTCGGCTGGGCCGGGCGCGAAGACGCGGCGGGCGCAGGCCCGGGGGGCGCGTGGGGCTCTTGCGCGAACGCGGGGCCGGACAGGAGGAGGAGCGATGTAAGAATGCGCATACGAATCATCTCTGTTGTTCCTCCTCCTCCTCGGCGGTCTCGGGCGCGGGCGCGGGCATCTCCTCGTCGAGGGAGAGGATGCCCTCCTCGTCGTCGGAGGGGGGTTTCTTGCGGCGCAGGAGTTTCATGACGACGATCACGAGGCCCAAAAAGACGCCGGCGCCCGCGGCAGCGGGCCAGTAGGTCTCCAGGTAGACCTTCCAGACGGGTTTGGCCTTCCCCTCGTCCAGGAGTTTCTGGAGTTCGGCCATGGGGTCTTCCTCGTGGCGCGGGGCCGGGTGAGGCTCCGCGCGCCCGACCTCGGCCGCGGGTTTCCCGGCGGTCTTCATCTCCTCGACCTTGAGCCGCACGAGGGAGTCTATGGCGGCCTGTTGCTCCTCCTTGACGTAGGGGAGGAGGATGTGCGCAAACGCCTCCACGGGGATCAGGAGGGGCTCAGGACCCGACCGGACGGCCACGTTGAGGTTGGCGTGTTTGACCTTGAACTCTTCAAAGTTGTCCCGGTTGACGCTCACGACCTGGGGCGCGGAGGACTTCTCCTTGAGGGATTCGACCTCCTGCTTGAGGGAGGCGACGGTGGACTGCATCGCGCCGAGGTCGCCCCTCATCCGGGTCACGGCGCGCTCGACCCCGGAGATGCGGGCGAGGGTCCTGGAGAGGGCGGCGATGTTCGCCCGGATATCATTCAGCTCCCACGTCAGGCGGTCCGCGGTCTTCTGGACCTCTTCGGGCAGGAGGGACGCTGTCCTCTGCCCGGCGTGGGAGGCCGGGGGCGCGGTCTCGGCGGGCTGCATCGGGACGGACCCGGCCTCGCGGATGAGGTCGCCGGTCAGGATGGGGGCATAGCTCGTGGTGATCTTGCCCACGGCGGAGGTCCTGAGGACCTTCGTGACCTGGACCTCGGCGATCTTGACTTTAGGGCTGCCCAGCACCTCGCCGGTGATGGGGTGAACGATCTGCTCCTCCTGCCGGAAGATGTCCAGCCACATCCCGGCCTTGAGGCCCCTGTTGGTCCCGATCTTGAGCTGGACCGTGTTTTTGTCTGCCTTGGCCACCGGGGTCTCCGGCAGGTCCGCGAACAGGGCGGACGGGAGCAGGAGGGCGATGATGAGGAGATGTCTCATAGCACAGGCTCTCAGCGCAAAAGACAGGCCAACGATGCCGCTGTCGAGGAGGAGGCCGTCGGTCTCGACCGGCGCAGACCCGGTTTCCGTTACCGGCGTCTCCGCCAAACCACTCTATCCATAGAAGTTAAGTGAGAAGAGGGCACCAGATGTGGGCCGCCTCCCCCTTTCAGCCAGGCATGAAACCGTCTGCGCAGGATGGAGATAGCCCTTTAAGTTACTATATCGGCTTAACCGGTGTAAAATTCCATTGTGGAGGAAAAAATTGCCCTCTCAGTCTCTGGGCGGATTTTTCAGAAGGTCCCTCAGAAAGTCGTCTGCGGAGTAGACGTTGCACTTCGTCAGGTCGATGATGTTTTGCAGAATTTCCGGGCGACTCCGGGTGTTGTGCGCGATGTCTTCGATGAGGGACCGGCACTTCTTATCGCCAAGGGCCTTGCGGATCTCGTTCGGGGTCTGCCATTCGGCGTGCTCTTCGGGCATGAGGCTCGCTCCGCGCAGAAAGGGATGGACAGGGATACAGGATACGCAGGATAGTTGGCGTCCAGAATTCAGATAACTCTTTGAGAAACATAACCCATTTGGGAAAGGTTGTCAACAGGAAAGGCCGGGGGGGAAGGGAAGGGAGAAGCAGAGGAGCGGAGGAGGAGGGGCGAAGATCAGGTCCGCTCTTTCAGACACGCCTCGATCTCTTTTAACAGGGCCTGCGGCTCAATCGGGCGCGTGATGAACCGGGTCGCGCCCAGGGCCAGGCCGGCCTCCCGGTCCTTTTCAATAAAGACCGAAGAGCTGATAAAGAGGAAGGGGATCGGACGCAGCCGGGGATCGGCCTTGACGGCCCTGAGGAAGCCGAACCCGTCCTCGTCGGGCATGTGCAGGTCGGACAGGAACAGGTCGGGGGGGGACCGCCGGGCCAGGGCCAGCCCCTCCTGCGCGCTCCCGGCGAGGAACACCTCGTAGCCGGAGGGTTCGAGGGCGCTGCGGATGAGTTCGCGGTTCACGGGCGAGTTGTCCACGACCAGGACGGCGCCGCGCGACGGGCGTCGGGCGGTGGGCGCCGCAGAGGGGGGGGGCGGCGTCTGTGGAGAGGGGAGGGGCGTCTGCTGAGGAGGTTGGAGGAAGGCCTCCACCTGCCCCACGAACGTCTCCGGGACGATGGGCTTGGGGATGTAGCCGTCGAACCCGGCGGCCAGCACCCGCTCGCGGTCCCCGACCATGGCCATGGCGGTGACGGCCACGAGCGGGACCTGGCGCAGGGCCGGATGGCCTTTGAGTCGCTGGGCCACCTCGTAGCCGTCCACGCCGGGCAGGTGCACGTCGCACACGATCAGGTCGAGGGACTCGCGGCGCGCGACCTTCAGGCCCTCCTCTCCGTCGCGGGCGGTCAGAGACGTGTGGCCGAAGGCCCTGAGGAGGTAGATCATAAGGTCGAGGCTGGTCGGGTTGTCTTCGATGACGAGGATGCGGGACATGAAAGCCTCATTGAGACGCGGGGACACGGTGACGCGGTGAATCTCAGCGTCTCCCCTTCTCCGCGTCTCCGCGTCACTTCTCTGGGATCGCCAGCGTGAACGCGCTCCCCTTCCCGTGCTCGCTCTTGAGGGTGATGTGGCCGCCGATCAGGTCGGTGAGTTTCTGGCTGAGGTGCAGGCCCAGTCCGGTGCCCTCGTAGCGGCGGTTGGACGCGGAGTCGAGCTGGGTGAAGGCATGGAACAGCCTGGCCTGGTCCTCCACCTTGATGCCGATGCCGGTGTCGATCACGCGGAATTCGGTCAGGGTCTGCCCGTTCTCCCGGCGGCGGCCCAGTTCGATGCGCACCCGGCCCTTCTCGGTGAACTTGATGGCGTTGTTGGTCAGGTTGATCAGGATCTGGCTGAGGGCGCGGCGGTCGGTCTGGACGGCGACCTCGTCGCGGGGGACCTTGACCTCGAAGGAGAGGCCCTTGGCCTCGGCCAGGGGGCGCAGGGCCGAGGCGACCTCTTCGATCACGCCCTGGCAGGAGACGGGCTCGAGGTGGATCTCGACCTTGCCCGACTCGATCTTGGCCAGGTCGAGCAGGTCGTTGATGAGGGAGAGGAGGTGCCTGGCGCTGGCCTGAATGGTCTTGAGCTGCCTGTTCTGGTCGTCCGTCAGGGGGCCGGGCAGTTTCATCAGGAGCGTGCCGGTGAACCCGATGATGGCGTTCAGGGGGGTGCGCAGCTCGTGGGACATGCTGGCCAGGAAGCGGTCCTTGGCCTGGTTGGCCCTCTCCATCTCGACGGTCTTCTCCTGCAGGGTCTGCTCGAAGCGCTTGCGCTCGGTCACGTCGCGGGCCGCGGCGAACACGCCCTGGAGCTTGCCGTCCCGGTCGTAGAAGGTGGTGGCGTTGTAGGAGACGACGGTCTCACGCCCGTCCCTGGACAGGGCGGTCAGCTCGTAGTTGGTCACTCTGCCCTCGCGCAGCACGCGCCGGATGCCCTCCTCGGCCTGCCGGGGGTCGGTGAAGTAGTTCTTGAAGGGGGCGCCGATCAGCTCCTCCCGCGAGTAGCCGGTGAGGGTCTCCATCTGCTGGTTGACGTCGGTGATGAGGCCGAGGGGGTCGGTGGCCATCAGGGCGTCTATGTTGGACTCGATCAGGGAGCGGGTGTAGAACTGCTGGTCGCGGAGCTGCTGTTCGAGCTTCCTCTGCTCGGTGATGTCCCGCGCCCCGGCCAGGATGCCGAGGGGCTGGCCGGCCGCGTCGGTGAACACCCCGGCGTTGAAGCTGACGGTGATGCGCCGGCCCTGGCGGGTGATCAGCACCAGTTCGTATCCGAGCACCCGGCCTTCGGCCAGGGCCTGCTGGACGCCCCGGCGCGCCTGCTCCGGCCCGGTGAAGTAGTCGGAGAAGCGGGAGTTGACCAGGTGCTTGCGGGAGTAGCCGGTCAGGCGCGTGGCCTCCTCGTTCACGTCGGTGACGATGCCGTCGGGGGCGATGGCGAACAGGGCGTCGGCGGAGGCCTCGATCAGCGAGCGGTTGTAGGCCTGCTGCTCGGCCAGTTGCCCCTGCAGGCGGGCCTGCTCGGAGATGTCTCGGGCGGAGGCGAAGATGCCCTGCACCCGGTCGTCGGCGGCGCGGAAGACCGAGGCGTTAAAGGAGACGGTGGCCTTGCGCCCGGTCTTGTTCCGGAGGACGAGCGCGTAGTTGGTGACCACGCCCTCGGCGAGGGTGCGCTTGACGCCCGCGTCCGCCCGATCCGGCTCGGTGAAGTACTGCTTGAAGACCGAGCCGATCAGCTCGTCCCGGTCGTAGCCGGTCATCTGGCACATCCGTTCGTTGACGTCCGTGATGAACCCCTCGGGGTCCACGGTGATCAGGCCGTCCACGGAGGACTCGATCAGGCCGCGCAGGTAGGTCTGCTGCTCGCGGAGCTGCTCCTCCAGCCGCACCCGGTCGGTGATGTCTCGGGCGGAGGCAAAGATGCCGCGCACGTCCCCGTCGGCGTCCCTGAACACGGAGGCGTTGAACGACACCTGGAGCATCCGGCGGGTGCGCGAGATGAGGGTGAGGGCGTACTCGGTGACCACGCCCTTTTCGAGCGTCTCCCTGACGCCCGCGCGGGCGCGGTCCGGCTCGGTGAAGTAGTCGGCGAAGGGGGTGCCGATCAGCTCCGCCCGCGTGTAGCCGGTCATCTGGCACATCCGGTCGTTCAGGTCGGAGATCGTGCCGGAGGGGTCCACGGTGATCAGGCCGTCCACGGAGGCCTCGATCAGGCCCCGGTTGTAGGCCTGGGACTCGCGGAGCTGCTGCTCCAGCTTCTTCTGCTCGGTGATGTCGCGGGCCGCGGCGAACACGCCCTGGAGCTTGCCGTCCCGGTCGTTGAAGGTGACGGCGTTGTAGGAGACGACGGTCTCGCGCCCCTCCTTGCTCCGGGCGGTCAGTTCGTAGTTGGTCACCCTGCCCTCGCGCAGCACGCGCTTGATGCCCTGCTCGGCCCGCTCCGGGGCCGTGAAGTAGCCCTTGAACGGCGTGTTGATCAACTCCTCGCGCCTGCAGCCGGTGAGGGTCTCCATCTGCTGGTTGACGTCGGTGAGGATGCCCAGCGGGTCGGTGGTCATCAGGGCGTCGATGTTGGACTCGACCAGGGAGCGGGTGTAGAACTGCGAGCCCTGGAGCTGGGCCTCCAGCTGTCTCTGCGCGGTGATGTCGCGGGCGGAGGCGAAGATGCCGCGCACCTCGCCGGAGGGGTCGCGGAAGACCGAGGCGTTGAACGACACGGGCACCAGGGCGCCGTCGGCGGCCTGGAGGGTGAGCACGTAGTTCGTGACCGAGCCTCTCTGGAACGTCAGCCGGACGCCCTCTGCGGCGCGCTCGCGCTCCGTGAAGTAGTCTGAGAACGACGAGCCGATCAGCTGGTTGCGCGGTCGCCCGGCCATCCGGCACATGGTGTCGTTGGCATCCGTGATGGACATGGCCTCGTCCACGATCACCAGCCCGTCCACGGAGGCCTCGATCAGGCCCCGGTTGTAGGCGCGCTCCTCGGCCAGCTGGGTCTGCAGCCGCGACTGCTCGGTGATGTCGCGGGCGGAGGCGAAGATGCCCCGCACGGCCCCGGCCTGGTCCTTGAAGATGGCGGCGTTGAACGACACCAGGCTCTCCCGCCCGTCCTTCGTGCGCAGGGTCAGCTCGTAGTTGGTGACCGCGCCCTGGTCCAGCGTCAGGCGCACGCCCTCGGCGGCCTGCCTGGGGTCGGTGAAGTACTGCGGGAACGGGGCGCCGATCAGGGCCTCGCGCGAGTAGCCGGACATCCGGCACATCGTCTCGTTGACGTCGGTGATGTTGAGCATCGGGTCGACGGTGATCAGGCCGTCCAGGGAGGCCTCGATGAGGCCCCGGTTGTAGGCGCGCTCCTCGGCGAGCTGGGCCTGCAGCCCCGCCTGCTCGGTGATGTCTCGGGCGGAGGCGAAGATGCCGCGCACCTCGCCGGAGGGGTCGCGGAAGACCGAGGCGTTGAACGACACGCGCAGGCGCCGCCCGTCCTGCGTGGCCAGGGTGAGGACGTAGTCGGTGACCACGCCCTTCCTGAACGTCTCGTTCACGCCGGCCGTGGCCCGGTCCGCGTCCACGAAGTAGTCGGCGAAGGGGGTTCCGGTCAGCTCCTCCCGCGAGTAGCCGGTCATCTGGCACATGCGGGCGTTCACGTCGCTAATCGTGCCGGAGGGGTCCACGGTGATCAGGCCGTCCACGGAGGCCTCGATCAGGCCCCGGTTGTAGGCCTGGGACTCGCGGAGCTGCTGCTCCAGCTTCTTCTGCTCGGTGATGTCGCGGGCCGCGGCGAACACCCCCTGCAGGCGACCGGCCGCGTCCCGGAAGGTGGAGGCGTTGTAGGAGACCACCGTCATGCGCCCGTCCCTGGACAGGGCGGTCAGCTCGTAGTTGGTCACCCGCTCCTCCCGCAGCACGAGCCGGATGCCCTCCTCCGCCCTCCGCGGGTCGGTGAAGTAGTTCTTGAAGGGGGTGCCGATCAGCTCCTCCCGCGAGTTGCCGGTGAGGGTCTCCATCTGCTGGTTGACGTCGGTGATGAGGCCGAGGGGGTCGGTGGCCATCAGGGCGTCTATGTTGGACTCGATCAGCGACCGGGTGTAGAGCTGGGTGGCCCTGAGCTCCTCGGTCAGGCGGATCTCGTCCGAGATGTCCTTGGAGATCAGCAGGAAGCCGATGGCCCTGCCCGACGAGTCGCGGCGGGGGGTGATGACCACGCGGGCGGTGAACTGCTGGCCGTTCTTGCGCAGCCGGGAGATCGTCCCCTCCCACTTGCCGTCCCGCAGGGCGGCGTCCAGGATCTCGCGCGGCCTGCCGGCCCGCACGTCCTCAGGGATGTGGAGGATCAGGGAGTTGGCCTTGCCCACCACCTCCTCCGGCTCGTAGCCGTAGAGCCTTCGCGCGCCCTCGTTCCAGAGCAGGATCTTGCCGTCCAGGTCCTTGCCGATGACGGAGTACTCGGTGGAGGACTCCAGGACGTTGCCGATGAAGTCCAGCGCCTGCTCGGCGGTGCCCACGATGGTGCTGTCAAAAAGTTTGGTCGCCATAGCTACCTCCTCAGATAGCGTACAGGACAATTATAACAAATAGTCTACTTAATAACAATAATAAAAATAGTATAAAATAAGAGAATTTTAACGTGAAAGGGGGACAGGCGGGGGGGCGCTATATCCGGGGCGTGTCCGGGCTCCAGATGTATTTGTGGATCTGGAGCTGGAGGCGGATGGGGAGGCGGTCTTCGAGCAGCCAGGCGGCCAGGCGGGCGGGGGGGAGGAGGGCGTGGGCCACGGAGAAGAGGACCTCGGCGCGGCCGGGGAGGTCGTGGCGAAGGACCACGTCCTTCGCCCAGTCGTAGTCGGCGCGGTCGGACAGGACGAACTTGACCTGGTCGCCCTGTCGCAGGAGGCCCAGGTTCTCCCACCGGACCTTTTCGGACTCGCCGCTGGCCGGGCACTTCACGTCGATAATGCGGACGGCGCGGGGGTCGACCCCGGAGATGTCGAGGTGGCCGCCGGTCTCGATCAGGACGCGGTGGCCCCGGTCCAGGAGGGCGGACATGAGGGGGTGCACGGCGGGCTGGAGAAGGGGCTCCCCGCCGGTGATCTCCACGAGGGGGCAGGCGAGGGCCTCCACCCGCGCAACGACCTCCGGGACGGTCAGGCGGTCCCCCCCGGTGAAGGCGTGCGCGGCGTCGCACCAGACGCAGCGGAGGTCGCAGCCGGTGAGCCGGACGAAGACGCAGGGGAGGCCGGCCCAGGTCGATTCGCCCTGAATACTCTTGTAGATCTCCTTGACGACGAGGGTGTCGCGTTTTCGCGTGTGGGACATGGGATAAAGTTACGAAAAAGGGCAGGGGGTTGGCAAGCCCCCTTCCCACCCCCGTAACCCCCTCCCTCCCCCCACGAGTGGGGGAGGGAGGGGGTAACAAGGGCTTCTCTCCCTGGTTGGGGGAGGGTGGGGGGTCCCTACGCCACGCACCAGAAATGGACGCCCTCGACCAGGCCCAGGCGCGTGAGGCGCCCGCGGATCAGGTCGCGGGCCCCACGGGAGGAGACGGCGCTCAGGACCGTCGGCTGGCCGTGCGCCCGGAGGAGGCCGGGGAGGGCGTCGGGGGGGCAGATCGGCGCGCCCCGCAGGGAATGCCCGATCTTGGCCGGGTCGATGTCGATGCAGGCCAGGAGGGCTATGCCCTCGCGGGCGAGGTGTTTGGCCAGGCGGCGGCCGGTCTGGCCCGCGCCCCAGAGGATGGCCGCCCGCGTCCGGGCGAGGGGGCCGGCGCTCAGGTAATGGGCCTTGGCGCGGAGGAAGTTCTCGATGGAATAGCGGCCGTCGGCGCGGGTGAGCCGGTCGGGGCGCTCGCGCCAGGAGAGGAGGACCTGAGGGACCTTGGCGAACCGCCTCCCGCTCAGGTGGAGGCGGAGCCAGAGGTCGTAGTCCTCGGCCCAGCCGCGATCCTGATAGCCGCCCGCGTCGTCCAGGTCGTGCCTCCGGAGCAGGACGGAGGGGTGACAGACGGGGCTCTCGATGAAGATCTCGCGCGCGATGTCATCTGGCTCGATCAGGCGGTTGAGCCAGTCGGCGTAGATGCGGAACCCCTCCCGGACGGAGGCGGCGGGAAAGCACTCGATCAGGCAGCTGGCGACGGCGATGTCGGGCCGGTCGTCCAGGAGCTGCGCCTGGAGGCGGAGGCGGTCCGGGTGGGCCAGGTCGTCGGCGTCCATGCGGGCGATGAGGTCGCCCCTGGCGTGCATCAGGCCGAGGTTGAGGGCGCCGATCAGGCCGGTGTGGGGCGAGAGGACAGGGCGGATGCGAGGGTCGGCGGAGGTCAGGCGCTGGATGACCCGGCCCGTGTCGTCCTGCGAACCGTCGTCGACCAGGACGATCTCAAAATCGCTGAAGGTCTGTCGCAGGAGGGTCTCCACCGCCTCCGGCAGCGTGGCGGCGGCGTTGTAGGCCGGGAGGATGACGGAGATGAGGGGCATGGGAAACCTAACGCAGAAGTCAGAACGATGAACGCAGAAGTAAAAACTATGGTTTTTGAGCTTTTCGTTCATCGTTCATCGTTCATACTTCATCGTTGCCTTTAAAGATACGCAAAAAACCCTTGACTCCAACGGGGTTTCGAGGTTTATTTTTAAGCTTTTGTTTTTTATGACATCTTTCCTCTTCACGTTCTCCATCGTCACCCGGACGGAGGGATAGGTATGCCGACGTATGATTACGAGTGTGCGGCCTGCGGTCATAAGTTTGAGATGTTTCAGAGCATTAAGGAGGGTCCCATCAAGGCGTGTCCGAAGTGCAAGAAGCGGAAGGCCCGGCGCCTGATCGGGACGGGGGCCGGTCTCCTGTTCAAGGGGTCGGGGTTCTACATCACGGACTATCGGAGCGAGGGCTACAAGAAGGCGCAGAAGGCGGAGACGCCCTCTTCGTCCCCGTCCGGCGGGGAATCGGGCTCCAAGAAATCGGAGGCGACGCCGAAGGCGGAGAAGGCGAAGAAGGGGGACTAGCCGGCCCTCTCGCGGGTGAAAAGAGGCCAAACGCTTATTTTTCGGGAACCTGTGGGGGATTAAAAAGTTTATTTTTGGGGTCAACCCTGTTCAACTCAAGCAAGGGAGCTATGGCGCGAATATTTCGGATGGGGGGGGCTTTCCTTATGGTGGCGTTTCTCTATGGGTGCGGCGGAAGGTCGGCGGATGAGCTGTTCAACGAAGGGGAACGGGCCTCCCACAACGCAGCCGCCTACTCGAAGGCAGAGGCATTGCTCAAGGAGTTCCTCAAGCGATTCCCGGAGGATGCCCGGTGCGACGTGGCCCTGATCGCCCTCGCCCGGATCTTTCAGAATCAGGACCGGCCCCAGGAGGCGGTCGCGGCCTATCAGCAGGTCCTGGACCGGTACCCCGACAGTCAGAGGGCCGACGAGGCGCAGTTCATGGTGGGCTATATCCACGACTCCGCCAGAGACTACGAGAAGGCGCGCGTCGCCTACCAGAATGTGATCCAGAAATATCCTCACTCCGAGTTCGTGGACGACGCGAGGGCGTCTCTCGAACACCTGGGCAAATCCCCGGAACAGTGGCTGGCCGAGACGCAGCAGGAGACAGTCGCGGTGAAGAAATGATGAGTGACGAGTGATGAGACCTCACCCACCCCCTATCCCCCTCCCTCTCCGTATACGGAGAGGGAGGGGGCAATAAGGGCCTTTCGTTAAGGCTGGGGGAGGGTGAGGTCTGACCACTCATCACTGACCACTCATCACTGTTTTTTTCGGAGGGCCGTTTTTCATGCAGATGGAACGGGATATCATCGCGATCAATGAACAGGTGAACCGGGAGAGCGCGTTCGTCGAGGCGATCCTGGCCGAAGTGGGCAGGGTGATCGTCGGACAGCAGTACATGGTCGAACGGCTCCTGATCGCCCTGCTGTGTAACGGGCACGTCCTGCTGGAGGGGGTTCCGGGACTGGCCAAGACCCTCTCCGTGAACACCCTGGCCCGGACGATCCGGGCCACCTTCCACCGCATCCAGTTCACGCCGGACCTCCTCCCCGCAGACCTCATCGGGACGATGATCTACCACCAGGGGAACGGCGAGTTCATCCCCAAGAAAGGCCCTATCTTTGCGAACCTGATCCTGGCCGACGAGGTCAACCGGGCCCCGGCCAAGGTGCAGAGCGCCATGCTGGAGGCGATGCAGGAGCGGCAGGTGACCATCGGCGACCGGAGTTTTCCGCTGGAGGACCCGTTTCTGGTCCTGGCCACGCAGAACCCGATCGAGCAGGAGGGGACCTACCCGCTGCCGGAGGCGCAGCTCGACCGGTTCATGCTCAAGGTCCGGGTCACCTACCCCAGCCGTAAGGAGGAGCGGGCGATCATGGATCGGATGTCGGGCGGTCCGCCGCCCCAGGTCCGTCCGGTCGTGACGCCGGCGGACATCATCAAGGCCCGCGCGGTGGTGAACGCCGTGTACGTGGACGAAAAGATCAAGGACTACATCGTGGACCTGGTGTTCGCCACGCGCGACCCGGCGGCTTCCGGCCTGGGCGACCTGGCCTCCCTGATCGAGTACGGGGCATCCCCCCGCGCGTCCATTTACCTGACGCAGGCGGCGCGGGCGCACGCCTTTCTCCAGCGCCGGGGTTACGTGACCCCCGAGGACGTGAAGGCCGTGGGGCTGGACGTGCTCCAGCACCGGGTGATCGTCACCTACGAGGCCGAGGCCGAGGAGATCACGTCCGAGGACGTGGTGCGGCGGGTGTTCGACCACGTGGAGGTGCCGTGATCCCGAAGGAGATCCTCAAGAAGGTCCGGCAGATCGAGCTGCGCACCCGCTACCTGGTCAACACGGTGTTCTCCGGGGAGTACCACTCCGTGTTCAAGGGGCGCGGGGTGGAGTTCGCGGAGGTGCGGGAGTACCTGCCGGGCGACGACGTGCGGACGATCGACTGGAACGTGACGGCGCGCATGGGGCATCCGTTCGTGAAGGTGTTCGACGAGGAGCGGGAGCTGACGGTCATGCTGCTCGTGGACGCCAGCGCCTCCGGGGACTTCGGCACGGTGGCGCGGATGAAGGGGGAGATCGGGGTGGAGATGTGCGCCCTGCTGGCGTTCTCGGCCATCCAGAACAACGACCGGGTCGGGCTGATCATCTTCACGGACGAGGTGGAGAGGTTCATCCCCCCGAAGAAGGGGAAGAAGCACGTCCTGCGGGTCATCCGGGAGCTCTACTATTTTCAGCCGAAGGGGCGGGGGACGGACATCGCGTCTGCGCTCGACTACCTCAACCGGGTCACGACCCGGAGGAGCGTGGTCTTCCTGGTGTCCGACTTCTTCGCGTCGGGATACGAGGCGGCGCTGAAGGTGGCCAACCGCCGGCACGACCTGGTGGCCGTGACGGTCTCGGACCCGCGCGAGATGGAGCTGCCGGACGTGGGGATCGTGGAGGTGGAGGACGCGGAGACGGGGGAGGAGGTCCTGATCGACACCTCCGACGTGCGGGCGCGGCGGACGTTCATGAACGCCTCGGAGGAGGCCCGGTCGGCCCGGCAGCGGCTGTTCCGGTCCGTGGGGGTGGACCGGGTGGACGTGCGCACGGACCGGCCCTACATCGAACCGCTGATGAGGTTCTTTGAGGCGAGGGCGAAGAGGTTCAGGTAAAGGCAACGCAGAACGCGGAACGCAGAACGATGAAGTAAAAGCAAAAGTCTGTTTTGTTTTTCGTTCATCGTTCATCGTTCATCGTTTTCAGTAAGGAGGGTTTCCTTGTGATTGAGGTGGAGCATCTCACCAAACGCTACGGCCCTGTGGCGGCGGTGGACGACATCTCCTTCCGGGTGGATCGGGGGGAGATCCTCGGCTTCCTGGGGCCCAACGGGGCCGGGAAGACGACGACGATGCGCATCCTGACCTGCTACATGCCGGCCACGTCCGGGGCGGCCAGGGTGGCGGGCTACGACGTCTTCTCGCAGTCCCTGGACGTGCGGAGGCGCATCGGCTACATGCCCGAACAACCCCCGCTCTACCGCGACATGTCGGTGCGCGGCTTCCTGACGTTCGCGTCCAGGATCAAGGGGGTGGAGAAGGCGCGGGTCCGGTCTCGGGTGGACGAGGTGATGGGGCGCTGCGGGGTGGCGGATATGGCCGACCGGCTGATCGGGAAGCTGTCGAAGGGCTACCGGCAGCGGGTGGGCCTGGCGCAGGCCCTGGTCCACAACCCGGACGTGCTGATCCTGGACGAGCCCACGGCGGGCCTGGACCCCAACCAGATCCGGGAGGTCCGGGCGCTCATTCGATCTCTGGCCGGGGACCACACGATCATCCTGAGCACGCACATCCTGCCGGAGGTGAGCGTGACCTGCGAGCGGGTGGTGATCATCAACCGGGGGCGGATCGCGGCCGTGGACTCGCCTGGCAACCTGACGGCCCGGCTGAAGGGGTCGGAGCGGGTGTTCGTGGAGGTGGCGGGGGGGTTCGACGCGGCGGCGGCGGCCCTGCGAGAGGTGGAGGGGGTGACGGGGGTGGTCCCGGACGAGGGGCCGCAGGAGAACGGGCAGGCCAGGCTGTTCGTGGAGAGCCCTGTGGGGACGGACGTGCGGTCCCGCGTGGCGGCCCGGCTCGTCCAGCAGGGGGTCGGGCTGCTGGAGATGCGGAGGATCGAGATGAGCCTGGAGGAGATATTCACCGAACTGACGACGAGCGAGGAGGAGGTGAGCGCGTGAGAAACTTTGCGGCGATTTACGGGAAGGAGATGCGGTCCTACTTTGCCTCGCCGGTGGCCTACGCCGTGGCGTGCGTCTGGCTGTTCTTCTCCGGCTTCATGTTCAGGAACATCATGCTGGAGTTCAACCGCTTCTGCCTGACCTACAACCAGAACCCGATGCGGGCGGGCAACCTGAACCTGAACGACTGGGTCGTGACGAACTTCTTTGGCATCAAGTTCTTCGTCTGGATCTTCTTCATGCCGTTCCTCACCATGCGGCTCTACGCCGAGGAGAAGAAGTCGGGGACGATCGAGCTGTTGCTGACCTCGCCGGTCACGACGCTCCAGACGCTGATGGCCAAGTTCGCGGCGTGCCTCACGCTCTACGCGGCCGTGGAGGGGGTGGGGTTTGCGCACGTCCTGATCGCGAACGCCTACGGGAACCTGGACTGGGGGCCGGTCCTGTCGGCCTACTCGGCCGTGCTGTTGATGGGGGGGGCGTTCGTGGCCGTGGGCGTCCTGACCTCGGCGCTGACGGAGAACCAGATCATCGCCGGGGGGGTGGCGCTCATCCTGCTCCTTCTGTTCTGGGTGATCGACTGGGCGGCGAGCTTCTCCGGGCCGGGGCTCGGCGCGGTCCTGAGCTATCTGTCCATCCTGGGGCACATGCGGGACTTTCAGCGGGGGGTCGTGGACACGGGGAACGTGGTCTTCTTCCTGAGCCTGATCGCGCTCGGGCTGTTCCTGACCCACACGGCCCTCGAATCGCGCAGATGGAGGCAGTGAGACCATGAACTTTAACTTCTTGAAGGGCAGGGCCCTCAAATACGGCTCCAACACCCTCCTGGCGGTCCTGATCTTCCTGGCCATCCTGGCGGTCGTCAACTTCCTGTCGAACAAGTACCGCCACCGGTTCGACCTGACCGAGGGGGGCCTCCAGAGCCTGTCGAACGAGACGGTGAGCTTGTTGAAGGGGCTGAAGAAGGACGTGCGGGTCGTGGCGTTCTACCGGCAGAGCGAGCGGGGCCGGATCGAGCAGCTGCTGAAGGACTACGCCTACCACACGGGCCGGGTGTCCTACGAGGTCGTGGACCCGGACAAGAACCCGGCGCGGGCGAGGCGCTACAACATCCGGCAGTACCGGACGACCGTGCTGGAGTGCGGGGACCGGGAGGAGCGGGTGATCGCGGACGATGAAAAGAGTCTGACGAACGCCCTGGTCAAGGTGACGCGGGACAGACAGAAGGCGGTCTACTTTTTGACCGGGCACGGGGAGAACGACCTGAGCGGCCGGGACCGGGAGGGGATGGGCGTGGCGGGGGACCGCATCCGGGACCTGAACTACATCCTGCGGGATTCGCTCCTGCTGGCGCGGGACCGGTCCGTGCCCGAGGACTGCTCGGTCTTAGTCGTGGCCGGGCCGAAGAAGGCGCTGTTCCCGGCGGAGGCGGACTCAGTCAGGGCCTATCTCGAAAGGGGGGGGAAGGCGCTGATCATGCTCGACCCGGACGTGGAGAGCGGGCTGGAGGGGGTGCTGGGGGGATATCAGGTGAAGGTGGGAGACGACTTCGTGTTGGACAACAGCGGGATCGGCGGGCTGTTCGGCCTGGACGCCTCCATGCCGGTGGCCGTGAGCTACGCGGATCACGAGGTCACGGGCAAGCTGAAGGGGATCATGACGACCTTCATGCTGGCGCGGTCGGTCTCCGCGATGACGGGGGTCTCGGCGATGGACGCGCAGGCGACGGAGGTCGTGAAGACGTCGGACGCGAGCTGGGCGGAGAGCGATCTGTCGCCCATCCGGGGGGCGGGGAGGGGAGACAGGCAGGTGTCGCTCGATCCGGCGGACCGGAAGGGGCCGATCTCCCTGGCCGTGGCCGTGACGGCCAAGCCGAAGACGTTCGCGGCGTCGGCGTCGGACCCCGGCCGGACCCGGACGCGGCTGGTGGCCTTCGGGGACTCCGACTTCGCCACGAATCAGTTCTTCAAGTTCCAGGGGAACGGGGACCTCTTCCTGAACGCCCTCAACTGGCTGCTGGAGGAGGAGGACCTGATCGCCATCCGGCCCAAGGACCCCGGCTTCAACCCGATCTATCTGACGAAGCAGCAGGGGGACTTGATCTCCTATCTGACCATGGCCGTGATCCCCGGCCTCGTGTTTGCGGCGGGGATTGCGGTCTGGTGGAGGAGAAGGTGAAACCGACCTATCCCCCTAACCCCCTTCCCTGAAGGGAAGGGGGGACACCCAGGTCTTCTCCCCCTCTCCTTTAGGAGAGGGGGCCGGGGGGAGAGGTCTCATCGAGGATTGCACCATGAGCTTCAAGACCACAGGCGTCCTGGCGGTGATTCTGATCGCCCTGGGCGCGTTCTGGTATGTTTACGATTACAAAGGCGAGAGTGTCCGGGAGGAGAAGGCCAAACTGGCCAAGCGGATGTTCCAGTTCGAGGCGGGGAAGGTGAGGCGTGCCTTCGTGGCCACGGGGGATACGATGGTGGTCTGCGAGCGCCAGCCCGACTCCACCTGGGCCATCACCTCGCCGGTGAGGACGGGGGCCGACCGGTGGACGGTGGACCTGATCGTGAGCAACGTGGCGGAGCTGGACCGGCAGGAGACGATCGCGGAGAGCGCCTCGCCGGAGACGCTGTCCGACTACGGCCTCCGCCGGCCCTCGTTCCGGGTCTACCTGGACGGGGCAGGCATCGACACGATCCTGGCCGGGGACGACAACCCGACGGGCGGGTTCACCTACGTCAAGCTGGCCGGGAGGCCGGAGGTCCTGGCCGTGGGGGCCTGGCAGGTCAACCGGATGCGGAAGACGCTCTACGACCTGCGGGACAAGACCGCCCTCCCGTTCGAGCGGGAGCAGGTGGGCCGGGTCGAGGTCTCCGCCCCGGACGGCCAGGTGGTCCTCACGCGCAACGGGCAGGTCTGGCAGATGGAGCGGCCGGTGGTGGACCGGGCGGACGAGGACGCGGTGTCCCGGCTCCTGACGAACCTGTCCGGGTCGAAGGTGAGGGCGTTCAAGGACGAGGCGCCGGCGGACCTGGGGAGGTACGGGCTGAGCCCGCCGAAGGTCTCGGTGACCCTGTTCGAGGGGGGGGCGATGACCCGGAAGACCCTGGACGTGGGGGACACCACCGGGGGATGGCGCTACGCCAGGTACAGCGGGAGGCCTCCGGTGTTCGCCGTGGACACGAGCTTCGTCAACATCATCGCCGCCGGGATGCCTTACTACCGCCACAAGGCGTTCGCGGAGTTCGACCGGGAGCGGGTCACGAGGGTAGAGCTGGTCCGGCCCGACTCCACGCTGGTCTGCGAGCGGGACACCAGCGGGGCCTGGAACGTGGTGAGGCCCTTCGGCAAGGCGCTGGACCGGGAGAAGGGGGACGCCCTGCTGACGAGCCTCAACGCCCTCAAGGCGCGGGCGTTCGTGGCGGAGAGGGCGGACAGGCCGGGGACCTACGGGTTCGACAGGCCCGCGCTCGTGGCCCGGCTTTGGAGCAAGGGGGGGGCTGTCCTGACGCTGACCCTGGGCAGGAAGGTCGGAGAATACCTGTATGCCCGCGTGGACCGGAAGGAGACCGTGTATCAGGTGGATGAGCGGACGCTTCAGGACCTCTGGCCGGCGCTGAAGGAGAGGTCTCCCGAGGCCACGGCCAGGCCGGACAGCGCGAAGAAGGGATAAATGTGAGACGCCGTGAAGCGCGAACCGGGGAACCGGAGAAGCGGAGAAACGGAGAAAAGACCTCTCCCCGGTTCGCCGGCTCCCCGGCTCGCCGGTTCGCTATGGGCCGTTTGCCGTTTTTCGTTTGTCTTCTCCTTCTCCTGATCCCCTCACTCTGCCTCGCACGGGTGACCGTCGAGGGGCGCGTGGACCGGACGGCGATCACGGTGGGGGACCCGATCACCTACACGTTGACGGTCCGGCGGGAGGAGCGCGACCGCGTCGCCTTTCCGGACGCCAGGGGGGCGTTCGGGGACCTGGAGGTCCTGGAGGCCCAAAGGCCGGAGGTGAAGCGGCTGGAGGGGGGCGGGGTCGAGGAGGTCGCGGCGTACGTCCTGACCTCCTACACGGTCGGGTCTCACGAGATCCCGGCGCTGTCCGTGGGCTACGTCAGCGCCTCCGGGGACACGGGGCGCGTCTCGACGAATCGCCTCCAGCTGGTGGTGCAGAGCGTCATCAGGCCGGGGGAGGAGAGGGCGCTCAAGGATGTCAAGCCGCCGGTGGACCTGGCCGCCGGGCTCCCCTGGTGGGCGTGGCTGCTGATTCTGCTGGCCCTGGCCGGCCTCCTCGCGTACATCCTGTACCGCCGATGGAGGCGGAGGCCCGGTACAAAGGTCGCGCCGGAGGGGCCGCCGAGGCCGATCGACGAGCTGGGGGAGTTCGACAAGATCGCGGCGATGGGGCTGCTGGCGAAGGGGGAGCACAAGCAGCACTACAGCCTTATTTCGGACGCGATGCGGCGCTACATCGAGCGGCGCTACGGGATCGAGGCGATGGAGCGGACCACGTGGGAGATCGTCTTCGAGATGAGGCAGGCCCGCCTGGAGCCGGCCACCGCCGCCTTGTTCCGCGAGTTCCTGTCGGCGTGCGACCTGGTCAAGTTCGCCAAGTACATCCCTCCGATGGAGGAGATGGAGGGGGCGATCGACCGGGCCAAGGGGATTGTGCGGGCGACGATGATCGCCAGTGAAGGTCCAGAGTCCAGGGTCACGGGTCCAGAGTCAGGAAAAGGCCTTGTGACTCAGGACTCAGGACTCAGGACTCAGGACTGACCTTATGTTTCGCTTTCAGGACCCCATATACCTCCTCCTGCTGCTCGTCCTCCCGGCGCTGGTCTACCTCTACGCCCGGAAGGAGACCCGCAAGAAGGGGAGCCTCCGCTTCCCGGACGTGGGCGCGCTCAGGCAGGTCCGGCCCTCCCTGTGGCTGAAATGGCGGCACGTCCTGATCGCCCTCCGGTGCGCGGGGCTCTGCCTGCTCATCCTGGCGCTGGCCAGGCCGCAGTTCGGGCGGCGGAGCCGGGAGGTGCTCACGCAGGGGATCGACATCGTCCTGGCCCTGGATGTCTCGACGAGCATGGAGGCGAAGGACCTGGACAGCCGCAAGAATCGCCTGGAGGTCTGCAAGGAGGCCGTGGCGCAGTTCATCCAGGGGCGCGAGAACGACCGGATCGGGATGGTGATCTTTTCAGGAGAGAGCTTCACGCAGTGTCCGCTGACGCTCGATTACGGGGTGCTTCTGACGCTGCTCGACCACGTGAGCACGGACCTCGTCAGGCAGGGGATGCTGGAGGATGGGACGGCCATCGGGATGGGCATCGCCACGGCGGTCAACCGGCTGCGGGGGACCCCCGCCAAGAGCAAGGTCGTGATCCTGCTGACGGACGGGGTGAACAACAAGGGGGAGATCGACCCGATCACGGCGGCGAAGGCGGCCGCGGCCGTGGGCGTCAAGGTCTACACCATCGGGGCGGGCAGCGAGGGGACGATCATGCAGAAGGTGGACGGGATGTTCGGGCCCCGATACGTGCCGGTGCAGGTGGAGATCGACGAGAAGGTCCTTCGGGAGATGGCCCGGATCACCGGGGGGCGGTATTACCGGGCGACGGACTCCAGGAAGATGGAGGACGTGTACAACGAGATCAGCCGGCTGGAGAAGACGGACATCAAGACGAAGGAGTACGAGGAATACTCCGAGCTCTTCGGCTATTTTCTGGGGCCGAGCCTCGCGCTGGTGGCGCTGGAGGTCGCCCTGGCGAACACGAGGTTCAGGAGGATACCTTAAAGAAAGTGCCGAGTGCCGAGTGCTGAGTGCCAGAAGAAAGTGCTGAGTGCTGAGTAAAATTCAAAAGCCTCTCAACTCAGGACTCAGGACTCAGGACTGTTTTTATGCGTTTCGCAGAACCCCAATACTTCTACCTGCTCTTCCTGCTTCCCGCCTTTGTGGTCTTTTACGGGTGGGCGTTCCGGAAGAAGCGCCAGGCCCTGGCCCGGTTCGGGAGCCTCGACCTCGTTCGGAAGCTGATGGCCGCCACAAGCTCCGGGCGGCAGGTCTTCAAGGCGGCGCTGATCCTCGGAGGGGTCTTCTTCCTGGCCCTGGCCGCCGCGCGACCGCAGTTCGGGACGAAGGAGGAGGTGGTCCGGCGCAAGGGCGTGGACATCGTCGTGGCCCTGGACACCTCCCTGAGCATGCTGGCCGAGGACATCCGGCCCAACCGCCTGGAGCGGGCCAAGCGCGAGGTGGCGGCGCTCATCGACAGGCTGAAGGGGGACCGGGTCGGGATCGTCACGTTTTCTGGGCAGGCGTTCGTGCAGTGTCCGATGACGCTCGACTACGGGGCGGCCAAGCTGTTTCTGGACGCCGTGGACACGGGGCTGATCCCGGTGCGGGGCACGGCCATCGGCGAGGCCATCCGCGTCTCGGCGCGGGCGTTCGACCGGGAGCAGAAGAAGTACAAGGTGCTGATCCTGGTGACGGACGGGGAGGACCACGAGGGGGACCCGCTGAGGGCCGCCCGACAGGCCGCTGAGGAGGGGGTCCGGATCTACGCCATCGGCGTGGGCACGCGGGAGGGGGAGTTGATCCCGGTGCGGGGCGAAGGCGGGGCGCCAGACTATCTGAAGGACAGGGGCGGGAACATCGTCAAGTCGCGGATGGACGAGACGACGCTGGAGAAGGTGGCGCTGATCACCGACGGGAAATACTACCGGAGCACGTCCAGCGGCATTGAGCTGGACCGGGTCTACGAGGACATCTCCAGGATGGAGCAGCGGGAGCTGAGTTCCAGGAGGATGACGCAGTTCGAGGACCGGTATCAGTATCCCCTGTTCCTGGCCGTGGCCTGTTTCGTGGCGGAGGCCCTGCTGTCGGACCGCCGGAAGGTGAGTCAGGAGTGGCGCGGGAGGTTTGAGTGATGCTAGACCTCACCCCCCGGCCCCCTCTCCTAAAGGAGAGGAGGAGAAGACCTAGTTATTCCCCCTTCCCTTTAGGGAAGGGGGTCAGGGGGATAGGTCTGCTTCTCATCCTTTCGCTCTTCCTCCCATCCGCCGCCCTGGCCGATTCGGCGGTGTCGAAGAACAACCGGGGCAACAAGCTGTATCGCGAGAAGCAGTACGGCGAGGCGCTCAAGCACTACCGGGAGGCGCAGCTCGACGCCCCGAAGTCGCCGCAGATCCACTTCAACACCGGCGACGCGCTGTTTCAGGCGCAGGAGTTCGATCAGGCGATGGAGGCGTACTCGAAGGCCCTTTCGCTGGGGGTCTCCGACAGGACTCTGGAGGCGCAGACGTACTACAACCTGGGCAACTGTTTCTACAAGAAGGACCAGTTCGCGGAGGCCGTGGCCTCCTACCGGCGCGCCCTGGCGCTGAGGCCGGACGACCGGGACTTCAAGTTCAACCTGGAGCTGGCGCAGGAGAAGCTCAGGACGCAGCAGCAGGCCCAGAGCCAGCAGGGGCAGCAGAATCGGAAGCAGCAGGACCAGGACAAACAGAACCAGCAGGGACAGCAGAACGACCCGAAACAGGGGCAGCAGGACAGGCAGAACCAGCAGGGGCCACAGGACCAGAAGAGGCAGGAGGAGCAGCCGCCTCCCCCCAGGCCGGGGGACCTGTCCCGACAGGAGGCCGAGCGCGTTCTGGACGCGGTGAAGGACCAGGAGAGGGACGCTCAGAAAAAGCGCCGCGTGACGATCACCGGGCGGAGATACACGGGCGAGGAGTGGTGAAAGGTAACGATGAAGTATGAACGATGAGCGATGAACAAAGACAACGATGAAGTATGAACGATGAGCGATGAACAAAGACAACGATGAAGTATGAACGATGAGCGATGAACGAAAAACCAAAGCAGAACTGTGCTTTTACTTCATCGTTCCGCGTTCATCGTTCCGCGTTGCCTTTTCCGTTCATCGTTCATCGTTCATCGTTCTGCGTTGATAGTGTAATGATGTCTATGCGATGTGCCATCGTTTTTTGCGTGGTGCTGACGCTCGTCTCCTCTGCCTGGGCCAAGGACCTGACGTTTGTGGCCACGGTGGACCAGACCCGCGTCGGGCTGGACGGGCAGATCACGCTGACGCTGACCGTGGCGGGGGAGGGGCTGGGGGACGCGCCGGAGCCGAAGCTGCCGGCCCTGGACGACTTTGTGATCGTGGGCACGAACTCCTCCTCCTCGACGCAGATCTCGTTCGTCAACGGGGCGGTGACGGCCACGAAGACCGTGGAATTCATCTACGCCCTGCGGCCCAAAAAGACCGGGACGTTCACCATCGGGGCGGCGTCGATCCAGGTGGAGGGGAAGGTCTACACGACCGACCCGATTCCGGTCGAGGTCGTGCCGGGAGGGGCGGGAGGCGGGGGGCGGGGGGGCGTTGCGCCTCCTCCCCGGCAGGGGCTGAGCGGGCAGGATGTGGCGGAGCTGGAGAAGAATCTCTTTCTGGAGGTGACGCCGGACCGGAAACAGGTCTACGTGGGGGAGCAGGTCACGCTCACCTACAAGCTCTACACCCGCTACGGCCTCCAGAACGTGCAGTACGGAAAGACGCCGACCTACACCGGGTTCTGGGCCGAGGCCCTGTTCGACGCGCAGCAGCTCGACTTCCGGCAGGAGGTCCGCAACGGGAAGGCGTTCAATGTCGCCCTCCTGAAGCGGGTCGCGCTGTTCCCGACGACCGCCGGGGACAAGACCCTGGACCAGATGGAACTCGGGTGCGACGTCCCGGTCCGCTCCAGGATGGGCGGCCTGTTCGACGACTTCGACTTCTTCGGGCGCGCGCAGCGGGTGACGCTCCGGAGCGATCCCCTGACGATAGAGGTCCTGCCTCTGCCGGAAGGGGCGCCGGCGGGGTTCCGGGGGGCCGTGGGGAGCTACGCCGTGACCGCGTCCGCCACTCCGAAGTCCGTGGCCGAGGGGGACCCGATCTCAGTGAAGGTGACGGTGTCCGGGACCGGCAACTTAGACGCGGTGACGGAGCCTGGACGCCCGGAATCGCGCGACTTCAAGGTCTATGACCCGAAGGTGAGCAGGTCGGTCCAGAAGACCGGCAACCGGATCGGGGGGAGCAAGACCTTCGAGTATGTGGTCATCCCGGAGCGGGCGGGCCAGGTCGTCCTGCCGGCGTTCGAGTTTGTCTATTTTGACCCGCAGCGGCGGCAGTACGCCACGGCGGCCACCCCCCCGATACCGATCTCCGTGTCCCCCGCAAAACGGCTGGCCGAGGGGGGGTTCCGGCTGTCGCGGGAGGAGGTGACGCAGGTGGGGCGAGACATCCGCTACATCAAGCCCGACGCGGAATCCCTGGAGGATCAGGGGGAGGCGCTGTATCAGAGCTGGGGGTTTCTGTCTCTGCAGGCGCTCCCGCTTCTGGCCCTGGCCGGGGCGCTGGCCTACCGGCGGCATCTGGACCGCCTCCGGGGCGACGTGGCCTATGCCCGCCGGAGGCGGTCCAGGGGGGAGGCGGCCAGGCGGTTGAAGGCGGCCAGGCAGATGCTGGAGGGCGGTGAGGGGCCGGCGTTCCACGCCGAGGTCTACCGGGCGCTGTCTCAGTTCCTGGCCGACCGGCTGAACGTCCCCGCGGCGGGGCTGACGACGGATGCGGTGGCCCGTCACCTCAAGGGCCGGCAGGTGGAGGCGGAGGTCGTGGAGCAGGTCCAGGGCATCTTTGAGCGGTGCGACTTCGCCCGGTTTGCGCCCTCGACGGTCCAGAACGGGGAGATGGAGGACCTGTACGCGGAGACGGAGGCGGTGATCGGGGCGCTGGAGCGAAAGATATAAATGGCTGCGCGACTTGTCGTCATGCTTTTCATCTGCCTGTTGACCTCCGTCCATGCGGATGCCCTGGACGGGGCGGCGCGGTTCTACAACGAGGGGAATGCCCTCTACAAGCAGGGGAAATACGCGGAGGCGGCGGCGGCCTACGAGCGCGCCCTGGCCTCCGGCCCCCGCAATGGCCGGGTCTTCTACAACCTGGGCAACGCCTACTTCAAGCTGAACCGCATCGGACGGGCGATCCTGGCCTACGAGCGGGCGCAGCGGCTGATGCCGGGCGACGAGGACGTGGCGTCCAACCTGCAGTTCGCCAACCTGCTCAAGCTGGACAAGGAGACGGAGGGGGAGGTCAACGCCGTGTCGCGGTTTGGCCGGTGGCTGCTCAACCTGTTCAGCGCAGATCTGCTGTCCGTGGCGTGCAGCCTCTGTCTGTTCGGGATCTCCGGGTCGCTGATCGGGAGGATGTTCCGGCCCGACCCCCGCCTGCGGCCCGTCTGGATGGGCGCAGTCCTCTCCCTCGGCGCCGTCCTGCTGGTCAGCGGGGCGCTGCTGGCGTTCAAGGTCCACGCCCGCGAGTTTGAGCGGGCGGCCGTGGTCGTGGCGGGGGAGACGGACGGACGGAGCGGCCCCGGCGACGAAAACATCAAGGTGTTCGCGCTCCACGAGGGGACGAAGGTCTTCATCCAGCGGTCCGAGGGGGGATGGCTCCTGGTCCGCCTGCCGTCCGGGATCGGGGGGTGGATACGGGCGAGGGACGTAGAAAAAATATGACGTAGGGGCACGGCATGCCGTGCCCCTACAGCAGGGGGTCTCATGATCTACAGGGCCTGGTTTCAGTGCGCGTCGGGGTGCGAAGAACGCCACGATCTGAACGAGATCGTCTACGAGTGTTCGCGGTGCGGGGGTCTGCTGGAGGTCCGGCACGACATCGACGCCCTCCGGACGAAGTCCCCGGTCTACTGGCGTCAGTTATTCGGCCGGCGCTACATGGGGACGGAGTGGCCCTACGGGAGTTCCGTGTGGGGCAAGAAGGAGATGGTCTGCCCGAACGTGGAGAACGACAATGTCGTGTCGATGTTCGAGGGGGGGAGCAACCTGTTCTGGGCGGATCGGCTGGGGCGCGAGATCGGGGTGGAGGACCTCTGGGTCAAGCAGTGCGGGAACAGCCACACCGGGTCCTTCAAGGACCTGGGCATGACCGTCCTGGTGTCCATGGTCAGGCAGATGATCCACGAGGGGAGGCCCATCCCGGCCGTGGCCTGCGCCTCCACCGGGGACACGTCGGCGGCGCTGGCGGCCTACGGGGCGGCGGCGGGCATCCGGACGATCGTGTTCCTTCCGCGCAACAAGGTCTCGACCGCGCAGCTCGTCCAGCCGATGGCCAACGGGGCGCTCGTGGTCAGCCTGGACACGGATTTCGACGGGTGCATGCGCATCGTGCGGGAGGTCTGCCACCGGGAGAACATCTACCTGGCCAACTCCATGAACTCCCTGCGGGTGGAGGGGCAGAAGACGATCAGCGCGGAGCTTGTCCAGCAGTTCGACTGGGAGGTGCCGGACTGGATCGTCATCCCGGGCGGGAACCTGGGCAACGTCAGCGCCCTGGGCAAGGGGCTTCTGGAGATGCACGAGATGGGGCTGATCGACCGGCTCCCCCGCATCGCCGTGGCGCAGAGCGCCAACGCCAACCCGCTCTACCGGAGCTACCTCCAGGGCTTCGACCGCTTCGAGCCGATGCAGGCGCAGCGCACCCTGGCCTCGGCCATCCAGATCGGCAACCCGGTCAGCGCCCAGAAGGCGGTCCGTGTCCTCAAGGCCTTCAACGGGGTCGTGGAGCAGGCCACGGAGGACGAACTGGCCGACGCCGTGGCCAGGGCGGACCGGACGGGGCTGTTCTGCTGCCCCCACACCGGGGTGGCGTTCGCGGCGCTGTTCAAGCTCGTCGGGCGGGGGGTCGTCCGGGGAAAGGACCGGGTCGTGGTCATCTCGACGGCGCACGGCCTGAAGTTCACGGAGTTCAAGATCGCCTACCACGAGGACCGGCTGCGGGACCTGGGGGTGGAGCCCCGGCGCGTCAACCGCCCGCTGGAGCTGCCGCCCCGGTACGACCTGGTGCGGGACCGGGTGTTTCAGGCGCTGGAGGGGAAAGGATAAGACCACAAGACCACAAGACCACAAGACCACAAGACCACGAGACCTGTAGTCCTGTAGTCCTGTGGTCCTGTGGTCCTGTGGTCTGCCTTTCCGTTTGACATCCGGCAGGTTTTCCGGTAGATTGTTTGTAGCTTATTGACAGGTCTTTGTATTTCCTCCACAATCGGGGGCGGATGGAGAGCCCGGATAGGTCACGATCCGGGTCAACGGTGAGGGAGCCGCACCCCCGGGTGGTGCGGCTTTTCTGTTTGCGGGCGGAGGGGCTGCGGTATGAGGCTTAGGGGCAGGGAGCGTCTGCGCCGCCCGCGGAGATGAGACGTGAAGTTCCTGATCGTGGCTGACAGCCCGGATGACCTGAAACGGATCGCGCAGGGCCTTCAGAAGGAGTTCCCCTGCTTCGAGTCTGTGGAGGTCTTCCGGAAAGAGGATTTTGTCAAGGCGGTCGCCTGGGGGGACTTCGACGTGGCGATCACGGAGGACGGCCTGAGCTGGGCAGACGGGCTGTGGGCGCTCGGGATGATCAGGGGGCAGTCTCCTGATGTCCCTGTGATCATGGTGACCAGCGCAGGGCGAGAGGAGGTCGCTGTGGCCGGGATGAAGGCCGGCCTGAGCGACTACGTGCTCAAGGAGGCCCTGCGTCGTCTGCCGGTGGCCGTGAGGGAGAGCCTGGAGAAGGTCGAGTTGCGGCAGAGAGAGAGCGCCCTGCAAAGGACGCACGACGAGTTAGAGCTGCGGGTTCAGGAAAGAACGTTTGAGCTTTTGAATGCCATTGAGCTTCTGAAACGGGAGATCGCCGAGCGCAAGAGGATAGAGGAGGCGCTGAGGCAGAAGCAAGAGCAGGTGCAGTCCTTCTCCCGGAGGCTGATGGAGGCGCAGGAGGCGGAGCGCCTGCGCATCGCGCGCGAACTCCACGACGAGGTGGGCCAGGTCCTGACCGGCCTCAAGCTCACGCTGGAGAGGGGCGCGGGCGACGGCAAGGGGCGGGCGCTGGTGGGCGAGTTAATCGCAAGGGTGCACCGCATGTCGCTCGATCTCCGGCCCTCGATGCTGGACGACCTGGGTCTGCTGCCCGCGCTGCTGTGGCACTTCGAGCGCTACACGGCCCAGACCGGCGTCCGGGTGGCCTTCCGGCACACCGGGCTGAAGGGACGGCGGTTTGCGCCGGAGGTGGAGATCGGGGCCTACCGGATCGTGCAGGAGGCGCTGACCAACGTCGCCCGGCACGCCAGGGTGAGCGAGGCGGCGGTGCGCCTGTGGGCCGATGAGGAGACGCTCGGCATTCAGGTGGAAGACCGGGGC
>CAYRZX010000021.1:0-33049 GCA_964428665.1 uncultured Gemmatimonas sp.
GGCGGCCGGGGTCCGTCGAGCCGGGGGAGCAGGAGGAGGCGGTGCGGGAGTACGAACAAAGGATAAAACAGTCCTGAGTTCCGGGTCCTGAGTCCTGAGTCAAAAAACAGTCCTGAGTCCTGAGTCCTGAGTCCTGAGTTGAGAGGCTTTTGGATTTTACTCAGCACTCAGCACTCAGCACTCAGCACTTTCTTCTGGCACTCAGCACTCAGCACTCAGCACTTATCTTGAGGAGGAGACCGGTGCCTGACGCCACGTTGCGCAACGGATGTATATCCGAGCAGAAGCTTCGCGCCGACGCTCGCGCCATTTTTGACGCGGCGCTGGAGGCGGCGGACCCGAGGGTCAGCATTCGGAAGGCGGTGCGCGTCGAGGGTCAGAGGCTGCGCGTCGGGGGGGCGACGTACGATCTGGACGCCTTTTCGCGGGTTCTGGTGGTGGGGACGGGGAAGGCGTCCGCGCAGATGGCGTCGGCTGTGGAGGAGGTCCTGGGGGGCCGGGTGAGCGGCGGGCTGATCAACACGAAGTACGATCACGGCGTCCCGCTGAGACGGGTCGAGGTCAACGAGTGCGGGCATCCGGTGCCGGACGAGGCGGGGATTGCGGGGACGGAGCGCATCGTCCGGATGCTGGCCGGGGCGGACGAGCGGACGCTGGTCCTCTGTCTGGTGTCGGGGGGGGGGTCGGCGCTGATGCCGGCCCCGGCGGACGGGGTCACGTTCGCGGAGAAGCAGGAGACGACGCGGCAGATGCTGGCGTGCGGGGCGACGATCAACGAGCTGAACGCCGTCCGCAAGCACCTGTCGAAGGTGAAGGGGGGGCAGCTCGCCCGGATCGCCTTTCCGGCGGCCACCGTCTCGCTGATCCTGTCGGACGTGATCGGGGACCCGCTGGACGTGATCGCGTCGGGGCCGACGGCCCCGGACGAGAGCACCTTCGGGCACTGCCTGGAGCTTTTGCGGAAGTACGAGCTGGAGGACCGCATCCCGAAGGGGGTGCTGGGGCGGCTGCGGGACGGGGCGGCGGGCAGGGTCCAGGAGACGCCCAAGCCGGGGGAGGGCGCCCTGAGCCGGTGCCAGAACCTGGTCGTGGGGAGCAACCGGCTGGCCGTGGCCGCGGCGCGGGAGAAGGCGGCGGCCCTGGGCTACCGGACGCTGATGCTCTCCACGCGCGTCCAGGGGGAGGCGCGGGAGGTGGCCAAGGTGTTCGCGGCCGTCGGGAAGGAGATCCGGGAGGCCGGAGAGCCGATCCCCGCCCCGGCGTGCGTGATCTGCGGGGGGGAGACGACGGTGACGCTGCGAGGGAAGGGGAAAGGGGGACGCAACCAGGAGATCGCCCTGTCCGCGGCGATGGAGGTGGAGGGGTGGCCGGGGCTGGTGATCTTCAGCGGGGGCACGGACGGGACGGATGGGCCGACGGACGCGGCCGGGGCCGTTGCGGACGGGGAGACGGCTGCGCGGGCGCGGGGGATGGGGCTGTCGGCGGTGGATTTTCTGAGGGAGAACGATTCCTACCATTTCTTTGAGCGGCTGGGGGACCTGGTGATGACGGGGCCGACGGGAACCAATGTGATGGATGTGGCGTTGATCATGGTCGGGTGAGGGGATGACTATGAGGGCTTGTGTTTTATTTCTTATCGGTTTTTTAGCTGTGTTGCCCGCAAGGGCGGCGGCTCAGGCTTCGCCGGGCATCGAGGCCTTCGCCGACCGGGCGAGGGCCTATTTTCAGAAGGGGCAGATCGACTCGGCCGTCGCCGTGTTTGAGAAGGCGGCCGCGGCCAGCCCGAATGACGCGGACGTGATGTCGCAGATGGGGTTCCTCTACGCCCAGGCCGGGCGGATCGACGATGCGATTGCGGCCTACGAAAAGGCGCGGGACCTGGACCCCAGAGACACGGAGGCGCTGAGCAACCTCGGCCTCCTCTACTCCGGGCAGGGGCGCTTTGAGGAGGCTGTGAGGTCGCTTGAGAAGGCCCTGGCCGTGGCCCCGGACGATGTCGCGCTGCACGTCAACCTGGGGGGGGTCTACTTTTCCGCACGGGACACGGCGAGGGCCGTGGCGGCCTACCGGAAGGCGATCTCCGTGGCCCCGGACGACCCCAAGCCGCACAGCGCCCTGGGGTTCGTGATGGCGGAGGCCGGGTCCTTAGACGTGGCCGTCTCGGAGTTCAGCCGGGCCGTTGCGCTGAACCCCGAGGACGTGGAGGTGCGGGGGAGCCTGGCCGACGCCTATCTGGGCAAGGGGGAGGTGGACTCGGCGCTCGTGAACTTCCGGCGGCTGCTCGCCGTGGCCCCGGACGCCGTCCAGGCGCGCCAGCGAATGGGGGCCATCTACGCCGAAAAGGGGATGCTGGACTCGGCGACGGTCGAGTACCGCCGCTGCATCGAGGCCGCCCCCCGGTGGGTCCTGCCGCAGAACAGCCTGGCGTCCGTGTACATCCGCGCCGGGATGCTCGACTCGGCGCTGGCGGCCTACCGCCGGTGTCTCGCCCTTGTCCCCGACGACGCGGGGTTCCATAACAACCTCGGCTTCGTCTACGCCCGGCAGGGGCAGATCGACTCGGCGACGGCGGCCTACGAGCGGGCCATCCGGCTGAGCAGGGACCCCAACACGCTGGAGGACGCGCAGAACAATTTGGGCATCATGCAGTCGATCAAGGCGGGCAAGATGCGGGCGCGCCACATCCTGGTCAGGACGCAGGCGGAGGCGGAGGAGGTCCTGAAGCAGCTGAAGAGCGGGGCCGACTTCGTGGACCTGGCCCGCAGGCGGTCCGTGGATCCGAGCGCGCCGGAAGGGGGGATGACGGGGTTCTTCGTGCCGGGGGACCTCGACCCGGACTTTGAGGCGGCGGTCAGACAGATGAAGGTGGGGGAGCTGAGCGGGGTGGTGAAGACGAGGCTGGGGTATCATATCATTCTCAGGCTGAACTGATCACTCTCTTCTTGCCCGTGAAACGTTTTCGCGTCCTGTTTCTCCTCCTGGGATTCGTCCTGCTGGGTGTCCTGGTCTACCAGACGGGCCCTCGCTCGATCTTCTCCTATCTCGATCGGATCGGGTGGCGGTTCCTCCTGATCGCAGGGGTGGCGCTCTTCTGGCAGGTCGGAAACACCGTCGCCTGGGGCCTGGCCTTCCAGGGGGGGGAGACGGCCCTTCGATTCCGGCACCTGTTCATCGCCAAGCTGGTGGGGGATGCGATCAACTACATCACGCCGCTCCTGGGCGTGGGCGGCGAGTTCCTGAAGCCCTACCTGATCCGCCGGCATGTCTCTCTCCCCGCGGGCTTCGCCTCCATCGTCATCACCAAGACGGTCCAGCTTCTGACGGGGGTGATCTACGCCCTTGTCGGGGTGGGCCTCGCCCTCTTTCTTTTTCGCCTTCCGCCGTCGGTGTGGATGACGATCGCAGGCGTCCTGGGGGCAGGCGGCGTCGTCCTGCTCTGGCTGTTTGTCCAGCAGCAGAGGAACCCCTTCTCATCCCTTCTGGACGCCCTGGTGCGGGCGGGGATCAGGACAGGCTCTCCGGAGGGCCGACGCCACGGCGCGGTGGAGATGGACGCCCACCTTGCGACTTATTACCGGCAGGAGCGGGCGCGGCTGTCCGCCTCTGTGGTGATCTACTGTCTGAGCTGGGTCTTCGGGGTCGTGGAGACGTGGCTGATCGTCCACCTGCTGGGCGCCTCCATCCCCTTCAAGACCGCTTTTTTTCTGACCTCGCTTTCGTCCGTGATCAACACCTTCTTCTTCTTCGTGCCGGGCGGGGTAGGGGTGCTGGAGGGGGGACAGGCGTTTCTGTTTTCGCTCCTGGGGCTTCCTATGGGCCTGGGGGTGACGGTGGGGCTGGTCAAGCGCATCCGGAAGATCTTCTACGTCCTGGCCGGGCTTCTGCTGGTCTCCGGCTGGCTCATCAGGAGAGAGGATGGGAGCCTGGAGGCAGAGGCGATCGGGATGGGGTGAGGTGTCGCACAGGGGATACAGTGTGAACCGTTCAGGGGTGGGTGTGGCGCGTGGAGACGCCCTGCTGGGGCGTCTCTACGTTTGGCAAAGATTTTGCCGCATGAGAGGGGGCATGATCTCTCAATCGTATCTCCGGGCGGCTGTCGCCGTGGCGCTGGCCCTCATCCCGGCCTGTTCGTGGGCAGAGGGGGGGAGGGTCGTGCGGATGGCGTTGCAGGCGTGCCTCGACCGGGCGCTGGAGGTGAACCCGGAGGTCCAGGGGGCCGCGCTCGACGCCCGGGCGGCGGAGGCCAAGCTGGGGGAGGTGAGGGCGTCCCGGTTTGTCCCTCAGTTCGAGATGACGCAGTTTTTCGGGCCTTCCCCGGAGGCGCGCGGGGACATCGCCACGGCGCGGTCGAACTGGAAGAGCCTGAGCATTTTCGAGCGGACAGAGTTTTCGGTCGTCCAGCCGCTTTACACGTCGGGGAAGTGGAGCGCGGCGCGGGATGCGGCGGCGGCGGGCGTGGCGGCTCAGACGGCGGGGGTGGGCCGGAGGCGGGCGGAGGTGGTTCTCCGGGTCAAGGAGCTGTACTATGGCCTCCTCCTGGCCAGGCAGCTGTATGGCGCGGCCGTGGAGAGTCAGAGCGACCTGAAGGAGGCCCGATCCAGGCTCTTAGAGAAGATCGAGGCGGAGTCGGAGGAGGTCACCTATAACGATCTGTACAAGCTGGACACGTTCGCCTTCAAGGTCGATCAGGGGCTGCACCGCGTGGAGAAGGAGATGGCCCTGGCCCGGTCGGCTTTCAAGACAATGCTCGGTCTGGCCGAGGCGGACAGCTTCGACGTGGCGGCGGAGGGGCTGGAGCAGGAGGCGGTGAAGGTGGAGCCGCTGAAGGTCTGCGTGGCGAGGGCGCTGAAGGATCGGCCCGAGGCGCGACAGCTTGCGGCGGGGATCGAGGCGCGCCGGGCTCAGGTGCGCCTGGCGCGGAGCGACTACTATCCGCAGGTGTTCCTGGCAGGGGGGGCGAAGGTCGGGTACGCCCCGAACCGGGACCGGCAGAGCGGCCCCTTCGTGCGGGATGACTTCAACGTCAGGCAGGCGGGGGCCGTGATCGGCCTGCGGCAGTCGCTCTCCTTCGGGGTGACGGGGTCCCGCGTGGCCGCCGCTCAGGCCGAATACCAGAAGGCGCTGGCGACCGAGAAGGCCGTGCGGGACGGCATCGCGCTGGAGGTGGAGCGGGCCTACCGGGACCTGGCCGAGGCCGGGGCGAACGTGGAGAGCGCGGAGCGGGCGCTGAAGGCGTCGCGGAGCTGGATGGTGGCGGCGCGGGATGCCTTCAACGCCGGGCTGGGAGGAACCGGAGAGGTGGTGGAGGCGTTCAAGGCTTACGGCGAGATGCGCGTGGAGTACTTCAGGGCGATCTTCGAGTACAACCGGGGGGCTGCGCTGCTGGACAGGGCGATGGGGAGGAATGAATAACTAATCTTGTGCAGGGAAAGATGTCGCATGGCGCACAGGCCCTCACCCCGCCTCGCTTCGCTCGGCTTCCCCTCTCCCGCGTGCGGGAGAGGGGTGGCAGGCGTAGCCTGACGGGGAGAGGGCCAGAGATGCAGCGATTTTTTAACAGGCTCTCGATAAGGTGCAAATTATAAATTACACATTGCGTAAAGCGAGCGTCCGGGCAGGAGGGTTGATGCTTTCTGCCTTCTGTCTCCTGTTTTCCGGGGGCGCGGGGAGGGCGGCGCTGGCAGGCCCGGACAGGATCGTGCTGGAGGACTTCTCGAAGGGGCGCGTCGGGGAGTTCCCGCCGGGATGGGGGTGGCGCGGAAAGGACGACGACAAGCCCAAACGCTACACCATCCAGCAGGAGGACGGACGCCGGCACCTGAACGCGAAGGATGACGGCCTGTCGGTGATGATCATCAAGAAGACGCCGTGGAGTCTCCGGGATTATCCGATCCTGACGTGGCGCTGGCGCGTCAAGGCCCTCCCCGACGGCGGGGACGAGCGGGTCGGGGAGAAGAACGACAGCGCGGCGGGCCTCTACGTGATCTTCTCGCAGAACTGGTTCAGGATTCCGAAGTCGATCAAGTATGTCTGGAGCACGACGCTGCCGGTCGGGACGGTGGCGGACCGGAAGCTGATCGGGCGGCCCCGCGTCCTGGTCCTCCGGAGCGGAAAGGCGCGCGTCGGGGAGTGGGTGACGGAGCGGGTGGACCTCTACGAGGACTATAAGCGGGTCTGGGGGGGAGAGCCCGACGAGAAGACGGTGGGCATCGCCATCCTGACGGACGCGGATGTGACGCACACCTTCGCGGAGGCGGATTATGCGGATATCGTGGTGAGCAAGGAGCAGACCTCTCCCCCTCCCCGCGTCGGGGAGGGGGATGGGAGGAGGGGTCGGTTCTGACGGCGCGCCTTCAGGGGTTAAGGAGATTTCATACCATGATGAACCGAATCTATTATGGCGCTGTGTGTCTAATGCTGATGATTTGGGCGTTGTGGGCCGATGGATTCGCTCAGACGCCAGCGGATGCGGCCACGGGCCAGAAGTTGATCGACCTGCTGAAGGGGCGGGACGACTCCGTCCGGGCCATCGCCCGCTCGACGAACGGCCCGCTGAACGCGGCGGATCGGGAGAAGCTGAAGGCCATTGTCGGCGATACCTTCGACTACGAGGAGCTGAGCCGGCAGTCTCTGGGGAAGCACTGGGGGGAGCGCACGCCGGCGGAGCGGAAGGAGTTCTCAGGGCTTTACAGGCAGCTCATCGAGAAGAGCTACGCCGATCCCAAGCTCTACCGGAGGGTGGAGAAGATCACCTACGACGGGGCGGAGGCGGTCGGCTCGGCGGCCACGGTGAAGACGACGGTGTATTACAAGGGGGAGAAGAGCGCCGTCAAATACGCGATGCGTCTCTTGGCCGGCAGATGGCTGATCACGGACATGGTCATCGACGACGTGAGCGTGGTCCGGAACAACCGGCAGAATTTCTACAAGGAGATCGCCAGGTCGTCCTACGCCGGGCTGGTGGGCAAGATCAAGAAAAAGCTGGCGGAGGAGCCGTCAGGGGGGGAGAAGGCCAGCGCGAAGACGTTTTGAGGCAGGGGTGAGGGGTGAGGGGCGAGGAGGGGATAGCGGTGTTTTGCGGGGGCGGGTTGAAGGACTCGCCCCTTTTTATTCTCCCTTGCGGAGGCCGCAGGAATGCCTTATATTGAAGGGGTTTTAGCCATATCAGGGCACGAGTTGAGCCGGGGAGAGGGGTGTGCAGGGGCGTCGTCATCCACACTGGGGGGGAGATCGTTGCATCATGACATTCTGGCCCAAGATGCTCAAACGGGCGTTCGACCGGGAGCCGATCGCGTGTCATCTTTACGTCACCGACCAGTGCAATCTGGACTGTCACTACTGCACGGAGTATGACAACAGCGTCCCTCACCCCAGTCTAAAAGACCTCAAGCGATGGATCCGGAAGATCAAGGACCTGGGATGTATCCGGGTCGGCCTTCAGGGGGGAGAGCCTCTGCTGCACCCGGACATCGTGGAGGTGGTCCGGTACTGCAAGGACCTGCGGCTCAGGACCAGCCTCTCCACGAACGGGTTCAAACTGACCCCGGAGCTGGTCCAGGCCCTGGAGGAGGCCGGGCTGGATGCGCTCCAGGTGTCCGTGGACCGGATGACGCCCGTCCCCTCGACCCGCAAGGCCCTCAAGACCCTCATCCCCAAGCTGGAACATCTCAAGCGTTCCAAGATCCCCTACCATATCTCAGGCGTCCTGTTCAGCGAGACCCTCGCGGAGTCCCGGCAGGTGCTGGAGTACGGGTTCTCGAAGGGGATCTCCACGCACGCCCGTCTGGTTCACGCCGGGCCGGACGGGGGGATGCGGGTCGGCTCGGGCAAAAAGGCCGAGCTGGCGTCGTTCATCGACTCGATGATCGAGGCGAAGCGGCGGGGAGAGCGGGTCCACACGACCGGCCCCATCCTGGACTACCAGAAGGCGCTGCTCAACGGGGGAGGGGTGGACTGGACGTGCGTGGCCGGCTACAAATATTTCTTCGTGTCGGCGAAGGGGGAGTTCTGGCTCTGCAGCATGAACCGGAGGCCGGCCCTCGACATCATGTCGGTCACCCCTGAGCTTCTCAGGAGCTACTTCCACAAGAAGGCGTGCCAGGAGGGGTGCGGGGTCTATTGCATCGTCGAGACCTCCATGTTCTGCAATCACCCCTTCCGGTTCTTGCTGCGCGAGGCGTGGGACCGCCTTCAGCAGCGTGTCTCACGGCTATGGGATCGCCCGTCAAAGTCCTCTTTCTGACCAGCTGCGTCCGGGGCGGAGGGCCTGGCTGGAGCCTCTTCTACCTGCTCAAGCATCTCGACCGGTTCGTTGTCGATCCGACGGTCGTGCTTCCGGCAGCCGGGGTCCTGGCCGGGCGGCTGGAGTCCATCGGGGTCCGGTACAGGATCTGCCCCCAGCTTCCGGAGCGGCTCTACACCCTCCGGTTCGCGAGGGCCGGGAGGGTCTGGTATCTCCTGTCCGCGCTGTGGAACTTCGTGGACGGGTGCCTGGCCCTCCTCGCGCTGGTCCGGCTCATCCGCGCAGAAAAATTCCATCTGATCTATTGCAACAACATGCTCGTGAAGCCCATCGGCGCTCTGGCCGGGGAGGTCACGGGCACGCCGGTGGTCCTGCACTGCCGGAACATCCACGACTCCTTCCTCAGGCGGACGCTGCTGGTCCAGGTCGCCCGGCTGCCCGTTGTCAGGCGCGTGGTGTGCATCTCCGAGGCCGCCGAGGGGCCGTACCGGTTTTCCGGGAAGACGGCGGTGGTCCCGAACGGAGTGGACCTGAGCGAGTATGACCCGGAACGGGTGGAGGGGAGGCTCCGGGCGGAGCTGGGCCTGAACGGGGAGGAGGTCATCGTCGGGTACCTGGGGCGGATCGTCCCGTGGAAGGGCCTGGATGTGCTGATCGACGCGGCCCGGATCGTGCTGCGGGAGCGCCGGGGGGTCCGGTTCTGCATCGTGGGGGAGAATCCGGTCGGGGCCACGCGGGACCTGAGGGGGGAGTATCACCGGCAGGCGGTCCGGCACGGCATCGGGGGTCAGGTCCATTTCCTCGGGTTCCGGGAGGATGTGAGGCCCTACCTGCGCGATTTCGACCTGCTGGCGCTCCCGTCCAAGGCGCCGGAGCCTTTCGGGCGCGTGAACATCGAGGCGATGGCGATGGGCGTGCCGGTGATCGCGACGGCCCACGGAGGGCCTGTTGAGATCATCGAGGACGGCGTGGACAGTTTTCTGGTCCCTCCGGGGGACGCCGAGGCGCTGGCCTGCAAGATTCTGTCGGTGATTTCGGACCCCGAAAGGCGCAGGGGGTTCGGGGAACGGGCGCGGAGGAAGGCCCGTGATCGCTTCGACGCCGCGAGGGTCGCGGGGAGGATCGAGGGGATTATACGAGAGGCGGCGAGGAGGTAGGGGCGGTTCGCGAATCGCCCCTACATGACAATGCTGTAGACCGAGTACTCGTCGTTGGAGTAGACTCTGGGGAGTTCGCTCAGGTCCCCGAGGTGCTGGCCCGCGCGGACGACGAGGTATCGCGCGCCGAAGGCCCGGGCCAGGGCGCGGGCGCGCTCGGTGTCGAGGTCGAGATACCCCCGGAGGGCCTCCTGCTTAGAGGCGGGGTTCGCCGCGCCGCTCACCGCCGCGACGCGACGGTACCACGCCTCGGCTTCCTGCACGTGGTAAGGGAATCCCTTCCAGTCCACGACAACCCCCCTTCCCGCGCCGAGCCGGAAGCGCTCCAGGTCGAGCGGCGCCACGAAGAGGGCGTCTTCGGGCGTGGCCGCGCGGACCCACCTGTAGAGGTCGGACTCGGCCTTAGACGGCATCAGGACCGCGAGGGCTTTGGGCGGGGTGAGGCTGTAGGCCCATTTGCAGGGGCCACCCTCGGCCCTGTAGGGGACGAAAAACGCCGTTGAGAGCGGCAGGCAGAAGGCGGCCAGGCCGGACAGGAAGAGGAGCGTCCCGACGAACAGGGGCCGGCGCGCGTTCAGGCCGGGGCGTCCGCCTCGCGCCCCGATCAGGCAGAGGAGGGTGAGGACGGCCAGCGCCACCCCGACGACCCGGTTCGTCTGGAAGGCCACGAACAGCCCCAGGCCCAGCAGGACGCGCTGCCTGAGCCTGCGCTCAGGGGACAGGTCCTGATCGGGGTCCACCTCCTGCGCCAGCGCGCCCGCGAAGAACAGGAGCGCCCAGTAGGAGAGCAGCGCCACGAAGTGGAACGGCTCCAGCAGGGCGACCTGGGGGACGAAGAGGATCACTGTAGAGAAGAACACGAAGATGAAAAGCCCCGACAGGGAGGCGGCGGCTGCGAGCACGATGGGCGACCGGGGCGTTCTGGGCCAGCGCGCGAGCAGGCCGATGATGCCCAGGGTCACGTGCTGGGCGAAGAGCGCAAAACCCGCCATCCCCCACGTCCTGGGCAGGTAGTGATGGGGCGCGCGGATTCGCAGCAGGGCGTCGAGGCGTCCGACGGCGCTCTCCCCGAGGTCGAAGCGGGCCAGGACTGTCCAGGCGACCGGGAGCGTCAACGCCAGGAAGGGGACGAGAAAGGCGATCTTCTCCCGCGCTGAGAATCTGCGGGGGAGCGCGATCCAGACGCCTCCGAGAAACAGGGGGGTGAGGAACAGAAAGGTCCCGTGCAGCAGGCCGCTCAGGCCGAACAGGGCCCCAGACAGGGCAACGGATAGATCATTCGATGCGCAGCGCGAGGGGGCGGCGCGGGAGAGGGCGGCGACGCCGGCCAGGAACAGGGCGGAGGCCGCGCCGGTGGGGAGGAGCCAGGGGACGAAGAAGGGGTGCGACAGGAGCTTGGTCGTGCCTATGGCCAGGTGGAGCAGGATCAGGGAGAGCAGGAACGGGAGGAGGGGGCGGTCGTAGAGGGCGCGCAGGGTGACGTAGGCGCTGAGGGCGACCAGGGCCTTGAGCAGCAGGTAGAGGGCGGCGCTGGTCCAGGGGAGCGGCCCGGTCGCCTGGAGGAGATAGACCAGGTAGGTGAAGGCCGCGTGGTGCTGGACGGTCTCCGAGGCGAACCAGTCCTTTGCGAGGAACGAGGGGTCGGCCAGCCGGAGCCCCGACAGGAGATAGACGTTCTGATCCGAGACGCCGTAATGCGCGCCGAGCGAGAGCGCGAACAGGAGGCAGAGGCCCCCCACCGCGAGGCGCTCCGCGTCGCATCGGGTCCGGGCCCATTTGAAGGTCATAGGCAGGCGTGTTGAACAGGGATATGCGGGCTTGCCCTGAGCGTAGTCGAAGGGATGAACAGGGTGGGATGTCGCCTTTCTGGAGCGCAAATTTATATGTTCTGACATCGCAGTCAAGTCCTTTCTGAGACCGGCTTCAACCTTCTTTTCAGGATCGGTGCCCATGCTGACGCGCAAGATGACGCCTATGCGGAAATTCAGGGCGGTCCTCAAATACATCAAGGTCCGCCTCCAGCGCCGGCCTGTGCTGGTGAACTTAGAGGTGACCAAGTTCTGCAACGCGGGGTGCGATTTTTGCGACTACTGGCAGACGAAGAAGTCGCCCAAGCTGGACGACTACGTGGAGGTGGTCCAGAAGATCAACCCGATGATGGTGTCGCTGACGGGCGGGGAGCCGCTGCTGCGGAAGGACCTGCCGAACGTCATCCGGAACCTGCGGGGCCATTTCGGGTTCCTCTACATCGGGATGGTGACGCACGGGCAGTTGCTGACCCTGGAGAAGGCGAAGGCGCTGTGGGACGCCGGGCTGGACCAGCTTTCGATCTCGATGAACTACCTCGGCCCGAGGCACGACGAGGAGCGGGGGCTGCCGGGGCTGTTCGACCACCTGTCGAAGCTGATCCCGAGGCTGAGGGAGGTGGGGGTGGACAACGTGGTGCTGAACACCGTGATCAAAGACGACAACCTGGATCACATCCCGAGCCTCATCCGGCAGGCGCACGCGTGGGGCGCTCGCGTGTCGTTCAGCTCCTACACGTCGCTCAAGAACGGGAACGAGACGCACATGGTCCGGGCGGAGCGGATGGAGAAGCTGCGGGCGACGATCGAGGAGGTCCGGGCGATGAAGCGGCGCTACCGGAACGTGGTGTCCTCCCATTATTACCTGAGCGTTGTTCCGAAGTACTTCGAACAGGGCTACATGGAGGGGTGCAAGGCGGGGAAGAGCTTCATCCAGGTGACGCCGGACGGCTACCTGAAGGTGTGCCCGGAGATGCCGGTGATCGGCCACTCCTCCGGGTACAGGCGGCAGAAGGAGGACGTGGCCTGCACGAAGTGCTGGTACAGCTGCCGGGGGGAGTCACAGGCCCCGATGACCCCGCGGCGGCTGTGGGAGCTGGTGACTGGATAAAGGCGGAAGGCGGAAGGCGAAGGAGGGGCGCACGGCAAGGCCGTGCGCCCCTCCTTTTTGCCTATATGCTCAACCCCCTCCCTTTGCGCAGGAAGGTGGGGTATTCGAGGTCGTTGGGGGAGAGCTTGTCGAGGTCTACCCCATCCCCCGGCCTGTCCTCCGCGGACTCTGACGGGGCGTCGCTGGCGACGCTCTGCGGGCGCATGAAGGTGGGGATGTCCATCTTATCCATCTTGGAGAGGCGGCCGTTCGCGGGGAGGGCGGCCCTGGCCTTTTCGGCGACGCCGGAGACCGTCTCCTCCCGCTTGCTGCTGAAGCCGGTGGCGATGACCGTGACGCGCATCTCGTCCTCCAGGTTGTCGTCCAGGACGGTGCCCCAGATGATCTCGGCGTCGCTGCCCACGGCCTCGGTGATGACGGAGACGGCGTCGTTGACCTCAAACAGGGTGAGGTCGCTCCCGGCGGAGATGTTGACCAGGACGCCCTTGGCGCCGAGGATGGACATGTCGTCGAGGAGGGGGCTGCGGATGGCGTTCTGCGCGGCCTGGAGGGCGCGGTTCTCGCCCCGCGCCAGGCCGGTGCCCATCAGGGCGTCGCCGCCGGTGGACATGACGGTCTTGACGTCGTTGAAGTCGAGGTTGATCAGGCCGGGCGTGGTGATCAGGTCGGAGATGCCCCGCGTGGCCTGGAGCAGGACGTCGTCGGCCAGGCGGAACGCCTCGGTGAGGGGCAGGTCCTTCGGGGCAATGGTCAGGAGGCGCTGGTTGGGGATGATGATGAGGGTGTCCACGCTCTCCTTGAGTTCTGAGATGCCCTGTTCGGCGTTGCGCGCACGGGGCTTCCCCTCAAACTTGAACGGGGTGGTGACGATGCCGACGGTGAGCGCGCCCAGCTCCTTGGCGATCTGCGCCACGACGGGCGCCGCCCCGGTGCCGGTGCCGCCCCCCATCCCGGCGGTGACGAAGACCATGTCGCTCCCGGCGATCACCTCTGCGACCGACTCCCGGTCCTCCTCGATGGCCTTGCGCCCGATCTCCGGCTTGGCCCCGGCGCCCAGCCCTTTGGTGACGCTGTTGCCGATGTGGATGCGATGGGTGGCCTTGGAGAGCTCCAGGACCTGGGCGTCCGTGTTGATGGCCACGAACTCCACGCCTTCCAGGCCGGCGTCGATCATGCGGTTGACCGCGTTGCCGCCTGCGCCGCCCACGCCGATGACCCGCATCTTGGCCTGTTTCTCCGTCTCCATGATGGAAAAAGTCACCACGGTACACCTCCTATTCGTTTTCTTTAGAAAATTCCCGTCACCAGATTCTTGAGCCAGCCCATCAGCCCGCCGGGGGTCTCCGGGATTTTGACCCGTTCGTTGCGGCTGCGGACGCGGCGCCCGTAAAGGACCAGGCCCACGCCTGTGGCGTAGCCGGGGGCGCTGATGGAGTCGATCAGCCCGCCGACCCCCTGGGGGAGGCCCGCGTTGACCGGCATGTCGAACACCTGCTCGGCGAGCTTGGAGGCGCCGTTCAGGAGCGCCCCTCCGCCGGTCAGGACGATGCCCGCCGCGAGGAGGTCTGCGTAGTCCGTCCTCCGGATCTCCTTGAACACGAGCGAGAAGATCTCCTCCATGCGAGGCTCGATGATGGCTGAGAGTTCCCGGCGGGGGATCTGGTAGGAGGCCCGTCCGTTCACGCCCGGGACGGTGATCGTCTCCTCCGCGGCCACCTCCGACTGGAGGGCGCAGCCATAGTCCTGCTTGATGCGCTCGGCCTGCTGCCAGGGCGTCCGGAGGCCGATGGCCACGTCGTTGGTGACGTTCTGCGCGCCCAGCCCGATCACGGCGGTGTGGCGCACGCTCCCCTCGTAGAAGACGGCCAGGTTGGTCGCGCCGCCGCCGATGTCCACGAGCGCGACACCCATCTCCTGCTCGTCGGGGGAGAGGACGGAGTGGCTGGCCGCGATGGGCTCCAGGACCGGCTCGGCCACCTCGAGGCCGGCGCGGGAGACGCTCTTGACGAGGTTCTGCACGGAGGTGACTGCCCCGGTCACGATGTGGACCTCCGCCTCGAGGCGCACGCCGGACATCCCGATCGGCTCCTTGATGCCGGTCTGCTCGTCGACGATGAACTCCTGCGGCAGGACGTGGATGACCTGGCGGTCGGGGGGGATGGAGACGGCCCGCGCCGCGTCGATGACGCGCGTCTGGTCGGTGGCCGTGATCTCGTGGTCGGGCCCAGATACGGCGATGACCCCCCGGCTGTTGATGCTGCGGATGTGCTCGCCGCCGATCCCCACATAGACCGATTCGACCTTGACGCCGGCCATCAACTCGGCCTCACCGACGGCCTTCTGGATGGACTGCACCGTCTTCTCGACGTTGACGACCACGCCTCTTCGGAGGCCTTCCGAGGGGCTGGCGCCCACTCCCACCACCCGGAGTTCGCCCGATTCATCGACTTCTGCGACAATGGCGCACACCTTGGTCGTGCCGATGTCGAGGCCCACAACCATGTCCTCTTTTGCCATAAGTCCCTCCGTACCGCCTTTGCTCACTGCTCACCCATCAGAGGCTTCTGCTTTTTAATCTTTTCTTTCGCCTTTTCATCCTCCGGCCTGGGCTTGGGGGGCCCGACGACCACCTGTCCGCTGAACCGCAGGTCGACGTAGCTCGGCAGGGTCGGCCATCTGGCGGCGGTCTCCAGCGCCCGGAGCTTCTCCGCCTGAGCAGGCACGTCCTCCGCCTTCATCCAGACCTCGAGGCCGTCTCCCACCAGGTTGAGGATGATCCGGTCTGGGCCGGGCCGCACCTCGGAGGTCTGATTCCAGAGGTCGGGCGCAGACCTCCGGGCGTCCTTCAGGAGCGCCAGGCAGCGGCTCAGCCCCTCCTCTGAGACGGGGTGACCGAGGGTATAGACCTTCAGGGTCACTCCTGTGATGATGGGGAGGTCCACGAAGGTCGGATGGAACGGGATCAGGACGCCCTCCTCGTCGATGCCGCAGAGGGTCTCCAGGTTGATCAGGGCGAGGGGCGTCCGCTCGACAACGACCGTGAGGATGCCGTCGGGGGGGGTGCGGACGATGCGCGCGCTCCTGACCATGGGGTGGGCCTCGATGCGGGCGGCCGCATCCTTCAGGTCCACCTCGTACAGGTTGGCGCCGGGCGCGATGCCGGAGAGGGCCAGGATCTCCTCGGTCTCCAGCAGGCGCAGGCCCTCGACCGAGATGCGGGACACCCTGAAGAAGGGCGATCCGGTGATGGAGGGGCCTGCGCCGAGAGAGAGGAGCGCGGCCAGGGCGATGGATAGATTTTTTTTACAGGGGTTCACCGATCATTCGCACTTCCGTCTCCAGCTCGACGCCCGCGTGCTGGCGGACGCGCTGGCGGACGCGCTCGATGAGGGTCAGGACATCCGCGGCCGTGGCCCCGCCCCGGTTGACCACGAAGTTGGCGTGGAGGTCTGAGACGACCGCTCCGCCCACGCCGAGCCCCTTGCAGCCCGCCCGGTCGATCAGGAGGCCGGCGGACGCCCCCGCCGGGTTCTTGAAGATGCACCCTGCGTTGCGCTCGTAGAGCGGCTGAGTGGCCTTGCGTCGGCTCAGGATCTCGTCCATGCGGGCCTCGATCTCGCCGGGAACTCCTCCGGAGAGGGCGAAGACGCCGCGCAGGAGGAGGAGGCCCGGCGGCAGGTCGCAGCGGCGGTAGCTGTGCGGGAGGTCCTCTTTCTTCAGGTGAATGACCTGACCCGTCTGCGTCTCCAGGGCCTCGACGGACAGGAGGCGGTCGAAGGTCTCGCCGCCGAAGGCCCCGGCGTTGCCGCGCAGGGCGCCGCCGACGGTGCCGGGGACGCTGCACGCCCACTCCAGGCCGGTCAGGCCCGCGCGCTGGCACTGGCGGGAGAAGACGGAGAGGCTGGCCCCGGCCTGGGCGGACCCGACTTCGCCCTGAAAGGAGATGGCGCGCAGGCCCTTCGTCAGGCAGACGACAGCGCCGCGCCACCCGGCGTCGGAGACGAGCATGTTCGTCCCGTCGCCGAGGGGGAGGATCGGGACCTCCCGGCTGGCCAGGAGCTGACAGGCGGCCCTGAGGTCGTCGAGTCCGCCCGGAAAGACGAAGACGTCCGCCGGGCCGCCCACGCCGAAGCTGGTGTGCCGCGCCATCGGCTCGTCAAAGCGGACCTCGCCCCGGCAGATTGCGCGAAGTTCCTGTTTGAGTCGGTCGTCCAACATAACGATTATAGACGTTTCAACAATTCTTCCCCCGCAGATCGGATGTCGCCGGCCCCCATGACGATCACCAGGTCACCTGGCCGGACCCGGCCTGCCAGGGCCTCCGCAACCGCACGCCGGTCCGGGACGTAGGTCACATCCTTTGCCCCGGCCCTGCGGGCGGCCTCCGCGATCAGGGCCCCGGTGACCCCCTCGATGGGGGCCTCCCGCGCGGCGTAGACATCGGTCACCACGATCAGGTCTGCGGCGGCCAGGGCCGACCCGAAGCCCGGCGCAAAGTCCCGCGTCCGGGAGTAGAGGTGGGGCTGGAAGGCGACGACGACCCGTCTCCGTCCGAGGGTCCGCGCGGCCGCGAGCGTGGCGGCCACCTTGGTCGGGTGATGCGCGTAGTCGTCCACGATCAGGACGCCGTTTTTCTCTCCAAGGGCCTCGAACCTGCGCCCCACGCCGCCGAAGCCCTCGATGGCCTCCCGGATGGGGGCGGCCTCGACGCCGAGTTCGAGGGCCACGGCCGAGGCGGCCAGGGTGTTCTGGACGTTGTGCAGGCCCGGAAGGCGGAGCCGGACCTGGCCGATGGCCGCGCCCTTCCGCGTCAGGGTAAAGGTTGAGCCGCCGGGCTTCAGGCTCACGCCGGTCGCCGATATGTCGGCGTCGGGTGCCAGGCCGCAGGTGACGACGCGCGGCGCGATGCGGGGCCGGAGGGTCCTGACGTTCGGTCCGTCGACGCAGAGGACGACGAGGCCGCCCTCCGCGACGTGGCTGACGAACTGGAGGAAGGCCTCGCGGATGTCGCTCAGGTCCCTGTAGCAGTCGAGATGCTCCTCCTCCACGGCCGTGACGACGGCGACATGAGGACGAAGCCACAGGAACGACCGGTCGAACTCGTCGGCCTCGGCCACGAAGTGCGGGCCGGCGCCGGCGCGGGCGTTGCCCCCGATCTCCGGGACGTGTCCGCCGACCATCACGGTGGGGTCGAGCCCGGCCCGGACCAGGATCAGGGCGGTCAGGGCGGTGGTGGTCGTCTTGCCGTGCGTGCCGGAGATAGCGACGCCCCTCTTTCCCTCCATCATCCGCCCCAGGGCCTCGGCCCGGCCGATGACCGGGATGCCCAGGCGACGGGCCTCGACGACCTCGGCGTTGTCGGGCCGGAGGGCGGCGGTGGCGATGACCAGGTCTGCGCCCAGGACGGCCCCGGCGCTGTGGCCTGCCCTGGCCGGGATACCCTCGGCGCTCAGGTCCCGGAGTGCCTCGGACACCTCCCGGTCGGAGCCCGAGACGATGCACCCTCGCGCGGCGAGGAGGCGGGCCATGGCGCTCATGGCCACGCCGCCGATGCCGACGAAGTGGACGCGGCGTCCGGGGGAGAAGGGGGACATAAAAAACCATTTACCTCAGCAGCCCGGCGCGCTCGATGGCGTCCACGATGCGGGCCGCGGCGTCGGGGGCGCTGAAGACGCGCATCCGGTCAGACATGGCGCGTCGCCCGGCGGGGTCGTTCAACAGGTCCAGCGCGGTCTGAGCGAGGCGGCGTCCGTCCAGGTCGCGCTGCGGGATCATCCGCGCGGCCCCGGCGCTCACGAGCGTCCGCGCGTTCTTCGTCTGATGGTCTTCGGCGGCCGTCGGGAGCGGGACGAACACCGCCGGGAGGCCGGCGCGGGCCAGTTCGGCGATGGTCGTGGCGCCGGCCCGGCAGACGGCCAGGTCCGCCGCTCCGAGGGCGGCGGCCATGTCGTCGATGAACGCCAGGGCCGTCACGAAGTCTCCAGAGGGCCGGGCCAGACTGGAGGCCGACTCGAAGTCGAGATGCCCGGTCTGCCAGAGCACCTGGAGCCTCCGGCCCTTTAGGAGCGCCGGGAGGGCCTGGCCGACGGCTGTGTTGATGGCGTGAGAACCCTGACTCCCACCGAACACCAGGAGCGTCGGGAGGTCGGGCCGGAGACCCAGGCGCAGGCGGGCCTCCGACTGGCCGACGGACCCGATCTCGACCCGCGTGGGGTTGCCGCTGACCTCCCCCCTCCCTCCGAGGTAGCGCCGCGAGGCCGAAAAGGTCACGTGGACCTGGGCGGCGATGCGGGAGAGGAGCCGGGTCGTGAGGCCCGGAAAGCTGTTCTGCTCCTGGACGACGAGGGGCACGGACAGCAGGTATGCCGCGATGCCCGCCGGGCCGCTGACGTAGCCGCCGGTGCAGACGACGACGGCGGGACGGAAACGGCGAACCGTCCGGAAGGTCCGGGCCAGGCCCGCCGCGAGGATGAACGGAAATTTCAGGAGGTCCACGCTGAGCGCCCGCCGGAGGCCGATGACGGGCACGACCTCTATGGGATAGCCCGCCCGCGGGACGGCCCGCATCTCCACGCCCCGGCGCGTCCCGATGAACCGGATCTCCGCGTCGGCCCGACGCCTGCGGATCTCGTCGGCGATGGCAATGGCCGGGAAGGCGTGTCCACCCGTCCCTCCCCCGGCCATCAGGACGCGGATGCCCATCGCCTTAGGTCCCCCGGCCCGGACGCGGGGGCCAGTCGAGCGCCCCGGTCATCGGCGTGAGCGGCGCCGGAGGGTTGACGCCCTGCCGCGCCACGTTCAGGAGGATGCCGACGCCGATGAGGGTCAGCATGAGCGAAGACCCGCCGTAGCTGATGAACGGGAGCGGCAGGCCGGTGGTCGGGAGAACGGCGGTGACGACGCCGACGTTGAGCAGGGCGTAGACCAGGACCAGGGAGGTGACGCCGACGCTGAGCAGGAAGCCGTGCAGGTCCGGGGCGCGACGGGCGATCCTGAACCCGGTCAGGCCGAACAGGAGAAACAGGACCACCACGGTGGCGGTCCCCAGGATCCCCCACTCCTCTCCGAGAATGGAGAAGACGAAGTCGGTGTGGGGGTCGGGCAGGAAGAGGAACTTCTGGTGGCTCTGCCCCAGCCCGACGCCGGTGAGCCCTCCGGAGGCCAGGCCCACCAGGGACTGCGTGATCTGATACCCCTTCCCCTGGATGTGCTCGCTCCGGCTGAGAAACGCCTCGATGCGGTCCTTTCGGTAGCCGACCCAGAAGACCAGGACGTAGAGGACCGGCAGGACGGCCAGGGCCGACCCGAACATGTAGCGCAGCCTGACGCCGGCCACGGCCATCATCAGGGCGGCCACGGCGCCCAGCCCCACGGCCATGCCGAGGTCGGGCTGCAGGACGATCAGGCCCGCGACGGCGGCGACGACGGCGGCGTGGTGGCCGAACTCCCTGATCTCGTGGAGGTGGGCCTGTCTCCGGGCGAGGGACTCCGCCAGGTAGATCACCAGGATGAGCTTGACCAGCTCGGAGGGCTGGAAGGAGACAGAGGCGACCTGAATCCAGCGGTGCGCGCCCCGGATGCCCGCGTTCCCGGACAGGAGTTTCTGGAGGACGACGGTTAGGAGCAGGCCCACGCCGAGGATGAGCAGGGGCTTGGCCAGGCGCGCCCAGACCTGGTAGTTGACCTGCATGACCAGGGTCATCAGGAGCAGCGCGAGGCCGGCGCGCAGGAGCCAGCGGTTGAGGAAGAAGCTGCTGCTCTCAAAGCGCATCTCGCCCAGGACGGAGCTGGCGCTGTAGATCATGACCGTCCCGATGGCCACGAGGGCCAGCGCGATCAGGAGGAGGGAGATGTCGAGTCGGGTGGTGGACATGGGAGAAAGAAAAGGCGAAACGGAGAAGGGGAGAAACGGAGAAACGGAGAGATTCTTTTCTCCGTTTCCCCGCATCTCCGTTTCCCCGTTTCCTGTTTTTACAATTTGAGCCCCGCGAGGACCTCCTCCATCCGCATCCCCCGAGACCCCTTGACCAGCAGGATGTCACCGGGGCGGAGGGTTTCGTTCAGCGCCCGGATGAGGTCGGCCCGGTCCGGGAAGTGGCGGGCGCGGTCGCCCAGCGCGGCAGCCCCTTTCACGATTTCGGCGGCGAGGGGGCCGGTGGCAAAGAGGAGGTCGATGCCTTTCGTCGCGAAGGCCCCGACCTCCCGGTGCAGCGCGGGGGCGTCTTCCCCCAGCTCCAGCATGTCGCCGAGGCAGGCGATGCGCCTGCCCCCCCCTCCGACGGCCATGACCCTGAGCGTCTCGAGGGCGGCCTTCATGGAGGTGGGGTTGGCGTTGTAGGCGTCGTTGAGGATGCTAACCCCGCCGCGCGTCTCGACCGCGCTGCGCATCGCAGCGGGCTGAAACGCCTGAAGGACCGGGATCGCCTCGTCGAGCGGGACGCCGAGCGCGTGCCCCACGGCCGCCGCCGCCAGGGCGTTGTAGACGTTGTGGCGGCCGGGGACGCGCAGTGATATTTTACGGCCCTGTAGAGAGAAATGACCGCAGCCAGCCTGGTCAAAGACAAGTCCCTCCCCACGGAACTGACTTATCTCCTCGATGCCAAAGCCAAGGAGTCTCCCCTTGATTTTGTTTTGCCCCTTGACCAGCCACAGGTCATCGAGATTTAAGATAGCCGTCGAAGACTCGTCTAGATACTCCAGGATTTCCCCTTTGGCTTTGGCCACCCCCTCTACAGAGCCTAAAAACTCGAGATGAGATGGACCGATGTTGGTGATCAGGCCGACGTTGGGGTCGGCCATCTGGCAGAGGCGCGTGAGTCCGCCGGGCTCGCTGATGCCGAGTTCGAGGACAGCGACCTCGTGCTGCGCCGAGAGCCGGAACAGCATGAGCGAGAGGCCCTGCCGGCTGTTCAGGTTGCGCTCGGTCTTCAGGATGCGATAGCGGGTCGCGAGCACCGCCGCCGCCATCTCCTTCGTCGTGGTCTTGCCTGCGCTGCCCGTGATGGCGACGACCCGGACCCGGAACTTCCGCCGATAGGCGCTGGCGATGTCGATCATCGCCTGCTCCGGGTCATCCGCCAGGATGAGCGTCCCGGCGGGCCGGTCCTGCTCCGGCAGCGAGGCGAACCAGCGGCCGGAGGCGACGGCTGCTGCGGCCCCCTTCTCGAAGGCCGAGGCGATGAAGAAGTGACCGTCGGTCCGGGTTCCCTTCAGGGCGAAGAAGAGTTCCCCGGGTTTGAGCGTCAGGGTGTCGATGGAGATCCCGACGGGCTCAAATCCGGGCGGATGTTTTCCTGAGACGATCTGCCCGCGAGCGGCGTCGGTGATCTCTCCGAGGGTAAAGCGTTCCATAGTTACTTCTTCAATGCCTCGCGGGCCACCTCGCGGTCGTCGAAATGCGTCCTGACCTTCTGGACCTCCTGATAGGTCTCGTCCCCCTTGCCCGCGATCAGGACCACGTCGCCGGGGCGGGCGGCCGAGACGGCCCGGTGAATGGCCTGTCGCCTGTCGGCGATCACCTCCACCCCGGACGTCCTCCCTTCCGTCGATTCACCGGATCGACCCACCCCACTACCGGATCGTCTCCCCGCCGCTCCTCCGGGGATGCCCGCGACGATCTCGGCGATGATAGCGTTCGGGTCCTCGGTGCGGGGGTTGTCGGAGGTCACGATCGCGAGGTCCGACAGGTCGGTTGCGATCTTTCCCATCATCGGTCGCTTGCCCCGGTCGCGGTCCCCGCCGCAGCCGAAGACGCAGATCAGCCGGCCTGTCGTCAGCCCCCGCGCGGCCCGGAGGACCTTTTCGAGGGCGTCGGGCTTGTGGGCGTAGTCGACCAGGACGGCGAAGGGCTGGCCGGCGTCCACGCTCTCGAACCGGCCGGGGACCTGGACGCTCAGGAGGCCCCGCCGGACGGCGTCGGGGTCGAGGCCGAGCGCGATGCCGGAGGCGACGGCGGCGAGCAGGTTGGAGACATTGAACAGCCCCCGGAGGTTCGACTGGAGGTCGATGCCCCCGATCGGGGTCGCCACCTCCATCCGCGTCCCCTGCCAGTCGGTGGTATGGCGTTTGGGCCGCACGTGGGCGGCCGGGGCCAGGCCGTAGGTGAGGACAGGGGCGCGGGTGCGCCGGGCGAGTTCGTCAGAGGCGGGGTCGTCGGCGTTGAGGACGGCCCGCGCGCCGGATTCGGGTCTCAGATTTTCAAAGAGCAGGGACTTGGCCTCAAAGTAGGCCCGTTCGGTTTCGTGAAAGTCCAGATGGTCGCGCGTCAGGTTCGTGAAGACGGCCAGTCTGAAGTCGATGCCGTAGACCCGGTCGAGGACCAGGGCGTGAGAGGTGACCTCCATGACGACGGCGCGGTCGCCCTTTTCGACCATCTCCCGGAGGAGGCGCTGGACCTCGTGGGCGAGAGGGGTTGTGTTCTGGGTCGCCTGGAACTCCCTCCCCACGATGTTCTGGCCGGACCCGATGCGTCCGGCCCGCATCCCGGCTGCGTCGAGGACAGACTTGATCAGAAAGGTCGTCGTGGTCTTGCCGCTCGTGCCGGTGACTCCGACGGTCGTGAGGTCCCGCCAGGGCTCTCCGTAGAACCGGCTGGCGAGGAGGGCCAGGGCCCGCTTTGCGTCCCGCACCCGGATCTTGACCGCCGGGGCCGTGGGGAGGTCGTCCTCCAGGACCACGGCCGAGGCCCCTCTGGCGACGGCGTCGGGGATGTATCGGTGGCCGTCGGTCTGCGTCCCCTTGAGGGCGAAGAAGATCTCTCCTCGCCCGATGGTCCGGGAGTCGTTGCCGATGCCCCGGACCTCGACCCCCCGGTCTCCCTCCACCACAGCATCGGGCAGGACCGACAGCAGGTCGTTGAGGTTCATGTTAAGAGCAGGTATCAGGTGTCAGGCGTCAGAGGTCGGGGTACCCCCGGCCCCTGACCCCCAATCCTTTTTTTTGTGTCCGAGGCCAGGCGTCAGGTCGGAAGGAGAGTCAGAACGACCTGAGCCTGGCGCCTGGCGCCGGACACCGGATGTTCGATGTACTAAATATACTCAATTTTTCGTCTGCCAGGACGCCAGAGATGCCAACGTCTGAGGCGAACGCAGGTTCCCGATCTCCTGCCCCGGCGTCCGGGCGGCGGTCAGGCGTTCCGGGGCCGGGGGTTCAGGTTTGCAGACCAGGGCGCAGGCCGATCCGCGCCTGACGAGGGCCCCCGGGGCCGGGGCCTGGGCGGCCACGAAGCCGTTCCCGGAGATGGAGGGCCGGAGGCCCTCGGCGCTCAGGCGGTTGACGGCCTGGCGGAGGGGGAGGCCGGTCAGGTCGGGCACGGCGATGCCGGAAGCGAAAGGTCTATCTGGCGCGTCACTGCGGGAGGCCGTGAGGGGCCGACATCTCGCCGTCAGGCGGACGCCAGGTCCGAGCGGCTGGCCGGGCGGGGCCGACTGTTCGATGACGATCCCCTCTCCGTCGAACGCGGCGGCCATCTGGTATCTCCTCAGGACGCCCTCGGCGGAGGCGCGGGAGAGGCCGAGGAGGTTGGGCATCGTCGGGAGGCCGACGTAGACGGCCCCGGTGTCCGGGGGGGTTGCGGCGGGCGAGAGGCGCGCCGGGCAGTCTCTCAGGGCCAGGACGCGCTCCATGATCCGCCGGAAGGTCGGGGCGGCGACGGCGCTGCCCCAGTGGACGCCGGTGGGCCGGTCGATGGCGACCAGGCAGAGGAGGCGCGGGTCGTCCGCCGGGAGGAAGCCGACGAAGGAGGAGACGTACTGTCCGGGCTCGTAGCCCCGCCCCCCCTCGGCCGCGCGCTGGGCCGTGCCGGTCTTCCCGGCGACCTCGTAGCCGGGGACGGCGGCGTTCGCGCCGGTCCCCTGCTGGACGACCCCCTTGAAGAACTCGATTAGCGTCCGGCAGGCCTTCTCCTCGATGACCCGGCGGATGGCCTCGGGGCGGGTCTCGACCGGGGCCTGGCCCGGCCGGGCGATGGACCTGATGAGGCGCGGCTTCATCAGGACGCCGTTGTTGGCGACCGCGCCGTAGGCGAAGGCGAGCTGCAGGGGGGTGACCAGGACCTCCTGTCCGATGGCGATGGTCTCCAGGGAGCGCTTCGACCAGACGGAGGGGTGATGGAGGAGGCCCCTGGCCTCGCCGGGGAATTCGATGCCTGTCCGGGCGTCGAACCCGAAGCGTCTGGCGTACTCATAGAGGCGCCTGTCGCCGAGGGTCCGGGCGACCTTGATCGTCCCGATGTTGCTGGAGTGCTCGATGACCTCCCTGAAGGAGAGCCAGCCGAGGGGGTGGGAGTCCCGGATGAACCCGCCGGGCACGGCCATCCTGCCGTTCTCGCAGAAGATCGGGTCCTCGGGGCGGCGCGTCCCCTCGTTCAGGGCGGCTGCGGCCGTGACGATCTTGAAGGTGGACCCCGGCTCGTACATGTCGGTGATCGCCCGGTTGCGCCGGTGCTCCGGGCGGTGGTCGCCGGGGCGGTTCGGGTCGTAGAGCGGGGCGCCGGCCAGGGCCAGGATCTCCCCGGTGCGGGGGTCCATCAGGACGGCCACGCCGGCCCTGGCGCGGTACTTCGAGACCGTGGCCGCCAGCTCCTCCTCGGCGATCCACTGGCAGTCGGCGTCGATGGTGAGGGTCACGTCGGCGCCGTTCTCCGGGGGGGTCAGGACCTCTCCGCGCTCTGCGAGGGACCGCCCGAGGGCGTCGACCTCCGAGACCATGACGCCGGACTGACCCCTGAGGTGGCTGTCCAGGCCCAGCTCGCCCCCCTCGATGCCCACGTTGTCGATGTCCGTGTAGCCTATGATCTGGCTTCCGACGCTCCCCATCGGGTAATAGCGCTTCATCTCCACGACGGTGTGGACCCCCTGGGGTTTCTTCAGGCGGGCGGTCTGGAGGCGCTCGGCCTCGAGCTTTCGCGCCAGCCAGGCGAACCTCCGCCGCCCGGTCAGGTTCCGGTAGAGGGCAGATTCGTTGAGTCCGGCGACCTGCGAGAGCGCCCTGGCGACGGCCTGGGGGTTTTTCACCTCGGCCTGGTTGGTGACGAAGTAGGACGTGGTCTTGAGGTTGGTGGCCACCTCCCGGCTGTGACGGTCGAAGATGCGGCCCCTCCGGGCTTCGAGGACAAAGCTCTTGGTGTGCTGGTCCTTCGCCCGTTCGACGTAGTCCTGCCTCCCCCACGCCTGGAGCTGGACGAGCCGAAGGACGAGGAACGCCCCGAAGAGGACGGCCCCCCAGAAGACCAGGCCGAGGCGACGGAGGTGGGCCGGAGACGCCGCCGAGGGGGCCTGCGGGGGTTTCGGTGAAGGGGATGGGAGGACCATAGAGGGCTCAGATCGTTCAGTGTGACGGCACGGTGAAGATGTTCTTGGGGGCGCCGGATGGGGTGACCATCGAGAGCTTTTCGGAGGCGATGGTCGCGACCCGCTTGCCCTGGGTGAGCCGGGCGATGCTCACGTTCAGGCGCTCCCGTTCGTCCAGCAGTCTCCTCTGCTCCTCTCGCAGGGCGCTCAATTCCTCTGCCAGATCCATCACCAGGACGTGCTGGTAGAGGTAGAGGAGCAGGCTCCCCACGATCAGGGTCGTCCAGATCAGATAATGGCCAAATGCCTGGTAAAACCGGCTCAGGGTTTCTGGCTTCATTTTATTAATAAAAATTAATTATTCTTTTATTTATTTTTAATTTTTATTAATTATATATTAACTTGCTGTTTTCAAATTTTTTCTGCGACTCTCAGGGTGGCGCTTCGGGCCCTCGGGTTCAGGGCGATCTCCTCAGGTCCCGGCTTAGTCCCCCGCCTCCCCCGGATGAATCGGAGGGTCTTCTTTCTCCCGCATCGGCAGACCGGAAAGTCAGGGGGACAGATACACCCTCGCGCCCATTCGGAGAATGCCGTTTTGACAGTCCGGTCTTCGAGGGAGTGGTAGCTGATCACCCCGATCCGGCCGCCGACTCTGAGATGCTCGACGGCCTGCCGGAGGGCCTCCCGGAGGTGTTCGAGTTCGGCGTTGACCTCGATCCGGAGGGCCTGGAAGATCCGGGAGAGGGTCTTCTGCGGCTGGTCCGGGGGGATGACGGACCGGATCAGGGCTGCGAGTTCCCCGGTTCTCCGGATCGGATTTTGTCCCCGCCGCGCGCAGATTGCCCGCGCGATGGGGGCTGACCTCCTCTCCTCCCCGTAGTTCCGGAAGATGCGGAGGAGGTCTTCGTAGGGGGCCGTGTTGACGATGTCCTGCGCGGACCGGTCGCCCTCCCCCATTCTCATGTCGAGGGGGCCGTCCTGCCGGTAGCTGAACCCCCGGTCGGGGTCGTCGATCTGATGAGAGGAGACGCCGAGGTCGAACAGGGCGCCGTCGAGTTCGTGAAGGTTCAGGTCGCGCAGGGCTGCGTCGAGGCGCCAGAAGACCTCCTGTCTCAGGAGGACCCGGTGTCCGTATTCCCGGAGGACTTCGGATGCGGCCCGGATGGCCGCCGGGTCCCGGTCCAGGCCGATGAGCCTGCCTCGCTCTGAGAGCCTGGAGAGGATGGCCCCCGCGTGCCCTCCCCCTGCCACGGTGGCGTCGAGGTAGAGGCCGTCCCTGTCTGAGATCAGGCTATCCAGGACCTCCGATACCAGGACGGGTCTGTGGAACTCGAAGGACACATCTTCTAAGTTATGAAATTATAGTCTACTATCTCTTTTTCGGCCATCTCCAGGCCGATGGCGTTCAGCCTGGCCGGGGTGATCCGACGCCGGCGCATAAGCTCGGCGATTGTATAGAGATAGCTCCGGATGCGGGGGTTGGTGTGGACGCCCCGCTGGAGCCGCCAGTAGAGCACGGCCAGGTCCCGGTCGATGTTCGTGTCGGGCATCATATTTATTCGAATATCCTTTGGAATATTTATTCTATACTTGGAATATCAGAAGAGGTCGGTCAGTTCGGCGACCTTCGCCACGTCGACGCCGGCCATGTACTGGTCGTAACGCTCTGGGCTCCATATCTCTGCGTGATCGCCCACCCCGATCACCGTCACCCTGTCCGTGATCCCGGCAAAGGCTAAGAGCTTTTTATTTATGGAGATACGGCCCTGGTTGTCGATCTTGACGTCGTCGGAATTGGAGTGCAGGAAACGGATCAGGTTGCGGGTGTTGGCGTCAGAGATGGAGGCGCCGCTCTGAATTTTGGATGTAAGCTCATTCCAGGTATGAACATCGAACACGGCCAGGCAGTTTTCCAGCCAGGCCGCGAGGACGCAGTTCTCGCTGGCCTCCTGGGGGAGCGCCCCTCGGATTTTGCGGGGGAGAATGATCCGGCCCTTGTCGTCAACGGGGATCGAATCGTATGCTCCACGGAAGGAAGGCATATATAACTCTTTGTTTTACAGAATCTAAATAAAAACACCCCAAATTCACCACATTCCACCACTATTCACCACCAGAATTATACGAATTCCGAGATGAAAGTCAAGGCGATTTTTTTCCTTTTTTCTATCAAAAATAATAGGTTGTGCTCATTTGAGCAGTTGACATGGAGGCAGATTCCGGTTGCGCCGCAGGGGGCATTTTCTTAGCTTAGGTTCGTTGTAAGAAAGAATCCAGAATCCAGAATCCAGAATCCAGAATCCAGAATCCAGGGGACAGGAAACAGGAGATAGGAGACAGGAGAAGGGCGGGATCGTGCGCTTTTCATTCTGGATTCTGACTCCTGACTCCTGTATTCCTGGGCAGAGGAAGGGGAGGGTCTCATGGCGGTCAAGATCGGGTTCGTGGGGACGGGGGGCATCGCGGGCATGCACATGCGTCAGCTCGCCCAGGTGGAGAAGGCCCAGATGGTGGCCTTCTGCGACACGGTCAGGGAGAAGAGCCGGGCGGTGGCTAAAACGTACGGAGGGAGGGCCTACACCGACTACCGGAAGATGTACAACCAGGAGGACCTGGACGCGGTCTATGTCTGCGTCCCCCCGTTCGCGCACGGGGAGCAGGAGGTCCAGGCGGCGGAGCGGGGGCTGGCCCTGTTCGTGGAGAAGCCGATCGCCACGACCGTGACGCGCGCGGAGGAGGTCCGGTCGGCCATCGCCGCGCACAAGGTCATCAACGCCGTAGGGTATCACTGGCGGTATATGGACGCGACGGAGCGGGCGAAGCGGCTGATCGGGAGGAGGCCGGTGGGGTTTGCGCTGGGGAGCTGGATCGGGGGGATGCCGGGCGTGGCCTGGTGGCGCGTCATGGCGCAGAGCGGGGGGCAGATGGTGGAGCAGACGACGCACATCTTCGACCTGGCCCGGCACCTGTTGGGCGAGGTCGAAGAGGTCCATGCGCTGGGCCGGACGGGGCTGATGGCCGGGGTCCCGAACTACGACATCCACGACGCCTCGGTGGTGAACCTCCGGTTCAGGAGCGGGGCCGTGGCGAGCATCGCCTCCTCGTGTCTGGCCCGCGCCGGGGGGAAGGTGGGGCTGGACCTCTATATTAATGAGAGGGTCCTGCGGGTGTCGAGCAACGCCCTGGAGGTCGTGGAGCGGGGGCATACGGAGACGTTTCAGGGGGCCTGGGACCCCTATCTGAAGGAGGACCAGACGTTCGTGGAGGCGGTGGCGTCCAGGAACGGGTCCAGGATCAGGTCCTCTTACGCGGACGCGCTCAAGACGCTGAAGGTCACGCTGGCGGCCAATCGGTCCATCGCGGAGGGGAGGCCGGTGGAAGTCTAACGATGAACGCAGAACGCAGAACGATGAAAAGGCAACGCAGAACGCGGAACGCGGAACGATGAACGAAAATCTATAAAGGCTATTTTGTTTTCCGTTCATCGTTCATCATTCATCGTTCATCGTTGCCTACTGAATGGTAATGTCGAGCTGGGAGCCTTTGTTACCGGCATCCGGTTCGGGGGGAGACTGGGGGGGCGTGTGGCCGGGGGGTCTCCAGGATTTCATCTGCTTCAGGCGCTCGTCGATGGACCGGCGCTTCCGGGAGGCCTCCTCGATCTTTTTGAGGAGCTGGTCCGCGGCCGAGGGGGGGGACTCCTGGGTCGGGGCCTGCGGGACCGGGGCCTTCTCCTGGTCCGTCCGGGGGGCGGGTGTGCCCCAGCCGGCGGCCCGGGAGAGGGCCTCCACCTCAGAGGTCATGGCGTCGATCCGGTCGCTCTGGAGGCAGGCGATGTCGAGGAAGAGGTTGAGACGGTCCTCCTTTTTCACGGTCAGGGCTTCGAGCGCTTCGGCGGGCTTGAGGAGGTCGGTGGCAGACCCGGACCGGCGCTGCCTGTAGGCGTCCACCGTGAGTCTCTGGAGGTCGAGCAGGCGCTCGCTGATCTGGAGGTCGAGGGCCTCGGAGCGCTCCGAGGCGGCCCTGAGGCCGGTGAGCAGCTCGTCCTGGCCGGGCAGGGCCCGGGGGAGGGGGATGCGCCTTCGTCGCTGCCTCCGGAGACGCCGCCGGTCCCACGCCTCCGCGATGCGGTCCCCCCATTTCAGGGCCAGGAGGGCCGGGAGGGCCAGGACGACGAACAGGGCCAGGATGTAGAGGATATCGTACATACCTGAAGTATAAACCTCCTCTGGAAGGATGTCAACCATGAACTACGGCGTGAGGATGCGGTTCGACATAAAGGTCCCGATGCGGGACGGGGTGAATCTGTCGGCGGACCTCTATCTGCCCGACGCGCAGGGGCCGTTTCCGACGGTGCTCATCCGGACCCCTTATGACAACAACACGGCCCCTATGATCGAGAAGGGGCGGCGGCTGGCCAACCAGGGGTACGCCTGCGTGATCCAGGACTGCCGGGGGCGGTGGGACTCGGACGGGGTCTACTACGCCTTCCAGAACGAGGGGCGGGACGGGTACGACACGCAGGAGTGGATCGGCGGGCAGGCCTGGTGCAGCGGGCGGATCGGGACCGCCGGGGGGTCCTACGTGGGGACGACGCAGTGGACGACGGCTCCGCACCGGAGCCGGTTTTTGACCTGCATGGTCCCGCGCGTGACGCCGAGCGACTACTGGGAGTCCCCCAACTACACGCAGGGGGCGTTTCAGCTCGGGGTGCTGGCCACGTGGGGGCTGCGGACGAACGGGCGCACGGCGCAGAGCATCGAGTACTTCAACTGGGCGGAGCTGTTCCGGACGCTGCCGCTCGTGGAGCTGGACCGGGCGGCGGGCCGGGACCTGGCGTTCTGGAAGGACTGGGTGGGGCGCCCGACCTACGACGACTACTGGCGGGCGATCAGCAACGAGGACAAGTGGGGGGAGATCGCGGCCCCGGCGCTCAACATGGGGGGGTGGTTCGACCTCTACTCGAAGGCCACGTTCGTCAATTTCAACGGCCTCCGGCTGGGCGGGCGGACGCCGGAGGCGCGGCAGAGCAGGCTGATCTGCGGGCCGTGGCCGCACTCCCTGAGCGCCTCGACGAAGACGGGGGACGTGGACTTTGGGGCCGGGTCTATGGTGGACTTAGAGGCGCTGGAGCTGCGGTGGTTCGATTACTGGCTGAAGGGGATCGACAACGGGATCGTGAAGGAGCCGCCGCTGCGCCTGTTCCTCATGGGGATCAACGAGTGGCGGGATGAGGGGGAGTGGCCGCTGGCCCGGACGCAGTGGCAGAGGTGGTATCTCCACTCCGGGGGGAGGGCGAACAGCCTCGTCGGGGACGGGGCGCTGACAACGGATACGCCGGGAGATGAGCCGACGGACACCTTCACGTATGACCCGGACTTCCCGGTCCCGACGCTGGGGGGGAACAACTGCTGCTCGCCCCACATCGTGGCGTGGGGGCCGTACGACCAGCGGGCGGTGGAGATGCGGGGGGACGTGCTCTGCTACACGAGCGCGCCGCTGGCGGAGGACCTGGAGGTGACGGGGCCGGTGAAGCTGATCCTCTACGCGGCGACGGACGCGCCGGACACGGACTGGACGGGCAAGTTAGTGGACGTGCGGCCGGACGGGTACGCCATGAGCCTGTGCGACGGGATCGTCCGGGCGCGCTACCGGGAGGGGAGGACGGCCCCGAAGCTGCCGGAGGCGGGGAGGGTGTATGAGTACGAGATCGACCTGTGGGTGACAGGGAACGTGTTCCGGAAGGGGCACCGCATCCGGGCGGAGGTGTCGTCGAGCAACTTCCCCCGGTTCGACCGGAACCCGAACACGGGGGGGGGGTTCGGGATGGACGCGGAGACGCGGACGGCGCGCCAGGCCGTGCACCACTCGCGGGCGTATCCGTCGCACCTCGTGCTGCCGGTGATCCCAAGGAGTTCGCCATGAACGTGCTCGTCACGGGCATCTCCGGGCTGGGGCGGTCGGCCCTGTTCGAGGGCCTGGGGCCGGAGGTCAACCTGTTCGACGTGGGGCAGGAGATGGAGCAGATCGCCCGCGAGCGGGGGTTGCCTTACTCCGAGCGCACCATCCTGCGGGCGAACCCGGTCACGCTGGGCGCCCTGCGGGCCGCGGCGGTGGAGCGGATCGTCAGTCAGTTGAACCTCGCCCGGAACGCCCGGAGGCTCAACCTGGTCTCGGTCCACTCGATCTTCATGCTGCGGGACGGGTTCCGGGAGGGGCTGAGGGCCGCGGACGTGAAGGCGATCGCGCCGTCCTTTATCGTGACGCTGATCGACGGCCCGCAGCAGGTGCACGACCGGCTGCGGGAGCACCCCGGCGAGTACTTTCATCTGTCCGTGGAGAGCATCGTCCGGTGGCAGGAGTTCGAGGCGTTCTTCTCCGGCCACCTGGCGCAGCAGTTCCACGCCCGGCACTACGTGGCGCCGGTCAACCAGCGGGAGACGTTCCGGGCGCTGCTGATGGACCGGGGGAAGAAGGTGGTCTACGCGAGCTATCCGATGACGCACCTGCCGCCGGAGGACCTGCCGCTCATCCGGCGGTTCGTGGACCTGTTGAACGCGCACTTCACCGTGTTCGACCCGGCGTCCATCGAGGGGAGCCACAACCTGCGGTCCTACTACACGTCGGCGGACCTGCGGTCCATCGCCAGCCACACGGTCGTGCGGGACCTGGACTGGTTCATCGGGGTGAACGCGGACGCGGTGGTGGCCTACTGGCCCACGGTGGTGTTCTCCAGCGGGATGAACGACGAGCTGCGCTACGCCTACGAGAGCGGGAAGGAGACGATCCTGGTGACGGAGCGGCCCAAGGACCGGGCGCTGCCGAACCTGAGCCCGTTCACGACCTACAAGTCGAAGCTGTTCTGGTCGAGCGAGGACTTCGCGGCCTATCTGCGGCTTTCGCCGGAGCTGCAGGAGGTCTACGCCTGGATTCAGGAGGAGATCGTGGACGTGATCCGGCTGCAGAAGGAGACAGGGACGCCCACGACGAAGGAGATGTTCAAGGAGACGTGCGCGGCGGTCTGCCGCTACAACCTGCCGGAGGGCCGGTTCGAGGAGCTGAGGGTGCAGGTGGAGGGGCTGGCGGACGGGATCTACGGGGCGTGGACGCCGCTGATGGCGTCCATGGAGAAGGGGGGGTGAGCGCCGGTGTTTGAATAATTTTCTTGACTTTGTCTATGGCTTAAGGTTATTATGTCAGACGATAGGATGCGAGGTGCTTATGACAATCATCACACTTCCCCCTGACATGTTGTCACAAGAGGCCGGGCACGCGTTATTGAAAGCCTCATGACCTGAAATTGTTGATGTTGCCGGAGTGGGCTGGCCTGGTGGTGTATCTGCCGCTGTAAGTATGGAAGGCGAGGCTGTGGCGTAGACGAAAGCGCTTTTGCACATAGTCTCAGAATTTTATGCTTGACGTAAGGCACAGGATTTCTGACAGCT
>CAYRZX010000022.1:0-32685 GCA_964428665.1 uncultured Gemmatimonas sp.
TTCGGACAGACTATGCCACGCGATTTCGTCACCCTGGCCTGCGGCACGTGCAACCGCCGGAACTACTCGACGACCAAAAACAGACGGCGACATCCCGACCGTATCCAGCAGAAGCGGTATTGCCGTTCCTGTCGCAAGCACACTCCTCATCGTGAGACCCGTTAAGCAACCGCAGGGGTGTAGCTCAAGTGGTAGAGCACTGGTCTCCAAAACCAGTGGTTGCGGGTTCAAGTCCTGCCGCCCCTGCCAATTTTGAGAGAATCCGCAGATTTCGCAGATTTCGCAGATTTCGCAGATTTAAACCTTCTGTGTAATCTGCATCATCTGCGGATGCGTCCTTTGCGTTAAGTCTACCCCTATGTTTGAAAAGATCGGACAGTTTTTGAAAGAGGTTCAGAGCGAGATGGGCAAGGTGGCCTGGCCGACCCGCGAGGAGTTGATCTCTTCGACGGGGGTCGTGCTGGCGATCTCATTTGCCCTGTCGATTTTCGTGACCATCTTCGATTTCATCCTCTCCGAAGGCATGGCCTCTTTGCTCAGGTAGCCCTGCCGAAGATGTCTCCGTCTTGAGGCGGTCCCTCCTCCTATGGAAAAGCGCTGGTACGTCATACACACCTATTCCGGCCACGAGAACAAGGTCAAGCATTACATCGAGAACGCCGCCTCCAATGATCCCTCCGTGTCGGGGAAGGTGGCGCAGGTCGTGGTGCCTACGGAAGAGGTGGTGGAGATGAAGGACGGCCGCAAGACAACGGTTACGCGGAAGTTCCTGCCGAGCTACGTCCTCGTTGAGATGGAGATGACGAAGGAGGCGCTGCATTTTGTCACGAATGTGCCGGGGGTGACCAATTTTGTGGGCCCCGGGAAGAAGCCGGTCCCCCTCCGAGACGAGGAGGTGGAACGCATCCTGGGGCAGATTGATCGGGGGAAGACGCGCGACGAGGAGAAGGTGCCCTATCGGGTGGGGGACAGGGTCAAGGTCATAGACGGCCCTTTCAGCGAATTCCTGGGCACGGTCGACGACATCAACCCTGAAAAGAGTAAAATCAAGGTCATGGTCAGCATCTTTGGCCGAAACACCCCCGTCGAGCTGGATGTGCTCCAGGTGGAGCCGGTTGAGAAGAAAGACCAGAAAGAATAGGATCGGAGTTGTGCTGTGGCTAAAAAAGTCCTTGCAATTGTCAAGCTTCAAATTCCAGGAGGGCAGGCCACGCCCACGCCTCCCGTGGGCCCGGCCCTGGGTCAGCACGGGGTCAACATCATGGAGTTCTGCAAGGCGTTCAACGCCCAGACCCAGGATAAGTCCGGTCTGATCATCCCCGTTGTCATCACGATCTATTCAGACAGAAGTTTCACTTTCATCACCAAGACGCCTCCTGCTGCGGTCCTTCTGAAACGGGCCGCCGGCCTGGAGAAAGGCTCCCCGGAGTCCAACCGCCAGAAGGTGGGGAAGGTGTCGCTGGCGCAGGTCCGGGAGATCGCCCAGGTCAAATTGCCGGACCTGAACACCACGGACATCGAGGCGGCCATGCGGATGGTCGCGGGGACGGCCCGCAGCATGGGGTTGACGGTGGAGGGATAGAGATGGCGCACGGAAAGCTTTACGGGGAGATGCTGACGAAGGTAGACCGTCGGGCGCAATACCCGCTGGAGACGGCTGTCAAGATGCTCAGGGAGAGGCCCCGCCGGAAGTTCGACGAGACGGTGGAGGTCGCCATGAACCTGGGCGTTGACCCGAGGCATGCGGATCAGGTCGTGCGCGGCACCGTGGTCCTGCCGCACGGCACCGGGCGTTCTTTGAAGGTCCTCGTCCTGACCAAGGGGGAGCTGGAGGCGGAGGCGAAGGAGGCCGGCGCCGACTACGTGGGCGGCGACGATTTCATCAAGAGGATTTCGGAGGGGTGGATCGACTTCGACATCGTCGTCGCCAGCCCCGACATGATGGGGAGCGTGGGGCGTCTGGGGAAGATCCTCGGCCCCCGCGGCCTGATGCCCAACCCCAAGAGCGGCACGGTGACGCGCGAGGTGGGAAAGGCGGTGCGCGAGGCGAAGGCGGGGCGGATCGAGTTTCGCGTGGACAAGGCCGGAAACATCCATGCCCCCGTTGGAAAGATGTCCTTTGAGGAGGACAAGCTCCTGGAGAACGCGCGGACGCTGATCGAAGCGGTGACGCGCGCCAGGCCTTCTGCAGTCAAGGGACATTACGTCCGCACGGTGACGCTCTCGACGACGATGGGCCCGGGCATCCGGGTGGAGAAGGCGGCGGCAGCGGCGAACTGATGAAGACAGTCCTGAGTCTTGAGTAACGAGTGCTGAGTAGGGGCAAAAACTCTGTTCTTTGCTTTTGCTCAGCACTCAGCACTCAGCACTTTGTTGTTGGAGTTGACCATGCCCACAGCAGAAAAAGAGGCCACTGTCGCGCAGGTGTCGGAGATCTTCGCCCGGTCGAAAGGGATTTTTTTGACGGACTTTTCCGGGCTGAACGTCGGGACCATGACGGACCTGAGGTCCCGGCTGCGCAAGGCGTCCTCCTCGTATCTGGTCGTCAAAAACAGGCTGACTGCCATCGCTGCGGATCGGGCCGGGTTTTCGGGCCTCCGGGAGTATCTGAGGGGTCCTACAGGGATTGTGTTTACGGAGGAAGACCCGACTCCATCGGCCAAGATCCTGGCCGATTTCACCAGGCAGCCTGTGCCCCTCAAGATCAAGAGCGGGGTCATCGAGAAGACGCTCTACACCGGCCCTCAGGTCGAGCAGCTGGCGCTGATTCCCCCCCGCGAGGTGCTGCTCACGCAGGTGGTGTCGGCGATCCAGGGCCCGCTGGCGAACCTGGCCATGTGTCTGAACGCCATTCCTCAGAAACTGGTGGGGACCCTGCACGCCCTGGCGGAGAAGCGCCGGGCGGAGGAGAAGACGGAATAGGGAAATTGCGAAGTGCGAATTACGAATTGCGAATTGGAAAACCTGAGGATCCAAAATTCGAAATTCGAAATTCGAAATTCGAAATTGATGAAACGGAGGATGCGATGCCGATTGAAGACATCATCAGTCAGATTGAGAAGCTCTCGGTGCTGGAGCTGGCGGAGCTGGTGAAGGCCCTCGAAGATAAGTTCGGCGTGAAGGCGCAGGCTGCGGTGGTGGCGGTGGCCCCTGCGGCGGGCGTGGCGGCGGGCGCGGCCCCTGCGGCGGAGGAGAAGACGGAGTTCGATGTCATCCTGTCGAGCGCGGGGGAGAAGAAGATCCAGGTCATCAAGGTGGTTCGCTCGATCACGAACCTGGGGTTGAAGGAGGCCAAAGACCTCGTGGACGGGGCTCCGAAACCCGTGAAGGAGGGGGTGTCGAAGGAGGAGGCGCAAAGCATCAAGGCGCAACTCGAAGAGGCGGGGGCCGTTGTGGAGATCAAGTAGTCCCGCCTGCACCGTGTTCGTCCGTTTCGGGTTTCCCAACCGCTCCGCCCCGCCTCTATCCGGTCGAGGGGCTGTGAGCGGTTGCGGCTTTTAATCTGCTCCTGTGATCTGCAATCATTAGGCCTTTTTTAAAGGAGCGAGAGCGCTGTGGCAGCGAACAAAGGGTTCATTGAACGGCGGTCCTACGCCAAGCTCCCCGAGCCGATCGACATGCCCAACCTTCTGGACATTCAGATCGACTCCTACAGGTGGTTTTTGCAGGCCGACATCTCCCCCGAACAGCGCAAGAATCAAGGGCTTCAGGCTGTCTTCAACAGCATCTTCCCGATCACCGACGTCCATAATTTCTACTCGCTGGAGTTCGTCGATTACTCGATCGGCGCGCCCAAATACGGGGTGGAGGAGTGCCAGGAGCGGGGCACGACGTACGCGGCTCCGTTGCGGGCCACGCTGCGCCTGATCTCGCGGGATCGACAGGACAAGGAGAGCCGCGTCAAGGACATCGTGGAACAGACGGTGTTTCTGGGCGAGTTGCCCCTGATGACGGAGCAGGGGACGTTCATCATCAACGGGTCGGAGCGCGTGATCGTGAGCCAGCTGCACCGTTCGCCGGGGGTCTTCTTCGACGAGACGACCCATCCCAACGGAAAGCGGCTCTTCTCGGCCCGGATCATCCCCTTCCGGGGGTCGTGGCTCGAATTCAGCATGGACATCAACGACGTGATGTACGTGCACATCGAGCGCAAGCGGAAGCTCCCCGTGACGCTTTTCCTGAGGGCCCTGGGTTATTCCAAGAACGGAGAGATTCTGGGCCTCTTTCACGGGGACACCTCGATCCGCGTCGACGAGGAGGCCGTGGGTCGCGTCCTGGTGGCGGACGCCGTCGACAAACGCTCAGGCGAGGTGGTCGTCGAGGCGTTTCAGACGCTGACGGAGGAGCAGGTTCAGGCGCTCAGAGAGGCGCGCGTCTCCCGGATCGACGTGCTCGACGTCAACGAGGCCAACGACGCGGGCGTCATCACGAACACCCTCAAGAAGGACCCGACGGATGACGCCGAAGAGGCCCTCGCCCGCATCTACAACCTCCTCCGGCCGGGGGACCCTCCCAACGTCGAGACCGCCAGGGGGCTCCTGGAGCGGCTGTTCTTCAGCCCCAAGCGCTACCATCTGGGCGAGGTGGGGCGTTACCGGATCAATCAGCGGTTTGACGTGAACATCTCTCTGGACTACACGGTCCTTCACGTCGAGGATTTCCTCCGGCTGGTCCACTACCTCATCGAGCTTCGCAAGGGGAACGGCCACACGGACGACATCGACCACCTGGGCAACCGTCGCATCCGGTCGGTGGGGGAGCTCCTGGCCCAGCAGTTCTCCGTGGGCATGTCCCGGATGGCCCGCACGATTCGGGAGCGGATGAGCCTGAGGGACTCGGAGTCGCTGACGCCGCACGACCTGATCAACGCCCGCACGATCTCCACGGTGGTCGGTTCCTTCTTCGGGAGCAGCCAGCTTTCGCAGTTCATGCAGCAGACCAACCCGCTGGACGAGTTGACGCACAAGCGGCGTCTGTCGGCGCTGGGGCCGGGGGGGCTGACGAGGGATCGGGCGGGGTTCGAGGTCCGGGACGTCCATCACACGCACTACGGGCGCATCTGTCCGATTGAGACGCCGGAAGGCCCCAACATCGGCCTGATCGCGTCGCTGTCCACCTATGCCCGCGTGAACCGGTTCGGGTTCCTGGAGACCCCCTATCGCGTGGTCAAGAACGGCCGGGTGACGGAGGAGATCGAGTATCTGGCCGCCGACCATGAGGACAGACACGTCATCGCCCAGGCCAACGCCCAGATCGACAAGCGGGGGCGGTTCATCCAGGCCCTCGTGCAGGCGCGGCTGCGGGGGGATTTCCCGCTGGTGCCGCCCACGGACGTCAACTACATGGACGTGTCCCCCAAGCAACTCGTCAGCGCGGCGGCCGCGCTCATCCCGTTCCTGGAGCACGACGACGCCAACCGGGCGCTGATGGGGTCCAACATGCAGCGCCAGGCGGTGCCCCTGCTGAGGACGGACGCCCCGCTGGTGGGGACGGGGATGGAGCGGAAGGTGGCCGTCGACTCCGGGGCGGTGGTCCTGGCCAAAAACCCGGGCGTGGTGGCCTACGTCAGCGCGGACCGCGTCGTGGTGAAGCGGGACCGGCTCAAGGGCGGGGAGATCATCGACCTGTTCGACACGGACATCTACCGGCTGACGAAGTTCAAACGGTCCAACCAGGACTGCTGCATCAACCAGCGGCCGATCGTGCGGAAGGGGGACCGGGTGGCCGCCGGGGACGCGCTGGCCGACGGGTGCGCCACGGACCGGGGGGACCTGGCGCTGGGGGCCAACGTGCTGTGCGCCTTCATGTCCTGGAACGGCTACAACTTCGAGGACGCCATCATCGTCAGCGAGCGGCTGCTGAAGGAGGACGCCTTCACCTCGATCCATATCGAGGAGTTCGAGTTGCAGGTGCGGGACACGAAGCGCGGGGCGGAGGAGATCACGCGGGAGATCCCCAACGTGAGCGAGCAGGCGGTGCGGAACTTAGACGAACAGGGGATCATCCGGGTGGGGGCGGAGGTGGGGCCGAGCGACATCCTGGTGGGCAAGGTGACGCCCAAGGGGGAGACGGAGCTGTCCCCGGAGGAGCGGCTGCTGCGGGCGATCTTCGGGGAGAAGGCCGGGGACGTGCGGGACGCCTCTCTGAGGGCCCCGTCGGGCATGGACGGCGTGGTGATGGACCGCAAGGTCTTCTCCCGGAAGGAGCGGGACGAGAAGACCAAAAAGTCGGATCGCGAGAAGACGAACCGGCTGAAGGCGGAGATCAAGGTGAAGGTCGACGGGATCAAGTCCGCCCGGGACGAGCAGGTCAAAGAACTCCTGATGGACCGGAAGGTCGGGCTGCTGCGCAACGTCGAGGACAACTCGGTGTTCGCGAGGGAGGGGAAGCTGTTCGACCGCAAGACGGCCGACCGGATCGACCTGGACGTCATCCGGCCCGACGACGCCTGGACGGACGACCGGCGCACGGACCAGCGCGTTCAGCAGATCGTGGAGATGGCCGACCGTCTGATCGCGCAGGCCAACGAGGAGATGGAGCGGGAGATGGACAAGATCGCCCGCGGGGACGAGCTGCCGCCGGGGATCGTCCAGCTGGTCAAGGTCTACGTCGCCCGCAAGCGGAAGCTGTCGGTGGGGGACAAGATGGCCGGGCGGCACGGGAACAAGGGGGTCGTCTCGATCATCGTCCCGGAGGAGGACATGCCCTACCTGCCCGACGGGACGCCGGTGGACATCATTCTCAACCCGCTGGGCGTGCCCTCCCGGATGAACCTGGGGCAGATCTTCGAGACGCATCTGGGGTGGGCGGCGGGCGAGTTGAACGCCTACATGGCCACGCCGGTGTTCGACGGGGCGACGTTCGAGGAGGTCCAGGCGACGCTGGAGGAGGCGGGGCTTCCCCAGACGGGCAAGACGGTCCTCTACGACGGGAAGACGGGCGAATCGTTTGACAAGGAGGTCGTGGTCGGCAAGATCTACATGATGAAGCTGTCCCACCTCGTCGCGGACAAGATTCACGCCCGCTCCATCGGGCCCTATTCGCTGGTGACGCAGCAGCCCCTGGGGGGGAAGGCGCAGTTTGGCGGGCAGCGCTTCGGGGAGATGGAGGTCTGGGCGCTGGAGGCATACGGGGCGGCGCACATGCTCCAGGAGATGCTGACCGTCAAGTCGGACGATGTGGCGGGCCGCTCCAAGATCTACGAGGCCATCGTCAAGGGGGACAACCCTCCTGAGCCGGGCATCCCCGAGTCGTTCAACGTGCTCGTCAAGGAGCTGCAGAGCCTCTGCATGGACGTGGTACTGGAGGGTGGGGAAGAGGGATGAAGGCAGAACGCGGAACGCGGAACGCGGAACGCGGAACGATGAACGAAAACCCACAAAGGCTATTTCGCTTTTCGTTCATCGTTCATCGTTCTGACTTCATCGTTGTTGTTATTCCTTCTCTTTGAAGGAGGAATTACGCTGTGATCGACGTGAACGCGAAAAAGTCGCTGAGCTTCTCCTCGATTTTGATCCAACTGGCGTCCCCGGAGACCATTCGAGGGTGGTCTCGGGGGGAGGTGACCAAGCCGGAGACGATCAACTATCGGTCCTTCAAGCCGGAGCGGGACGGCCTGTTCTGCGAGCGCATCTTCGGGCCGGTGAAGGACTGGGAGTGCCACTGCGGGAAGTACAAGCGAATCCGATACAAGGGGATCGTCTGCGACCGGTGCGGGGTGGAGGTCACGCAGTCCAAGGTCCGGCGGGAGCGCCTGGGGCACATCGAGCTGGCCGTGCCCGTCTCGCACATCTGGTATTTCAAGTCCCTCCCGTCGCGGATGGGGTATCTGCTGGACATCTCGGTCCGGAACCTGGAGCGCATCCTCTACTATGAGTCCTACGTCGTGCTCGACCCCGGCGACGCGCCCGACCTGAAGAAGAAGGACCTCCTGTCGGAGGACGAGGTGGAGCAGCTCCGGGAGCAGGGCTACAATTTCACGGCGGAGATGGGGGCGGGCGCGACCAAGAAGCTGCTGGCGGAGATCGACATCGACAACCTGTCGGCGGAGCTTCGGACGAACGCCCGGATGGAGACGTCCGTGCAGCGCAAGCAGGAGGCGCTCAAGCGGCTGAAGGTCGTGGAGGCGTTCCGGCAGTCCCAGAACCGCCCGAACTGGATGATCCTGGACGTCATCCCCGTCATCCCGCCCGACCTGCGCCCGCTGGTCCCGCTGGAGGGGGGGCGGTTCGCCACGTCGGACCTGAACGACCTCTACCGGCGGGTGATCAACCGGAACAACCGGCTCAAGAAGCTGATCGACATCAAGGCCCCGGAGGTCATCCTGAGGAACGAGAAGCGGATGCTCCAGGAGGCCGTGGACGCGCTGTTCGACAACGGGAGGCGGTCGCGGGCGGTGCGGGGGGACGGCAACCGGTCGCTCAAGTCGCTGTCGGACCTGCTCAAGGGGAAGCAGGGCCGGTTCCGGCAGAACCTGCTGGGCAAGCGCGTGGACTACTCCGGGCGGTCGGTGATCGTGTGCGGGCCGGAGCTGAAGCTGAGCCAGTGCGGCCTCCCCAAGGGGATTGCCCTGGAGCTGTTCAAGCCGTTCATCATCCGGCAGCTGGAGGACAAGGGGCTGGTGCAGACGGTCAAGAGCGCCAAGAAGCTGGTGGAGCGGGAGCGGGTGGAGGTGTGGGACATCTTAGAGGAGATCATCCAGGACCACTGCGTCCTTTTGAACCGCGCCCCCACGCTGCACCGCCTGGGCATCCAGGCGTTCCAGCCCGTCCTGGTGGAGGGGAAGGCGATCCAGGTCCATCCGCTGGTGTGCGCGGCGTTCAACGCGGACTTCGACGGGGACCAGATGGCGGTCCACCTGCCCCTGTCGTTCGAGGCGCAGGTGGAGGCGCGGGTGCTGATGATGGCGTCCAACAACCTCCTGAAGCCCGCCGACGGGTCGCCCGTGGTGATCGACAAGCCTCAGGACATCGCCCTGGGGACCTACTACCTGACCAAGATCGCGCACGGCGGTGCCGGGGAGGGGAAGCGGTTCTCCAGCCCCCAGGACGCCATGACGGCCCACGCCTACGGGCGAGTGGACCTGCACAGCCTGATCAAGGTCCGCATGGACGGGAAGCTGGTGGAGACGACGGTGGGGCGGATCATCCTCAACTCGACCCTTCCCGATGGGGAGGAGTTCATCAACGAGCTGGTGGACAAGGGGAAGATCAAGCAGATCGTCACGCAGGTCCATCGGCGGTTGGGCAACCGGAGGGCTGCGGAGTTCGTGGACAACCTGAAGAGCCTCGGCTACTCCTACGCCACGAAGTCGGGCGTGACGGTGGGCGTGGACGACGTGGTGGTGCCCGAGCAGAAGGAGACCCTGGTCAACCGGGCGGTCAAGGAGGTCGAGAACATCCAGAATCAGTACCGCCGGGGGATCATCACGGACGGGGAGCGCTACAACAAGGTGATCGATGTCTGGCAGCACACGACGAACGACATCGCCCGCGTGATGAAGGAGGCCCTCCAGCAGCACGAGGGGGGGTTCAACTCGATCTACATCATGGCCGACTCGGGGGCGCGCGGCAGCGACGACCAGATCAAGCAGCTGGGCGGGATGCGGGGGCCGATGAACAAGCCGCAGAAGAAGATCACCGGCGCCGTGGGGGAGATCATCGAGACGCCGATCATCTCGAACTTCAAAGAGGGGCTGACCGTGCTGGAGTATTTCATCTCCACGCACGGCGCTCGCAAGGGCCTGGCCGACACGGCGCTCAAGACCGCCGAGGCGGGGTATCTGACGCGGCGGATGGTGGACGTGGCCCAGGACGTGGTCATCTCCGAGGACGACTGCGGCACGATCTTAGGCATTGAGATCGAGGCGTTGAAGGAGGGGGAGGAGATCCTGGAGCCGATGGCCGACCGGATCGTGGGCCGGACGCTCCTGAACGACGTGGTGGAGCCGATCTCGGGGCAGACGATCGTGGAGGGGGGGGTGCTCATCGACGAGGAGCTGGCCGCCAAGATCGACAAGGCGGGCGTGGAGAAGTGCTGGATCCGGTCCGTGCTCACGTGCGAGTCGAGGCGCGGGGTCTGCGCCAAGTGCTACGGACGGAACCTGGGGACGGGCCGCCTGGCGGACATCGGGGACGCCGTGGGGGTGATCGCGGCGCAGAGCGTGGGGGAGCCGGGCACGCAGCTGACGCTCCGGACCTTCCACATCGGCGGCACGGCGTCGCGCATCGCCGAGCAGTCGAGCATCGCTGCGAAGCGGGCGGGGGCGGTTCACTTCAACAACTTTGACGCCGTGGAGCGGCCCGGGGAGGGCCTGGTGGCCGTGGGCCGCAACGGGGAGATCGAGCTGTTAGACGAGCAGGGGAGGCCCCGGGGCGGGCGCTACCGGGTGCCCTACGGGGCGATCGTGAAGGTGAAGGAGGGGCAGCCGGTGGAGGGGAGCGCAGTCCTCTACGAGTGGGACCCCTACAACAACGTGATCGTCACGGACAAGGCGGGCGTCCTGCGGTTCGTGGATATCGTGGAGGACGTGACCTTCCGGGAGGAGTCGGACGAGGCGACGGGGCTGCGCCATCGCGTCATCGTGGAGCACCGGGACCGGACCCTCTCCCCCCACATCGAGGTGACGGACGAGGCCGGGAACAAGCTCTCCCACTACATCATCCCGGTGGGGGCCAGGCTGTTCGTGCGGGACGGAGACCGGGTGCGGTCCGGGGATGTCCTGGTCAAGATCCCACGGGAGCGGAGCAAGACGCGGGACATCACCGGGGGGTTGCCTAGGGTGGCGGAGCTGTTCGAGGCGCGTCGCCCCAAAGACCCCGCCGTGGTGACGGAGATCGACGGGCGGGTGAAGTTCGGGGGGATCGTCCGGGGGGCGCGGGAGCTGATCGTGGTGGCAGAGGACGGGGAGGAGCGGAAGTACCTCATCCCCTACGGCAAACACCTGCGGGTTCACGAAGGGGACCGGGTGGTGGCCGGCGAGCAGCTTTCGGAGGGGTCGATCAACCCCCACGACATCCTGCGCATCCAGGGCGTGCAGGCGGTTCAGGAGTATCTCGTGAACGAGATTCAGGATGTCTACCGCCTGCAGGGGGTCAAGATCAACGACAAGCACATTGAGGTTATCGTCCGCCAGATGCTCCAGAAGGTGAAGATCGTGGACCCGGGGGACACGAACTTCCTGGAGGGGGAGGCGGTGGACAAGTTCCGGTTCTTCGACGAAAACGCCAAGGTGGTGGCCGAGGGGGGGGATCCGGCGACGTATCAGCCTCTGCTTCTGGGCATCACCCGCGCGTCGCTGATGACCGACAGCTTCGTGTCGGCTGCGTCTTTCCAGGAGACGACGCGGGTGCTGACCGATGCGGCGGTGCAGGGGCGGGTGGACAGCCTTCAGGGCCTCAAGGAGAACGTGATCATCGGCCACCTGATCCCCGCCGGGACCGGGCTGGACCGATACCGGCGCGTGGCCTTCGTGGAGGCGGAGGCGGGCGCGGAAGAGGAATCTCAGGCTGTCGATGCAATAAAGGCTTGACAATTCGTTCAGTATGTGTTATAATAAAAGTCTGTCTGTGAGCATTCAGGGAGGTTTCACTTTGCCCACCATCAGTCAGCTTATCCGTCTCGGACGGAGGCATAAGGCCAAGCGGTCGTCCGCGCCGGCCCTTCGAGGATGTCCTCAGAAGCGGGGGGTCTGTCTCCGCGTGACGACGCAGACCCCGAAGAAGCCCAACTCGGCCCTGCGGAAGGTGGCCCGCGTACGCCTGACCAATGGCGCAGAGGTCACGGCCTACATTCCGGGGGAGGGCCATAACCTGCAGGAACATTCCATCGTGCTGGTGCGCGGCGGGCGGGTGAGAGACCTCCCGGCGGTGCGGTATCATATCGTCCGGGGGATTCTGGACACGACCGGGGTGGCGGATCGGAAGCAGGGGCGGTCGAAGTACGGGGCGAAGGCGCCGAAGTAGGGGCGACCGGCCGGTCGCCCCTACCGGCCCATGACCGGAGGTTTTATGCCGAGGCGAAGACAGGTTGAGAAACGGCAAATCTTGCCAGACCCGAAGTATCATAACATTCTGGTGACGCGGTTCATCAACCGTCTTTTCAGGCGAGGGAAGAAGAGCATCTCCGAGGGGATCTTCTACAGGGCCATGGAGATCGTTGAGAAGCGGACCAATCAGCCCGGGGTCGACATCTTCCAGAAGGCCGTGGAGAACGTCAAGCCGATGGTCATGGTTCGCTCGCGCCGGGTCGGGGGGGCGAACTACCAGGTCCCGGTGGAGGTGCGCCCTGATCAGCGGACGAGCCTCTCCATCCGGTGGCTGATCACCTTCTCCCAGGAACGGGCGGAGAAGAGCATGGCCGAACGCCTGGCCGCCGAGTTGATGGCGGCGGCCAACAACGAGGGGGGCGCAGTCCGGAGACGCGAGGACACGCACCGGATGGCGGAGGCGAACCGGGCGTTCGCCCACTATAGAGGATAAGAAAAACCGCCACGGAAACACACGGAATTGCACGGAGGGATCATCCCACCATTCCGCGTCTTTCCGTGTGTTTCTGTGGCCTATTCAAAAATTTTCATATGCCACGCGAATATTCTTTAGAGAAGACCCGTAATATCGGCATCATGGCCCACATCGACGCGGGCAAGACGACCACCACCGAGCGCATCCTGTACTACACGGGCAGGGTGCACCGGATGGGGGAGGTCCACGACGGCGCGGCGACCATGGACTGGATGGAGCAGGAGCGGGAGCGGGGGATCACGATCACCTCGGCGGCCACGACCTGCGAGTGGAACGACCATCGCGTCAACATCATCGACACGCCCGGCCACGTGGATTTCACGGCGGAGGTGGAGCGATCCCTGCGCGTGCTGGACGGGGCCGTGGGCCTGTTCTGCGCCGTGGGCGGGGTGGAGCCTCAGTCGGAGACGGTCTGGCGGCAGGCCGACCGCTACCATGTCCCCCGGATCGCGTTCGTGAACAAGATGGACCGCACGGGGGCGGACTTCTACCGCGTGCTGGACATGATGGAGGAGCGGCTGGGGACGCGGTTCGTGCCGACCCAGCTCCCCATCGGGTCCGGGGACATCTACTCCGGCCTGATCGACCTCGTCCAGATGACGGCGGTGAGCTACCCCGAAGACCCGTTGGGCGTGAAGTTCGTGGAGGGGGAGATCCCGAAGGACCTGGTGGAGAAGGCGCTGTTCTACCGGGAGAAGCTCTTAGAGGCCGTGTCTGACTTCGACGACCACCTCATGGAGAAGTTCCTGGACGGGAAGCCGATCTCGACGTCGGAGATCAAGCGGGCGCTCCGTCTGGCCACGATCCACGTCAAGGTCGTGCCCGTCCTGTGCGGGTCGGCGTTCAAGAACAAGGGCGTCCAGAAGCTGTTAGACGCGGTGGTGGACTATCTGCCCAGCCCGGTGGACCTGAAAGAGGTGCCTGGTTTTGACCCAGGTTCGAAGGAGGAGCAGAGGCGGACCGTGTCGGACAGCGAGCCTTTCTGCGCCCTGGCCTTCAAGATCATGACAGACCCTTACGTGGGCCGTCTGACCTATTTCCGGGTCTACTCCGGCAGCCTCAAGGCGGGCAGCTACATTTTGAACGTCAACAAGGACCGGCGGGAGCGCATCGGGCGGCTGCTTCAGATGCACGCCAACAAGCGGGAGGAGATCGAGGAGGTGTACGCCGGGGACATTGCGGCGGTGGTGGGGCTGAAGGACACGGCGACCGGGGACACGCTCGCCAGCGAGAAACACCCCATCCTCTTAGAGGCGATGCAGTTTGCCAAGCCGGTCATCGACGTGGCCATCGAGCCGAAGACGAAGGCGGATCAGGAGCACCTCGGCACGTCCATGGCCAAGCTGATGGAGGAGGACCCGACGTTCCGGGTGTCCACCAACCCCGACACGGGCCAGACGATCATCTCCGGGATGGGGGAGTTGCACCTGGAGATCATCGTGGACCGGCTGCTGCGGGAGTTCAAGGTGGCGGCGAACGTGGGCAGGCCGCAGGTGGCCTACAAGGAGTCGATCCGGAAGCGGGTGAAGAGCGAGGGGCGGTTCGTCCGGCAGTCGGGCGGGCGCGGGCAGTACGGCCACGTTTTGATCGAGATGGGGCCGGGCGAGCCGGGGAGCGGCTTCGTGTTCGAGGACAAGGTCGTGGGGGGCACGATCCCCAGGGAGTTCATCAAGCCGGTGCAGCAAGGGATCGCGGAGGCGCTGTCGAGCGGCGTGCTGGCGGGGTATCCGGTGGAGGACGTGTACGTCGCCCTTTACGACGGCTCCTACCACGACGTGGACTCCTCCGAGATGGCGTTCAAGATCGCCGGCTCGATGGCCTTCAAAGAGGGGGCCAAAAAGGCGGACCCCTACCTGCTGGAGCCGGTCTTTGACGTGGAGGTGGTGGTCCCGGGCGAGTATATGGGCGAGGTCATCGGGGACCTGAACTCACGTCGGGGCAACATCATGGGCATTGTCAACCGGCCCGATGCGCAGGTCGTGACGGCGGTGGTTCCTTTGAACGAGATGTTCGGTTATGCCACGCGTCTCCGGTCCCTGACGCAGGGGCGGGCCATCTATACGATGCAGTTTTCGAGGTACCAGGAGGTGCCCAAGGGCATCGCGGACGAGATCGTGGCAAAGGTTCGGGGCGTCTGAGCCGGAGTCAGATCGTGTGTTCGATCGGCAACGGATTGCCTATCCGATGCAGATGCGTGGGATTCCCATCCGTTGCGGCTGATCGGGGCACAACTTCAAGGAGGCATTGACAATGGCAAAGGAGAAGTTCAAGAGAGACAAGCCGCACATCAACGTGGGGACCATCGGGCATATCGACCACGGGAAGACGACGCTGACCGCCGCCATCACGAAGGTGCTGCACCATCGCGGTATGGCCGACTTTCGTCCCTTCGACTCCATTGACAACGCGCCGGAGGAGAAGGAGCGCGGGATCACCATCGCCATCGCCCACGTGGAGTATCAGACGGCCAAGCGCCACTATGCGCACGTGGACTGCCCCGGCCACGCGGACTACATCAAGAACATGATCACCGGGGCGGCGCAGATGGACGGCGCGATCCTGGTCGTGAGCGCGGCGGACGGGCCGATGATCCAGACGCGGGAGCACGTGCTGCTGGCCCGGCAGGTGAACGTGCCCTCCATCGTCGTGTTCATGAACAAGGTGGACATGGTGGACGACCCGGAGCTGCTGGACCTGGTGGAGCTGGAGGTCCGTGAGCTGCTGACGCAGTACAAGTTCCCCGGCGACGAGGTCCCGGTCATCCGCGGTTCGGCCCTGAAGGCGCTCAACGCCGCCCCCAACTCCGAGGATGAGAATTGCATCGCGGAGCTGATGGACGCCGTGGACGGCTACATCCCGCAGCCCAAGCGGGACACGGAGCTCCCCTTCCTGATGCCGGTGGAGGACGTGTTCAGCATCACGGGGCGGGGGACGGTGGGCACGGGCCGGGTGGAGCGCGGGGTGATCAAGCTCAACGAGGAGGTGGAGGTCGTCGGCATCCGGGAGACGCGGAAGACGGTCGTCACGGGCGTCGAGATGTTCCGCAAGCTGCTGGACGAGGCGCAGGCCGGGGACAACGTGGGCCTGCTGCTGCGCGGCGTGGACAAGGATGAGCTGGAGCGCGGCATGGTGATCGCCAAGCCGGGGTCGGTGACGCCTCACAAGAAGTTCAAGGGCGAGGTCATCGTCCTGACCCCGAAGGAGGGGGGGCGGGAGAAGCCCTTCTTCACCGGCTACCGCCCGCAGTTCTATTTCCGCACGACGGACGTGACCGGCAGCATCACGCTGCCCGAAGGGGTGGAGATGGTGATGCCGGGGGACAACGTCACCATCAGCGTGGACCTCTGGACCCCCATCGCTCTGGAAAAGGAGCTCCGGTTCGCCATCCGCGAGGGGGGGCGGACCATCGGGGCAGGGGTTGTGACGGAGGTGGTGGAGTAGCTGTCAGCCGTCAGCCGTCAGCGAAAGACAAAGAACGCTGAACGCTGAACGCTGAACGCTGAACGCTGAACGCTGAATGCGGTGGGTCGAGGGTTCTGGAGGTTTCTTTGTGCCGTCCCAAAAGATAAGAATTCGCCTGAAGGCATACGATCACAGGACGCTGGACCGTTCGGCGGACGAGATTGTCCGGACGGCCAAGCGGACGGGGGCGCTGATTGCCGGCCCCATCCCGCTGCCGTCGGACCGGACGATCTACACGGTGCTCCGGTCGCCGCACGTGGACAAGAAATCGCGCGAGCAGTTCCAGACGAAGATCCACAAGCGTCTGATCGACATCTACAATTCGACGCCTCAGACGGTGGATGCGCTGATGAAGCTGGACCTGCCCGCGGGGATCGACATCGAGATCAAGGCGTAAAAGAAGTTCAAAGTTCAAAGTTAGAAGGTTCAAGGTTTAAAACCTTGAACCTTGAACCTTGAACCTTGAACCTTGAATGAGGTTGGCTGTGGCGGGTATGATCGGCAAGAAGGTGGGCATGACCCAGGTCTATGACCGGAACGAGGTTCTAACTCCGGTAACTGTGATCGAGGCGGGGCCCTGTGCGGTCGTGCAGGTCAAGGAAGAGGCCGGCGACGGCTACCGGGCAGTCCGGGTCGGTTTTCAGGACGTCAAGGCAGAGCGCCTGAATCGCCCGGACCGGGGCCTGTTCGCGAAGACAGGGGTCTCGCCCAGGCGCGTCCTGCGGGAATTCCGGCTGGGGGAGGGCGAGGCATATAAGGTCGGAGACCTCATTGACGTGGGCGCCTTCGAGACGGGGGATCTGGTGGACGTGACGGGCGCCTCGAAGGGCAAGGGGTTCGCGGGGGCTGTGCGACGGCATCACTTCAAGGGCGGCCCCAGGTCTCACGGCCAGTCCGACCGCCACCGCGCTCCCGGCTCTGTGGGGTCCAGCTCATTCCCCTCGCGGGTTTTTAAGGGGCTGCGCATGGCCGGCCGGATGGGCAACCGTCAGGTGACGACCAAAGGGCTCTGCGTGGTTCGCGTGGACAAGGACCGGAACCTCCTGTTCGTGAAGGGCGCCGTGCCAGGCGCACGGGGCGGGTACGTCCTGATTCGAAAGGCGGGTTAAGGCTGAACATGGGCGCTGTGGACGTCTACAACGTGGAGGGGGGGGTGGTCGGGTCTGCGGAGCTTCCGCCCACGATCTTCGGGGTGGAGAACCCCTCTCAGGATGCGATCTATTTTACGGTCAAGGCCTACCTGATCAACCAGAGACAGGGCAACGCCGACACCCTGACGCGCGCGGAGGTGGATCGCACGAAGAAGAAGCTCTGGCGACAGAAGGGCACCGGGCGGGCCCGGATGGGGACGATGGGGTCGCCGGTCTGGGTGGGCGGAGGGGCGGCGCACGGCCCCCACCCGCGCCCCTATGATGAACGCGTGCCCAAGAAGGTGCGTCGTCTGGCCCTCAGGTCGGCGCTGACCCTCAAGGCGCGCGACAACCAGGTCCGGGTCCTGGAAGACGTCTCCTTTGACGCCCCCAAGACTCGCCGCGTGGCCGACCTGGCCCGCGCCCTGGGCGTCCAGGGGCGCAAGGCGCTCTTAGTGGTGGGGGCGGCGGACCCGAACCTCTTCAAGTCGTGTCGAAACCTGCCGGGCTTTGACGTGAGGCCGGTGAACAGCTTCTCGGTCTATGACGTGATGGGGGCCGAGACGGTGATGTTCACCAGGAGCGCCCTGGCCCGTCTATCGGAGGTGTGGGGGGCGTCATGAAAGATGTGCGTCAGATTATCCGTCGGCCTCTGATCACGGAGAAGACCACGCTTCTGACGGAGCGGGACAACAAGGTGGTGTTTGAGGTGGATCGGTTCGCCAACAAGGTGGACATCCAGCGCGCCGTGGAACGGATGTTCGACGTGAAGGTCACAGGCGTCCGGACCCTGTCGATGCACGGAAAGGTCAAGCGCATGGGGATGCACCTCGGGCGAAGGCCGGACTGGAAGAAGGCCATCGTCACGCTCCGGCAGGGGGACAAGATCGAATTCTTTGAAGGGACTTAAAAACAGTCCTGAGCAATGAGTGCTGAGCAATGAGTAAAAGCCTCAACCCTCATTGCTCCTTTGCATTCAGCATTTTTTACTGGATTTCATCCATGCCAGTCAAAAAATTTCGCCCGATAACCCCGTCCCTGCGCTTCACGACGGTCCCCTCCTTTGAGGAGGTCACAACCTCGCGGCCCGAGAAGTCCCTCCTGACCCCCTCCAAGAAGACGGGGGGCCGGAACAACCGGGGCGTGATCACGCGCCGCCATCAGGGGGGGGGGCACAAGCAGATGTACCGCCGGATCGACTTCAGGCGGGACAAACGCGACATCCCCGCGCAGGTCCGCACGATCGAGTATGACCCGAACCGATCCGCCCGCATCGCCCTTCTGCAGTACCGGGATGGGGAGAAGCGATACATCCTCGCGCCGGTGGGGTTGTCGGTGGGGGACGCGGTGATGGCCGGGGCAGAGGCGGAGATCCGGCCGGGCAATGCGTTGCCTCTGGAGCGCATCCCGCTCGGCACGGGGGTTCACAACGTGGAGATGCAACCCGGAAGGGGGGGGCAACTGGGCCGCAGCGCGGGGGCGAGCATTCAGCTGATGGCCAAAGAGGGGGCCTACGCCCACCTGCGTCTCCCCTCCGGCGAGATGAGGCAGGTCCGTTTGAACTGTTATGCCACGGTGGGGCAGGTGGGGAACCTGGACCACGAGAACGTCTCGATCGGCAAGGCAGGGCGGTCCAGGTGGCTCGGCATCCGCCCGACCGTCCGGGGGGTGGCCATGAATCCGGTCGATCATCCTCATGGCGGAGGCGAGGGCAAGACGTCGGGCGGCGGACATCCGAGGTCGCCGTGGGGCTGGCCCACAAAAGGTTACAGGACCCGGAAGAAGAAGAAGGTGAATCCCCTGATCATCCGGCGGCGAAAGTAGACAGGAGGAGGGCTGACGTGGCGCGCTCCGTCAAGAAGGGCCCATTCATCGAGCAGAGCCTGCTCAAAAAGGTGGAGCAGATGAACAAGTCGGGGGACAAACGGGTGATCAAGACCTGGGCGAGAGGCTCGACCATCTCCCCGGACTTCGTGGGTCACACGTTCGCGGTCCACAACGGCAACAAGTTCATCCCGGTCTATACAACAGAAAACATGGTCGGCCACAAGCTCGGAGAGTTCGCTCCCACGCGCACCTTTCGCGGACACAGGGAGAAGGCCACCGAGCGTGCGACGACCCTGAAGGCGTAGAGGGTTTCATGGAAGCGCGCGCAGTCGCCCGGTATGTTCGGATGTCTCCCCGGAAGGCCCGCCAGGTCGTGGACCTGGTGCGTGGCAAGGCGGTGGAGGCTGCTCTGAGTCTCCTGCATTTCACGCCGAAGAAGGCGGCGCGCGTCGTGGAGCAGACGGTGCGCTCGGCGGCGGCCAACTGGGACACGAAAGAGGGGGCGAAGGGGGACCACGAAGACCTGTTCGTCAAGGAGATCTTCGTGGATGGAGGGATTGCCTTCAAGCGTGTCCTCCCGATGCCGAGGGGTTCGGCGGGGCGAGTCCGGAAGCGATTCAGTCACATCACCGTGGTCGTGTCGGACGGACAATAGGAGTCTGCCTTGGGCCAGAAGACGCATCCGATCGGGTTTCGGCTGGGGGTTGTGAAAGACTGGCGCTCGCGCTGGTTTGCGGGCAAGGATTTCACAGAGCTGCTGAAGGAGGACCTGATGCTCCGGAAGTACGTCCGGAGCCGGCTCCAGAGGGCAGGGGTGTCGATCATCGAGATCGAACGGGCCCCCAAGCGGGTCACCATCAACATCCACACGGCCCGCCCCGGAATCGTGATCGGGCGCAAGGGCGCGGAGGTGGACAAGCTGAGGGACGAGCTGAAGCACGTGACGGGGAAGGACATTTACATCAACATCCAGGAGATCAAACGGCCGGAATTGGACGCCCATCTCGTCGCGGAGAACATCGCCCGGCAGCTCGAGCAGCGGGTGGCGTTCCGGAGGGCGATGAAGAAGTCCATCGCCTCCTCCATGCGGATGGGGGCGGAGGGCATCCGGGTCGTCTGCTCAGGGCGACTGGGGGGGGCGGAGATGGCGCGCAGGGAGCGCTCCGAGCCTGCCGGGCGCGTGCCGCTTCACACGCTCCGGGCTGACATCGATTACGCGGTTGCGACCGCCTACACGATCTCCGGGACCATCGGGGTGAAGGTCTGGATCTGCAAGGGCGAGGTGGCGCCGGGAGATCGGGGCGAGGCCCAGGCGGCGGGAGGATAGCGGCTTATGTTGATGCCCAAGCGAGTCAAGTTCAGAAAGCAGCAGCGCGGCCGCAGGAGGGGCCTTGCGACGCGCGGGGAGACGGTGTCCTACGGGGAGTACGGCCTGCAGGCGATGGAGCCGGGGTGGGTCACCAATCGCCAGATTGAGGCCGCCCGCGTGGCGATGACCCGCCACATCAGCCGGGGGGGCAAGATCTGGATCCGGGTCTTTCCGGACAAGCCGGTGACGATCAAGCCGGCGGAGACCCGGATGGGGAAGGGGAAGGGCAACCCCGAGTACTGGGTGGCCGTGGTCAAGCCGGGCCGGGTCATGTTCGAGATCGAGGGGATCAGCCGGGAGTCGGCCCAGGAGGCGATTCGCCTGGCCGGGCGCAAGCTTCCGATCAAGACACGGCTGGTGGAGCGGCATACGAGTTAGAAGACGGATAAACGCCATGAAGGTTAGCGAATACCGCAGCATGAGCGTCGGGGAGGTGGCCCAGCACCTGGCCGAGAAGCAGGGAGAACTTTCCAACCTTCGCTTTCAACTGGTGACGAAACAGCTCGCCAGCCCGATCTCCGTGCGGAAGGTCCGGAGGGAGATCGCGCAACTGAGGACGGTCCTGCGGGAGCACGAGCTGGGTCTTCACAGTCTGGGAGCGCCGCAGGCGGCCGAAGGGGAGTCCCCGGAGAAGGCCCAGGAGGTCAAGGAGACGTAAATGGGCGAAGGGCGTGGTCATCGGAAGACCCGGGTCGGGCGGGTCGTCAGCGACAAGAGCGACAAGACGCGCATCATCGTTGTCGAGAGGTCGTTCCAGCATCCGCTCTACGAGAAGACCTTGCAGCGCAGGCGGAAGTTTGCGGTCCACGACGAGGAGAACCGTTCCAAAGTCGGAGACATGATCTCCATCATGGAGACGCGTCCGCTGAGCAAGACCAAGCGCTGGCGGCTGGTCGAGGTCCTGGAAAAGGCGAAGTGAGAAGGCGGTTATGATACGCGAATACACGATCTTAAACGTGGCCGACAACACCGGGGCGCGCAAATGCATGTGCTTCCGGGTGCTGGGGGGGACGCGCAAGCGCTACGCCACCGTGGGCGACATCATCGTCGTGTCCGTGAAGGTGGCGGACCCCAACGGCGCCGTGAAAAAGGGGGAGGTCTGCAAGGCCGTCGTCGTTCGCACGACCAAAGAGATCAAGCGGAAGGACGGCTCTTACATCCGGTTTGACGACAATGCCGCGGTGATCATCAACAACGACAGGGAGCCTCGCGGGACGCGCATCTTCGGGCCCGTGGCGCGCGAGTTGCGAGAGAAGCGTTACATGCGCATCGTCTCCCTGGCTCCGGAGGTTCTGTAGAGGAGGCGCGCGGTGCGCATACGGCACAACGACACGGTAGAGGTGTTGAGCGGAGAGGATCGGGGCAAGAAGGGGCGCGTGCTGGCGGTGTTTCCGGGGCGCAGCCGGGCGATTGTTGAAGGGGTGAACTTCATCAAGCGGCACACCAAGCCCAACCGGACCAACCCGAAGGGCGGGATCGTGGAGAAGGAGGCCTCCGTTCATCTCTCCAACCTGATGCTGATCTGCCCCAAGTGCAACACGAGGGCGAAGGTCCGGGCGGACAGGGCCGAGGGCGGGTCGAGGGTGCGGGTCTGCCGGAGTTGCGGAGAGGCCCTCGGGACGAGTTGAGATCGAGGTCATCATGTCAGCCAGACTGAAGGTCTTTTACGAGAAAGAGGTCGTACCTGCCCTGATGCAACAGTTCGGGTACAAGAACGTCATGCAGGTCCCCCGTCTGGAGAAGGTCGTTCTGAACATGGGGGTGGGAGAGGCCATCCAGACCCCAAACCTGATCGAGGGGGCGCTCAAGGACATGACCGCCATCGCCGGACAGAAGCCGTCCGTTCGAAGGTCCAAGAAGGCGATCTCCAACTTCAAACTGCGGGCGGGCGTTCCGGTCGGGTGCAGCGTGACGCTCCGCCGGGACCGGATGTACGAATTCCTGGACCGGTTTCTCAACTTTGCGATCCCCCGCATCCGGGACTTCCGGGGGGTTCCGGCGGACTCTTTCGACGGGAGGGGCAACTACACCCTCGGCATCAAGGAGCAGATCATCTTCCCGGAGATCGACTACGACAAGATCGACCGGGTCCGGGGCCTGGACGTGACGATTGTCACGACGGCAAAGACGGACGAAGAGGCGTTCGAGATGCTCAAGAGGTTTGGGATGCCCTTCAGGGCGGCGTAAATACAGGTATCAGCGAGGGCGATTATGGCCACCAAGGCCTGGATGGTGAAGGCGAGCAGGAAACCCAAGTACAAGGTGAGGCGTCACAACCGGTGTCATCGGTGCGGACGCGCCAGGGCCTACATGCGGCATTTCGGGCTTTGCCGCATCTGTTTCCGGGATCTGGCCCTGCTCGGTGAGATCCCCGGCGTCACGAAGGCGAGCTGGTAGGAAGGGCGACTGTCGCTATGAGCATGACCGATCCGATCTCGGATATGTTGACCCGTATCCGGAATGCGTGCAAGGCCGGCCACAAGAAGGTGGATGTTCCGGCGTCCCGCGTCAAGCGCGAGATCGCCCGCATCCTGGCGGAGCGCAGGTTCATCAACAGCTACACCTACGTCGAGGACAGCCGCCAGGGGTATCTCAGGCTCTACCTGAAATACGACCCGGACGAGGAGAGCGTCATTCAGGGCCTCCAGAGGGTGAGCAAGCCCGGCCTGCGGCGATATGTCGTCAAGAAGGAGGTCCCCCGCGTGCTGAATGGACTCGGCATTGCGGTCCTCTCGACGCCCAAAGGGATCATGACGGACGAGGAGTCCCGCACGGCGGGGGTGGGGGGCGAGGTCCTCTGTTACGTCTGGTGAGCAGGCATTATCGCATGAGGAATTCAACGTGTCTCGCGTAGGACAAAAACCCATACCCGTGCCCTCGGGCGTCACGGTTCAGGTTCAGAACGGGTCTCTGAAGGTCAAGGGGCCGAAAGGGGAGCTGGACATCCTGACGCCCCCTTTCCTGTCCGTGGCGGTGGAGGGGACATCCATCAAGATCGCGGCGCCGGACGGAGACCGCAAGGTCAAGGCCGTGTGGGGGCTCACGCGCACGCTGGCGAGCAACGCCATTGAGGGCGTGACCCGGGGGTTTGAGCGTCGTCTGGTCGTCGTGGGGATCGGGTACCGGGCGGACATGGAGGGGAAAAATCTCCGGTTTGCGCTGGGGCACTCCCATCCCATTCCCTTTCCCGCTCCGGCCGGCATCCAGTTCGCGACGGAGCCTCCTGCGCCGGGCGTGGAGGATGCTCAGGCCGTTGTCATCGTGCGCGGGGCCGACAAGCAGCTCGTGGGGCACGTGGCCGCGGAGATCCGGGCGCTGCGTCCGCCGGAGCCTTACAAGGGGAAAGGCATCCGGTACTTAGGCGAACACATCCGCCGCAAGGCCGGCAAGACAGCGGCGTAATTTCGCGTTTGAGAGTTTTCTTATGAATCATCACATCAAGAAGCAGCTGGTGCTGAAGACCCGCCATCGGCGGGTCCGGCGCAAGGTGGCCGGGAGCGCCGAGCAACCCAGGCTGTCGGTCAGCCGGAGTCTGAAGAACGTCGAGGCCCAGCTTATCGACGACGTCGCCGGGCGCTCCCTTCTGGGGATGTCGAGCCTGTCGAAGGAGGTCCGGGAGCAGGTCGCGGGCGCGGGCGGCAAGTGCGCTCAGGGCCGGGTCGTCGGGCGTCTGCTGGCTGAAAAGGCCCTTCAGTCGGGCATCCAGAAGGTGGTCTTTGACCGCGGAGGGTTCCGCTACCACGGGCGCGTCAAGGCCCTGGCAGAGGGGGCCCGAGAGGGCGGTTTAAAGTTTTAAAAAACAGAATCAGGAGGCTGGCTTGAGCAGGATAGACCCGTCTCAGCTCGACCTGGCGGAAGTCGTCGTTCAGAACAGCATCAATCGCGTGGCCCACGTCCGCAAGGGGGGCCGGCGGTTCGCCTTCAACGCGCTGGTGGTCGTTGGGGACCGGAGGGGGCACGTGGGCGTGGGGATGGGAAAGGCCGGCGAGATCTCAGAGGCGATACGGAAGGGCACGGAGGCGGCCAAGAAGCGCCTCATCGCCGTTCCGCTGGTCAACGGGACGATCCCGCACCAGGTTATCGGGCGCTTCGGGGCGGGCCGGGTTCTCCTGAAACCCGCTGCGCCGGGCACGGGTCTGATCGCAGGCGGGGGCATCCGCGCCGTTCTGGAGATGGCCGGCGTGCAGAACGTCCTGACGAAGTCTCTGGGCTCGCCAAACCCCCACAACACCGTGAAGGCCACGCTGGAGGGCCTGACCCAGCTGAAGGATGCCGGGATGGTGGCCCGAATGCGGGGGATCGAGGCTGTGGCCCAGGAGGCCTAGGAGGAAGGTATGGCGGACGCGCAGGGACGGATTTCCATCGTTCAGGTCCGGAGCGCCATCGGACGCAAGGCGGATCAGAAGGCGACGCTGGAGGCCCTCGGCATTCGAAGGCTGCATCGTCCGGTCGTCCATTCGGACACCCCTCAGATACGGGGGATGATCTTCAAGGTGGCGCACCTGGTGAGGGTAGAGAAGGCGGATTGAAGTTCTGTTACGTGGAGCCTTTATCCATGCATCTGGGTCAGATCTCTCCTCCTGAGGGCGGAGTCAAGAAGCGCAAGCGCGTGGGGTGCGGTCCGGGGTCGGGGCACGGGAAGACGTCGTGCAGGGGGCACAAGGGGCAGAAGGCCAGGGCAGGCGCCAAGCACAGGGCCTACTTTGAGGGGGGGCAGATGCCCATTCAGCGCCGTCTCCCCAAGGTCGGATTCAAGCCCCTCACCCGGAAACGGTATCAGGTGGTGAATCTCTCGGACGCCGTCGAACGCATCCCGGATGGACCCATCACCCCCGAGGCCCTTCGGGCCGTCGGGCTGATCCGGGACGCTCAGGGACCGGTCAAGGTCCTGGGGGGCGGTCAGGTGGGGCGGGCCGTCGAGGTTCGGGCCCACGCCGTCTCGGCCTCGGCCTCGGCCAAGGTGTCTGAGGCGGGCGGGAAGGTCGAGATCATTTCACAAAAGAGTTAAGCGGTTTTCGAGGTTTCTCTCCTTGCTCAAGAGCTTTCAGAGCGCCTTTCGGATCCCTGAGCTGCGGGGCCGCATTCTGTTCACGCTGGCCCTGCTGGTCGTCTATCGCATCGGCGGCCACGTCCCGACGCCCGGCATCGACAGCCAGGCCCTGCTGGACTATTTTTCCAGCGCCCAGAACACCCTGTTCGGGATCTACGACCTCTTTGTGGGGGGCGCCTTCACGAAGGCGACGGTGTTCGCCCTGGGCATCATGCCCTACATCAGCGCGTCGATCATCCTCCAGCTCCTGGGGTCCGTGATCCCGCACTTCCAGAAGCTTCAGAAAGAGGGGGAAGAGGGGCGGAAAAAGATCAACCAGTACACGCGCTACGGGACGGTCCTGCTGGCCGCGGCCCAGTCGTTTGGGGTCAGCATCTTTCTGGAGAGCCTGCACTCCAACGTGACCGGGGCTCCTGTGGTGATTCATACGGGATGGGGCTTCCGGATGATGACGATGCTGAGCATCACCACCGGAACGGTCTTTATCATGTGGCTGGGGGAGCAGATCACCGAGCGGGGGATCGGGAACGGGATCTCCATGATCATCTTCATCGGCATCGTGGCGCGGTTTCCCCAGGCGCTGTGGCGGGAGTACGAAAACTTCACGACCAATCAGGAGATCAAATACGGGATTCTGGGGGAGCTGTTCGTCATCGCGCTGATGGTGGCGGTGACGGCGGTGGTCGTGCTGTTGACGCAGGGGCAGCGCAAGATCCCGGTACAGTATGCCAAGCGGATCGTGGGGCGCAAGGTGTATGGGGGGCAGACCACCCATATCCCGCTCCGGGTGAACACGCCGGGCGTGATCCCGATCATCTTCGCGCAGGCGATCATGTTCATCCCCGCCACCGGGGCGTCGATGTTCCCCAACAGCGAGATCATGCAGGCCATCGCCACGTATTTTTCGCCCTCCACCCCCCTGCCGGGGTCTCTGCCCTACTGGGGCGTGTACGCCCTGCTGATCGTCTTTTTCTCCTATTTCTACACGGCCATCGTGTTCAACCCCGTGGACCTGGCTGACAACATGAAAAAGTACGGGGGGTTCATCCCCGGCATTCGCCCCGGCAGACGGACATCGGACTATATCGACCGCATCCTCACCCGGATCACGCTGCCGGGATCGGTCTATCTGGCCGCCATCGCCATCTTCCCTTTCTTCGTGGTCGAGGCCATGAACGTCGATCCGGGGCTTTCGGACTTCTTCGGGGGCACCGGGCTTCTGATCGTGGTCGGCGTGGCGCTCGACACGCTTCAGCAGGTGGAGTCCCACCTGATGATGAGGCATTACGACGGCTTCATGAAAAAAGGTCGTATTCGGGGACGCAGATAGGTTAAGCGAAAGGGCTTCGCGTGCGGGTGGTGATGCTTGGGCCTCCGGGGGCGGGCAAGGGGACGCAGGCCAAGTGCCTGGAGAAGAAGTACCGTATTCCGCACATCTCCACGGGTGAGATCCTTCGGCAGGCCATCTCCAACGGGTCGCATCTGGGAAAAGAGGCCGCCCGCTACATCAATCGAGGCCGTCTCGTGCCCGATCCCCTGATCCTCGACATCGTGCACCAGCGGCTTTTAAAGCCCGACTGCGTTCCGGGCTACATCCTGGACGGATTTCCCCGCACCCTCGAACAGGTCCGCAGGTTTGACGCCCTTCTGGGGGAGATGGATCAGCCGCTCGACGCGGTGATCAGCCTGGAGGTCCGGCTGGAGATGTTTGTCAAGAGGCTGTCCGCCCGGCGCGTCTGCCCGAATTGCGGGGCCGTCTACAACCTGCTGACGACCCCCCCGAGGTGCGAGGGGGTCTGTGACGCGTGCGGAGGGGGGTTGACGCAGCGGCCGGACGACGTGGAGGAGACGATCCAGAAGCGCTTCGAGATTTACCGGCAAGAGACCTTCGACATCAAGAATTTTTACATCACCAAGGGACTTCTCAGGGAGGTTGACGGGGAGGGGACCGTGGAGGAGGTCCACAGGCGGATTGTCGGGTATCTCAAAGGGATATAACGAATCAAGGTCAAGAGCGGGTCTATGCCTAAAGAAGACGTCATTCAGGTTGAAGGCACGGTCATCGAGTCCCTCCCCAACGCGACGTTCCGGGTGGCGATCGAGAACAAGCACCAGGTGCTCGCCCACATCTCCGGCAAGATGAGGATGAATTTCATCAAGATCCTTCCCGGGGACAAGGTGACCGTGGAGCTTTCGCCTTACGACCTGACCAAAGGGCGCATCACCTACCGGTATAAATAGCGCCGCTATTTTACAGTAGTCAGCAGTCAGCAGTCAGAGAAAAGCATACTGACCTCTGACCTCTGACAAAGGCGTTATTTTTTCAGAGGAACCGCAGCGGTGAAAGTACAATCTTCGGTCAAAAAACGGTGCAATCAGTGCAAGATCGTGCGGCGCCGCGGAGTGGTTCGGGTCATATGCACCGCCAATCCGAGGCACAAGCAGCGGCAGGGGTAAGAACAGCTATCAGCTATCAGCTATCAGCTATCAGCTATCAGCTATCAGCAAAACCTGACATGCCTTTGTTTTTTGCTGACGGCTGACGGCTGACGGCTTTTACAGGAGAGAGGTCGTGGCCAGAATCGCAGGGGTCGATCTGCCGAGGGAAAAGCGGGTGGAGGTCGCGCTGACCTACGTCTACGGGATAGGGCCCTCGTTGGCCCGTCGCATCCTGAAGGACACCCAGGTCGATTCTCACACCCGGGTCCATCAGCTCACCGAGGAGCAGGTCGCCAAACTTCGGGGCAACATCGAGGGGAACTACAAGGTGGAAGGGGCGCTCCGGGGCGAGGTGCAGATGAACATCAAGCGCCTGATGGACATCGGGTCGTATCGGGGTTACAGGCATCGGCGCGGGCTTCCGGTCCGAGGGCAGCGGACCCGGACGAACGCCCGGACGCGCAAGGGTCCCAAGCGGGGCACCGTGGCGCGGGTGAAGAAGGAGACGAAGTAAGGTTAGAAGTTAGAAGTTAGAAGTTAGAAGTTAGAAGTCAGGAGGAGGTCAAATTGCCGCCGGAGACGGGAAAACGCAGGGCACGCAAGAAGAACAAACGCGTGGACGCGGTGGGCGTCGCCCATATCAAGGCGAGCTTCAACAACACCATCGTGACGCTGACCGACCGGGAGGGGCGCGTGATCTCCTGGGCGAGCACGGGGAAGGTCGGGTTCAAGGGTTCCAAGAAGAGCACCCCATTCGCCGCGCAGCTGGCCGCCGAGGCAGCGGCCAAGGATGCGATGGGGATGGGGCTTCGCCGCGTGGAGGTGTGGGTCAAAGGCCCTGGCGTCGGGCGGGAGGCCGCCGTGCGTTCTCTTCAGGCCACCGGCCTGGAGATCTCGGCCATCAAGGACGTCACCCCCATTCCCCACAACGGCTGCAGGCCGCCCAAGCGCAGGAGAGTGTAACAGTATGGCACGCTATACCGGCTCCAACTGTAAGCTGTGTCGACGGGAGGGGGTCAAGCTGTTTCTGAAAGGGACACGCTGTCATCTGGACAAGTGTTCCTTTGAGAAGCGAGGCTACATCCCCGGCATGCACTGGCAGCGACGCCCCAAGCTCTCGGAGTACGGGCTTCAGCTCCGGGAGAAACAGAAGGCCAAGCGGATTTACGGCCTCCTGGAGACGCAATTCCACACGACATTCCTCAAGGCGACGAAGGTGAAGGGGGTCACCGGAGACACGTTGATGCGATTCCTGGAGACACGTCTCGACAACGTGATCTACAGGCTGGGGTTTGCGCCGTCGCGCAAGTCCGCGCGCCAGCTTGTGCGACACCGTCACATCACCGTCAACGATCGTCTGGTGGACATCCCCTCCTACCGCCTTTCTCCCGGAGACCGGGTTCAGGTCCGGGAGAAGAGCCGCCAACTGGCGCTCATACACGAGGCGCTCAAACGGGCCGGCGAGGGGCAGCAGGCGCCGTGGTTGAGCGTGGATAAGGGGAACCTCTCCGGGGTTCTGATGGAGCATCCGACTCGGGAGAACATCCCGACCCCGGTGGAGGAGCAGCTCATCGTGGAACTCTACTCGAAGTAGGACCGGCGATGAGATGGGCGACCGCCGGTCGCCCCTACAAGATGGGCGACCACCGGTCGCCCCTGATGGGCGACCGCCGGTCGCCCCTACATTACGGCGCGTGGCCTGTGAGAGGGTTTCTATGAAGTGGAAGAGTTTGCACATGCCGAGGGCCGTCCAGATCGATGAGACGACGCTCACCGACACGTATGGCAAATTCATCCTGCAGCCGCTGGAGAGGGGGTTTGGGACCACCATCGGCAATGCCCTGCGTCGGGTGCTGCTGTCCTCCATCCACGGCGCAGCCATCAAGTCGGTCAAGATCGAAGGCGTGTATCACGAGTTTTCAACCGTGACGGGCGTGGTCGAGGATGTCCCGGAGATCATCCTCAACCTCAAGGAGGTCTGTCTCCGGCTCCACGCGGACGAGGACCGGACCGTCGTGGTGGAGCGGCGCGGGCCGGGCGACCTGAAGGCGGGGGACTTTCGGGTGGACGCCCAGGTTGAGGTCGTCAACCCCGACCTGCACATCGCCTCACTCGACGAGGGGGGCGCCCTCAAGATGGAGCTGGTGGTGGGCGGGGGGCGCGGTTACGTGTTCGCGGAGGACAACAAGCGGACAGACCAGTCTCTGGGGATCATCGCCATCGACTCCATCTTCTCGCCGATCCGGAAGGTCCACTACGAGATCGAAAACGCCCGCGTCGGGCGTCGAACGGACTACGACAGGCTGACGCTGGAGGTGTGGACCAACGGCGCGATGAAGCCCGACGACGCCCTGTCGTTTGCCGCCAAGATCCTGAAGGACCACCTGGAGTTGTTCATCCACTTCGAGGAGGAGGGGATCGAGGACATCCAGGAGGAGGAGGTCGATCAGGAGGCCCAGCGCATCGGGAATCTGCTCAAGATGCCGGTGGAGGAGCTGGAGCTGTCGGTCCGCTCGGCCAACTGCCTGCGGGCAGCGGGCATTCTGGCGCTGGAGGACCTGGTCCAGAAGACGGAGCCGGAGATGTTGAAGTACCGGAACTTCGGCCGCAAATCCCTGAACGAGCTGAACGCGATCCTGAACAACCTGGGCCTGAGCTTCGGGATGGACATCTCTCAATACAAGAACGTGGCTGAGCGCAAGAAGGAGGTCGTGGCCCTGGAGGAGGATTTTTAGCCATGAGGCACGGACGCAAGGTCCGAAAGCTGGGGCGCACGCCCAGTCACCGGAAGGCCCTGCTGAACAACCTGGCCACCTCGCTCATCAGGGAGGGGAGCATCCGCACGACGGACACCAAGGCCAAGGTCCTGCGGGGGGTCGTGGACCGGCTGGTGACCTTCGCCAAGCGCGGGGATCTGGCCGCCCGGCGGCACGTCCTCCGGTCGGTGCGCGACCCGAAGGTCGTGAAGCGGCTGTTTGACGAGATCGCCCCCCGGTTCGTGGACCGGGAGGGGGGGTATACGCGCGTCCTGAAGATCGGCGCTCGAAGGGGGGATGGGGCGGCCATATCGCTCGTGACCTTTTCGGGCGAGGAGGCCGTGAAGGCGCCTGCGAGCGGGACCGAGGCGAAGCCGTCGGAGCCGAAGGCGGAGGAGACGACGGCGAAGACCGAGGCGTAGTGCTCTGTCAAAGAAGGTTTGAGGGGTCGTCATTCTGAGGGCGCAACGCGCCCGAAGAATCTCGGTTTAGAGATTCTTCGCCTCCGTTGCACTCCGGCTCAGAATGACAACCATTCACTTCTATCTTGACAAACCACTATCAGGAGATGCGGCTGCGGATGATCGGTTGGAGGGCAAGCTGGCCAGAGGCTTGCCCTCTTTATTTTGAAGGAGTTGGGTTTTGAAGCCGAAGCGCAACAGCGTGGTGGAGGTCCGCATCGAGGGGCTGGGCCCGAACGGCAGGGGGATCGCCAGGGCCGAGGGGCTGACCTTTGAGGTGGCCGACGCCCTGCCGGGGGACCGGGTGCAGGCCCGCGTGGGGCGCGTGCGGGGGGGCGCCGCGGAGGCCCGGACGGTGGCGGTGCTGGAGCCGGGCCTGGGGCGCATCCCGGCGGTCTGCGCGCACTTCGGGACGTGCGGGGGCTGTCTCTGGCAGGGGGTCGCCTACGAGGACCAGGTCCGCCTGAAGATGGGGATGGTGCGGGACGCCCTGGGTCGCCTGGGGGTCGAATTCCCGTTCGAGGAGGCGACGGCTGCGGCAGAGCCCTTCTTCTACCGCAACAAGATGGAGTTCTCCTTCGGCCAGCAGGGGGATGAGGTCGTTCTGGGGCTCCACGTTCGGGGCAAGTTTGACCGGGTGTTCGACCTGCAGCGATGCCACCTGCAGTCGGAGGCGTCCAACCGGGTCGTGGAGGCGGTCCGGGCGTTCGCCCGATCGGCGGGGCTGCGGGTCTACGACCTGAGGAGCCACCGTGGGCTGCTCCGGTTCGTGACGGTGCGGGAGGGCAAGGGGACCGGGGAGGTGATGGTCAATCTCGTCACCTCGGAGGAGCCCTTCCCGGAGCGGGCGGGCGTGGTCGAGGCCGTGCTGAGGGCCGCCCCGGAGGTGGTGACGGTCATCCACACGGTCAATCGCCGGAAGGCGCAGGTGGCCACGGGGGACGAGGTGACCGTCCTGCACGGGGAGGGGTTCATCCGGGAGCGTCTCGCCGAGTTCACCTTTCGCGTGTCGCCGACCTCGTTTTTTCAGACCAACCCCAGGCAGGCGGAGCGCCTGTACGACCTGGTGGCCGAGTACTCGGACCTGTTGCGAGGGGAACGGGCGCTGGACCTCTACTGCGGGACAGGGGCCATCGCCATGTTCCTGGCGCGGCAGGGGGGCCGCGTCGTGGGCGTGGAGTCGTCGGAGGAGGCGGTGCGGGACGCCCTGCGAAACTGCGCCGAGAACCGGGTGGAGGGGTGCCGGTTCGCGCCGGGGGACGCGGGTCCGGTCCTGAAGCAGCTTCGAAGGCAGGGGGAGCGGTTCGACGTGGCGGCCGTGGACCCTCCGAGGGCGGGCATGCATCCGGGGGCCCTGCAGGCGCTGATCGAGCTCGCGCCTCCCCGGATCGTCTACGTGTCTTGCAACCCGGAGGCGCTTGCGACGGACGTCTCCCGGCTGCTGGCCGCGGGCTACCGGGCCGAGCGGGCGCGGCTGGTGGACCTGTTCCCGCAGACGGCGCATTGTGAGACGGTGGTGAAGCTGGTTAAAAGAACGTGAGACGGTAGACGTGAGAGGCGCAGAAAGACCACAGGACCACAGGACCACGGGACAACAGGACAACAGGACCAAAAAAGTGGTCTTGTGGTCAGTGGTCTTGTGGTCAGTGGTCTTGTGGTCAGTGGTCTTG
>CAYRZX010000023.1:0-20118 GCA_964428665.1 uncultured Gemmatimonas sp.
CTGTAACGGGCCTATTATACACCATCACCCCGAATAAACCAACAGTATCATTTATTCCCGCGCCCAGAGGCGGATGCGTTCGATAACGAGGACATGGCTCTGTCTATCCCTGCTGATCGGGGCCTGGGGCGCGGAGGCGCAGGGCGAAGACCTCCTGCGCGCGGAGGCGATCCGGGCCATGCAGCGGGCGACCCGCTTCTTCCGGGCGCGGGTGGCGATGCGGGGGGGCTACGTGTGGCAGTATAAAAGCGACCTCTCCGTGCGCGAGGGGGAGGAGGTCGCGTCGGCGTCCACGATCTGGGTGCAGCCGCCGGGGACGCCGGCCGTGGGAATGGCCTGCCTGGAGGCGTGGAAGGCGACCGGGGATACGCTTTATCTGGACGCCGCGCAGGAGGCGGCGCGCGCGCTGGCCTGGGGGCAGCTCGCCTCCGGGGGGTGGGACTACCGGATCGACTTCGACCCGCAGGAGGGCGGGCGCTGGTATTACCGGCGGGATGCGGAGGCCGGAGACGTCCCCACCCCGGACGATTCACAGGATCGTCTCCCCGCCCTACAGGGGGGCCGGCGGAACACGACGACCCTGGACGACAACACGACGCAGGCCGCGCTTCGCCTGCTGATGCGGGTGGACCGGGCCACCCGGTTCCAGGACGCGGAGGTCCACGGCGCAGCCGGGTATGCGCTGAGGGCGCTGATGCGGGCGCAGTACCCCAACGGGGCGTGGCCGCAGCGCTACAGCGCGTTCCCGGACCCGGAGGCGTTCCCGGTGAAGCGGGCGCGCTACCCGGAGGCCTGGCCCCGGGTCTGGCCGAAGGAGCGATACGCGGCCCATTATACCCTCAACGACAACGCGATCGCGGACGTGATCGCGGTCATGATGGAGGCGTATCGCACTTACCAGGACGAGGGCTATCTGGACGCGGCCAGGAGAGGGGGGGAGTTCCTGATCCTGGCGCAGATGCCCGACCCGCAGCCCGCCTGGGCGCAGCAGTACAACCGGGACATGGAGCCTGTCTGGGCCAGGCGATTCGAGCCGCCGGCCGTGGCCAGCGCCGAGTCTTTCGGGGCGATGCGGGCGCTAATGGACCTCTACCTGGAGACGGGGGAGGGGCGGTTCCTGGAGCCCGTGCCCCGCGCCCTCGCCTGGGCCGGGCAATCGGCCCTGCCGGACGGACGGCTCGCCAGGTTCTACGAGCTGGAGACCAACCGGCCGCTCTATTTCACCAGGGCGTATGAGTTGACTCCCAGCGACGCGGACCTTCCGGACCACTACGCCTTCAAGATCGCGGAGGCCCGGCTGAGGGAGGTGGAGGGGTCTTACGAGCGGATCGCAAAAGAGGGGCGCGATGCGGTGCGGGTAACCCCCCGCAAGGTGTCCGCGCCGAAGCGCGAGGCCGTGGAGGCCGCGATCTCGTCGCTGGACGGGGAGGGGCGGTGGGTGGAGGAGGGGTGGCTGAAGGACCCGAACGACCGGGGGAGGCGGGCGCCGGCGGAGGTGATCTCGTGCCGGACGTTCATTCGGAATCTGACCCTGCTCGCCCGGTACGTGACGGCGACGAAACCGTGAGGATTTACGTGCGATTCAAAGTCGTTCTTTTCGACGGATATGGGACGCTGTTCGAGGACGCGATGGTCCCGCTGCGGGAGCTGTGCGACAGGATCATCCGGCGGAACGGGCTGGCGATGGACCGGGACGCCTTCCTGGAGGCGTGGGACCGGCACTTCTTCCCCCTGATCCGGGGGGACTTCATCACCCTGCGGGAGGCGGACGTGGTCAGCCTGGAGCGGGCGTTTCAGGAGCTGGGGATCGAGGACGGGGCCCGCGAGCACATCGACGCGCTCTTCGAGCGGTTCAACAGCGCCCCGGCCTACCCGGACGTGAGGCCGACGCTGACGGGCCTGGACGGGCGCGTGGTCACGGGGGTTCTGTCCAACGCCGACGTGGAGAACATCGACGGCGCGCTGAGGGCGAATGGCCTGCAATTCCCCGTGGTGATCACCTCCGAGGGGGTCCGGTGCTACAAGCCCAGGCCGGAGATCTTCGGGCAGGCCCTGGCGTTTCTTGGGTGCAGGCCGGAGGAGGCGCTCTATGTGGGGGACTCACAGGAGGACGACGTGGGGGGGGCCAGAGGGGCCGGCCTGCGCGTGGCGTGGCTCAATCGGAGGGGGGAGGCGCTGAGGCAGGGGATACCGGGGCCGGACTACGAGATCAAAGACCTGAGAGAGGTGCTGAAGATTGTGGGGCCTTGATCTGTCAAGGCCCCACGACCTTTCCCTCCACGACTTCTATCTGCACGTGCATCACCCACTCGTCCTGTCCGCGGAAGCGCACGTTGCGCCCGGCCAGCCACCGGACGAGCGCATCCCGGTCGGGCGCCTCCCACTCGCAGACCATCCTTCCCAGAACGGTGTCGCACTGGGTGCGCAGGTTCCGGACGCCGTCGCCCGACTCCTCCGCGAACCGCCTGACCAGCCTCTCCACGTCCTGCCGCGTCATGCAGGAGGTGATGTGGGCGGTGATGAATCTGGGCATGGCTCTTACGGCTTCTCAATCGGCGCGCCGACCAGGTTGCCCCACTCCGTCCAGCTCCCGTCGTAGTTGCGCACCTTCTCGTAGCCCAGCAAATACTTCAGCACAAACCAGGTGTGCGAGGAGCGCTCCCCGATCCGGCAGTAGGCGACGGTCTCCTTGCCGGGGTCCACGCCCTTGCCTCCATAGAGGGCCTTGAGTTCGTCGTAGGACTTGAAGGTGTTGTCCTCGCGCATGGCCTGGCTCCAGGGGATGCTGGCCGCGCCGGGGATGTGCCCGCCGCGCTGGGCCGTCTCGCTCATGCCCGGAGGCGCGATGACCTCGCCCGTGAACTCCGCCGGGGAGCGCACGTCCACCAGGTTGATGACCCCCTGCCGGAGGTGGGGCAGGATGTGGTCCTTCGTGGCCCGCACGTTGTCGTCGGGGAACTTCGACCTGTAGGTGGTCCTGGGGTGTTTGGGCGTCTCCTTGACCAGCTCGCGCCCCTCGGCGACCCACTTCTGGCGGCCCCCGTTGATCAGCCTCAATTTGCCCTCGTCGTGGCCGTAGTAGCGGAACTGCCAGAGGGCATAGGTGGCGAACCAGTTGTTGTTGTCCCCGTAGAGGATGATCATCGTGTCGTTGGCGATTCCGCAGTCGGACATCAGCTTCTCAAACTGCTCTCGGGTCAGGATGTCCCGGCGGACCTGGTCGCACAGTTGCGTCTGCCAGTTCAGGCCCACGGCCCCCCGGATGTGGCCCTGGTCGTAGGCGGTCGTGTCCACGTCCACCTCCACGAGACGGGCGCCGGGGTCGTTCAGGTGCTGCGCCACCCAGTCCGTGGTGAGCAGCATTTCAGGGCGAGCGTAATCTGCCACGGGAATCCCTCCTTTATATGATAGACCTGCCGCTTCTCGTTGATCCTTCGTCCCATCCCCGCCCGACCTGCCCGGTAAACCTTGAAAAATCATAACAGATCTGCGTCCAATGTCAAGGGCAAAATCAGGACGATCTGGCCTGATGGCCGGTCGCCTTGTCCAGGTTGACGGGAAGGATGACCGTGAACGTGGAGCCCTCGCCCACCTTGCTCTCCACCCGGATCTCCCCTTTATGCTCCTGGACGATACGGTAACAGATCGACAGCCCCAGGCCCGTTCCGATGCCCACGCCCTTGGTCGTGAAGCCGGGGTCAAAGATCTTCGGGAGGTGCTCCGCCGGGATGCCCGCGCCGGTGTCCCGGAAGGAGATGTGGACCCGGTCGTCTTTCTGAAGGGTGGTGATGGCGATCTCCCCCGTGCCCTTGATGGCCTGCTTGGCGTTGACCAGGAGGTTGAGGAAGACCTGGTTCAGGCGGCTGGGGTAGCAGATGATGGGGGGGACGTCGCCGTAGTTTTTGACCACCCGGATGCGGTTCTTCAGGTCGTGGTGAATGAGCGTCAGGGTGTCCTCGATGCCCTCGTGGATGTCCACCCGCTTCATCTCGGCCTCGTCCAGCCGGGCGAAGCTGCGCAGGCTCCGGACGATGTCGGTCACGCGCTCGGAGCCGGTCTCGATCACCCGGCTGGCGTCCTCGATGATCTTCAGAATTCCCCGGAGGTCGGGGTTCTCCTGGAGCTCTCCGGGGAGGCGCGCCCCCAGGAGGGTCTTGAGCCTCTCCACGGCGCGGACGAGGGTGTCGTGCATGCTGTGGATGGCCCCGACGGGGGTGTTGATCTCGTGGGCGATGCCGGCCACCAGGTTGCCCAGGGAGGCCATCTTCTCGGACTGCACGAGCTGCGCCTGGGCCTCTCGCAGCTCCCGGTTGGCCCTCTGCAACTCGTCCAGGATCTGCCTCCGCTCCGTGACGTCGTGGGAGATGCCGATGATGGATATGACGTCTCCGCGCTCATCCCTCACGACGGAGCCGTCCGTGGCGTGCCATTTCAGGCTGCCGTCCTTGCGCCGAACGCGATACTCGCGGCTGCCCATCGAGACGCCGGTCTCGAGGACCTTCCGGATGAAGGCCCGGCACTCCTCCAGGTCGTCGGGATGGACGAGGGGGACAAAGGACCTGCCGAGGAACTCCTCAGGGTCATACCCCGTAAAGTCCTTGAAGTTGGGGGAGATGTAGGTGAATACCCCCTCCGGCGACATGGAGAAAATGATGTCGTTGGCGTTCTCCACGAGGCTGCGGAACCGGGCCTCGCTCTGGCGCAGGGCCTCCTCGTCGGATTTTGGCAGACGTTCAGGCATGGGTTCAGGCAAAGGTCTTGAGGATCTCCTGCTGGATGCCCTGGAGTTCCGAGTAAGCCCGGCTGATCTCGCCGATCTTCTCCTGAAGCCGCTTCATCAGATGCTTCTTCTCGATCCCGTTCCGGATGATGATCCGGAGGTCCTCGTTGTCCCAGGGTTTTTCGAGGTATTGATAGAGCCCGACCTCGTTGATCGCCTTGATGGCGTTCTCCTTGTCGGCGTAGCCGGTGAGGATGACGCGGGGCGCCTCGGGCCGGAGTTCTCTGACGTGGGCCAGAAAGCTGATGCCGTCCATCTCGGGCATGAGATAGTCCGAGATCACCAGGTCCACGTCGTGATCCCGGACGTATCTCAGGGCCTCCGCCGGGGAGGTGAAGACGACGACCCGATAGGAAGTCTCCAGGGTTAGAAAGGACTTGATGCTCGTGAGGACCATCTCCTCGTCGTCCACGAGCAGGATGGTCTCGATCTCTTCTGAGGATGCCATACGTCGCTCCTATTTTTCGTTTACACCTTTACCCGCCCGACCAGGCCGTGCAGCCGCCTGGCCAGGGCCTTGAGGACCCCCTGCGTGATCTGCACGTTTTCGGCCAGGAGGTCGATGAAGTCCTCCCGGCCGACCCGGAGCAGGCGCGTCTCCTCAAGGGCGGTGGCCGTGACCACCCTGGGCTCGTCGTCGAACAGGGCCCAGGTCCCGAAGGGGTCGCCCGGCCCGGCGACGGTCACCTCCAGGCTGTCGCGATGCAGCCGGACGCGGCCCTCCAGGACCAGGTACATCGCGTCCGGGGGGTCCTGCTCCCGGTAGATGGTCCCCTCCCTGGGGAAGGAGACCTCCTCCGAGATGACCGCCAGGTAGGCCAGCTGCTCGGTGGAGACCTCGGAGAAGACGTCCACGTTCTGGAGAAAGATAACTTTTTCGATGACGGTGAACATGGAAAACCTTTACCGCGGTGAAACTTATCCCAGCGCCTTTTCCGCTGTCTCGCGGACGATGGGGTCCGGGTCGCGCCGGGCCTCTTCGACCAGCCCCCGGAGGTGGAGGGAGTCCGCCTCGGGGGCGTTGTAGATCGCGCAGGCCCTCAGCCAGGCGTCCGGCCCCCGGATGAGATGGTCCAGGGCCTGTTCCCGGGTCTCTATGCGGCGCTCAAACAGCTCCTGGCCTTTTTGAAGGACGACTTCCATAGGGACCTGTTCGAGGAAGGGGAAGAGGTAGCGTTTCTTGTCCCGGTCGAGCACGTTGTCCAGAAACTCAAGGGCGTTGGCGCGCGCGGCCCCGTCCCCGCTGACGACCCCCCGGTAGGCGTTGAAGATGTCCTGGGGGGGGTAGCGCAGGCCCAGGAGCCTGAAGATGCGTTCCAGGTTCTGGTCCCGCTTTTCAGCGAGGGCCTTCCGGAGGAGCCGGGTCGCGGCGCCGTCCCGCGCCCCCCGGTGGGCGTGCAGGACCTGCAGGATTTCGCAGTAGGAGCGGGTCTCTTCGACCAGCAGGGCGTCCACCCTCCCCCCGTCGAACCGCAGCGCCGGATGTCTGGCGCGAAGCTTGTTCAAAGCCTTGACCAGGGGATATTTGAGGGGGAGGGGGGCCCGCTCCAGGCAGGCCACCAGGAGGTCCACCGACTGCTGGGCCGGGATCTCGCTCAGGACGCGGGGGATGCTGCGCCGGAGCGAGAGGTCCGCCGTCTCGTCGGCGAGGAGACCGCTCAGGGGATTCAGGATCGAGGGGCCGAAGGCGACCAGGGCGCGCCGGGCGTCCGACCGGTATCGTCTGTCAGAAAGCCTGGTCAACAGCCACGGGACGAGGTCCCGGTCCCGGGTCTGCCCCACGCTCTCGATGACCTGTCTGGCCACCGCCGGCGACGGGTCCTCCGCAAGACGCAGCAGATGGCCGTGCAGGTCGGGCCTGTTGAGCGCGCCCAGGGCCCTGGCGACCTGGGCCCGGACCTCCTCCTCCCGACCGAGCAGCGTCCGGATCGTCCGCTCGTCGATCAGGGCCTTTTCCTCGGGCGCGCCGAACGCCGCGACGCAGCCGACGGCGGCGGACTGCACCCTGAAGTCCGGGTGTTCCAGATAGCCTTTCATCCTTTTCAGGGGGTCTCCCCCGCGCATCCGGCACAGGACGTGGATCGCCTCCATCCGGACCTCAGCGTCCTCGTCCCGGATCAGGGCCTCCACGTCCGGCGCAGGGGCCTCGTCTGCGTGGGACTGGAGGGCCCGGACGGCGCTCCGGCGCACCGCGGGGGAGGGGTGTTTCAGGAGCGGCCGAATCAGGGGGGTTGGCTTCAGGCCCTTTGCAGAGGCCAGCAGGTCCAGCGCGTAGACCACCTGGCGCTCGTTCGGGCTGCCGAGGGCGGCCCTGAGGGCGTCCACGTTGGAGGCCTCCAAGATGTTCACCCGGAGGTCGTTCAGGTCGATGTCGCGTCGCTCGATGGCCTTTCGGAAGGCGTCCACGTAGGCCCTGCGCACCCGAAAGGTCAGGATGAACCAGATGGCGATGACCCCCAGGGAGAGCAGGCTCAGGCGTCCGTAGGCCACGCCGAACGGCCCGGTCAGGAGGAGCACCAGGAGCGCGGCCAGGCCGGTGGCCAGGTTGTCCACGGTGGCATCGATGAACATCTTGGTCCGCTGCTTGACGCCGGGGGGCACGGGCAGAAAGAGGATCTCGGTGGCCGATTTGTGGATGGAGTGACGAAACCCCACGTCCCCGACCTTGACCAGGATGCCCCCCCAGAGGCCGGGGATGAACAGCACGGACAGGGAGCCGAGGGCCAGGCTCAGGGGGAGGAACAGGAGGGCGGCGCCCACCCCCAGAGTCCTCAGGATGCGGGGGGTCAGGAGGAGTTGAAACAGGAAGACGAAGGCGTTCAGGCAGGCGAAGAACTCCCCGAAGAAGGCCGTCTTGGCGTCCTTGCTCGGAAAGGCGCGATTTGCGACGTCTTTGTACTGGAAGTCCGCCACCGCCGTCACGATGGCCACAAGGCCCGCCACGACCCCCAGGAGGCGGAGGAGGTCAGAGCGGGCGATGGACGCCAGAACGCCCTCCGGGGCCTCTTCCTCCCTGCGAGACACCCCCTCGCCCGGCCGGACGTACCGGACCAGGAGGAGGCAGGCCCCCAGGAGCCCGGCGCAGACCAGCAGGAGGTTCTCCGTCCCGATGGCCCCGACCACCTGCCGGGTGAACAGGCCCCCGAGGATCGCCCCCGCGATACTCCCCGTCCCGATCAGCCCGAACAGCCGCCTGGCCTCCCTCGGGTTGAAGACGGAGTTGGCCAGGAGCCAGAGCAGCGAGGCGGCCATCAGGCCGTAGAGGTTCACCCAGACATAGAAGGCGTAGATGGTCCAGGGCCACTTCTGGAGCAGGATCGCGCGGAAGATCAGGAGGTGGGCCATCAGGACGAGAAACACCCCCAGGATCATCCGGCGGAGGCGCACGGAGCGGGCGATCCGGGCGTTGATCCCGGCGACGGCCCCTCCGACCAGGGCGGCCAGGAGGAGGGCGTAAGGGAGTTGCCTGACGCCGAACCGGTCTAAAAAGAGGGCGTCGCGCGCGGGCTTGAGCACATAGAGGGAGGCCATGAACAGCGCGAAGGCCGCGGTCAGGGGGAGCACGCGGCCTAGCTCCTCCCGCCGGACATCCACGAGCCGGGTCAGGGTCTTTTTCAGAGCGGAGGATTCCATGCGTCTACTCCCGCACCTGCACCACGAGCATCCACCCCCCGGGCGTGCGCACGGGCAGGGCGCTGAGGCGCTTGGCCTCCGTCCGGGTCACGGAGCATCCCACGATGGCCCCCAGCGCGGCCCCGGCCACCACGTCGGAGAGGAAGTGGTGGTCGTCGTGCATCCGCACGGCCCCCACGATGGCGCCGACGGCGAAGAGCGGGACCCCGACGTAAGGACCGTAGCGGCGTTGCATCACGCCGGCCACGGCAAAGGCGTTGGCCGCGTGGCCGGAGGGGAAGGAGCGACGGTCGCTGCCGTCGGGCCGTCTCCGGCGCACGGTCAATTTGACCGGCCCCACCGTCGCCTGGGTCAGCAGGAGCGACCTCAGGAGGTCGGAGGATACGGCCCGCAGTTCCGCGCGCCGGGTCGCCCGACCGAGGGCCCAGAGACACGCCGTGGCGGGTATGTTGAAGTAGCTCGATCCGTAAAAGTTTGACAGGTCGGAGGCCGTTTTAACCGGGGCCACGCCCTTCAGCTTCCCGTTCACGTCGTCATCCCACGCATACACCGCGCCGGCTGCCCCGAACCCCAGGACCGCCAGGCCGAGGTTTCTGTAAGTCGCCAGCCCGCGCAGGTCCTGGCGCAGGGTTCCAGCGTGGGCCGGGATGAGGGCGAGGTGAAAGACTGTCAGGAAGATGGTGATCTTAAACAGGTGTCGCATCTTTTGTCAACCGCCCATTCTCGCGCCCGATCAGGACCGCCAGGACGATCCAGACGAGCACGAATCCGAGGTTCACGAGGGCGAACTGTCGGATCCCGAAGGAGAGATAGGTCGTGCCCACAAACGTGAGCGCCGCCGACAGCACGTCCCCCGCGCGCCAGAAGAAGGTGTCTATGGCCTGCTTGGCCTTGTACTTCTGCTCCCGCGTGGTGGGGAGGAAGAGGACCTGCCGCACCGTGTTCTGCAGGGAGTAGTCGGTGGCGTTCTCCGCCGTCTTGGCCCAGCGGACCGCCGCGAGCGCGGGATAGAAGGCGATGAGGGTGTAGCCGCCCAGGGCGATGACCGGGAGGAAGAGGATCGCGACCCGGACCCCCAGGTACTTGAGGATGCGCGACACGAAAAAGAGCTGGACCACGAGGCCCGTCCAGTTCACCACAAACTGGAAGTCCGCGTAGAACTTCCCGATGTAATCGCTCTCTGAGAGGCCGTTTGCGGCGCCGGAGGCCACCCCCTCCGCGGCCATCCGTTTCACGGTCCGGCCCAGGATGTATTCGCCGTTCGTGTTCACCCAGTTCAGGAACAGCATGAGCAGGGCGATCAACAGGAGGTACCGGTTGCCGAGGACCAGCCGGAAGGCGTCCCCTTTGCCGATCGGCTCCTCCGCTGTCCGGCCCGCGGCCGGTTTTGCCGCCCTGCCCCGTTCGCGGGAGTCGATGACGTTCGTGAGGAGGAGGCTCAGGGCCAGCGCCCCCGCGGCGACGAGGAGGAGCTGGTAGACGCCGAGGGGGCCGATCAGACGGCCGGCCGCGAAGCTGCCGATCACGGCCCCGGAGGAGGCCCCGACGGCCACGATGGGGAAGAGGCGTTTCCCCTCCTCCGGGGTGTAGAGGTCGTTGGCGAAGGACCAGAACTGGGCGATCACCATCAGGTTGAAGATGCCCACATAGAGGAAGAAGACCACGCCCAGGGGGACGTGGAGCCGGGCCAGGAGATAGAAGAGGACAAAGCACGCCGTGAAGAAGAGGGTCACGCCGTTGATCAGGCGTCGCCGGGGCAGACGGCCCGCCAGGGCCGCGTAGAGGGGCACCGCGCCCAGGAGCAGAATGGCCTGGCCCGCCGCCGCATAGCTCTTCACCTCCGCGCCCCCCTCCGCCAGGATGAGGGCCTCCCGGACGGGCTTGACGATGGAGTATGCGGCCAGAAGGAGGATGACGTTCAGGGTCAGGAGCACCGCCGCAGGGCCTTCCCCGGCCCGGACCTCGGCGAAGAGGCCGAGGAAGCGGTCAAGGGGGGATTTCGGGGGGGGAGGGGGCATAGGCGTCATTCCTCGCGTTCAACCCGCACGATCTGATACCGGCCCGGCTCCGGGACGTAGAAGTAGACCCGCGTGTATCTGCTCCAGGCCGTCTGGCCGGCCCGCAGGGTCCGGACCTCGTAGCCGTAGAACTGTTTCGGCGGAAGACCCGTCTCGATGGGGATGAAGGTCTCGCCGCGCAGGTCCCTCTCCGGCCCGGCGGCCTTCCCCTGGGCGTTCAGCAGGCAGTAGCGGTAGGTCGTCTCTGACGCGGACGCCAGCCGGCCCCGCACGGCCAGGTCTTCAAAGCGAATCCCATTTTGATCCACGGCAAACCGATCAAGGGGGTTGATCCTGCCGAACCAGTGGCGGCCGATCATGTCCCGGCGCTCGATCAGCAGGCGGGTCAACTCCGCCTCCGCGCCGGGGTCAGACAGGCGGCCGGTCCTGACCATCGCCGCGACGTCCTCATCGGAGAACGACATGACGATCTTGGCCCCCCAGTAGCCGTCCCGGTTCGTGCACCGCTCGAACGCCGGGTTGGGGTAGTCAGGCGCCCAGCGCCCCGGGTGGAAGGTCTTGTTCTCAAAATAGCCGAGAGAAAGATATTTCATCGGCAGGGGGTCCTCCCACGCCTTTTTGTAGAGGCCCAGGGCGAACAGCGACAGGCCGACAGTGCGCGGGTCCCAGAGGTATTCATATCCTGACTTGGGGGGGTGGGGCTCTACGGTGCCGCTGCCGAGGGTGGACCCCATGTCGATCAGGTAGTGTTTGATGTAGCGCCGGCCGCGCTCGTCGGTCACGTAGTAGTTGAGCGTGTTAGCCGCGCGGCGGTCGACGTCGTTGATCCAGGAGCCGATGACCCGCAGGCCGCGCAACTCCCGACGGTGCTCGTGGTCCACCCGGTCGTTCGGGTCGTCCCTGCGCCGTCCGTGGTAGTCGAAGATGCCGACGTCCACGCCCTCCAGGCCCTCGCTGGCCGAGCACCGAATGCGGCCGTCGGGTTGAACCGGGATGTGACTCAGGAGGTCCCGGAGGTCGGCCCCGGTCATCGGACGTCTGGCGCCTCTGGGGGCTGGAACCATCGCCTTTGGGCCGATCCGGAGGATGGAGGGGTGGAAGGTGACGACGGAGTAGCGTGGGACGTTGTAGCCGGCGGCGTATAGGACCTTCGTCGCAATCGCCTCCGCCGAGGAGGCCATCTCCTCGTTGCCCTTCGGGTCGAACTTGAGAAAGAATGTGGTCCCGGCCGCATCCCTGACCGTAAACCCGACCGCCTTCCCTTCGAACTTCCCTTTGACAATCTCCCAGGGACCGCTGGTGTCGGGTTGGGAGACCCCTGGACCCCGCATCAGCTCTTCGATCGTCATCGGGTGGAGGAAGTGCCGGTTGGTGTACCAGGAGGAGTTGGGAACCTCGTCGAGTGCGTTGACGTTGTCCGCCTGTTTGACCGGGACCAGGTTGAGCAGGTTGCCGGTCCGACGGGCGGTCCAGCCCAGGTCCAGGAGCTTGCCGACCTCGAAGAAGAATGTGTGATCGACAATGTCCCAGATCAGGTTTTCCTCGATCTCCTTCGGCTGCGGGATGGACTTATTGTCCGGGTCGACCCACTTGATCGGTTTCGTCGTCAGGTGGGGGCCGGCGCTGCAGCCCGCCAAAAAAAGAATAAACAGGCAACAGGCAACAGGCAACAGACAGGCCCTCACCCTCCCCCATGCCTGTAGGAAAACCCTTATCTCCCCCTCCCTCTCCCGTACGTACGGGAGAGGGAGGGGGTTGGGGGTGGGTGAGGGCCTGGATTCTATTCTTTTGGTTGTCGCTCTCTCTGTATCCATATCCCCCGTCCCACAGGTTTGAGCAGAATGTCCAGGCTGTCCCCGGTCACGACCACCCGCACGTAGTGATCCCCCCGGTAGGCCGCGACCCGGTGCGGAGGCGGGGTCTCCGAGGGGGTGTGCGAGGGCGCGCCGCCCCCGCCGGTGACCACGAAGTCGAGGTCCCGGTAAATATAGTGCTCGTAAAAGTGGCTGTGTCCCGAAAAGACCAGGGTCCGGGCGCGGGGGTCCCGGGCCCTCCGGCGGGCGAGGTGGTCGGCCAGCATCTCCCGCAAGAGCCGTTCCTGGGGCCGGGGGGCGTGCCCGGCGTGCCGGTCGAACAGAATCCGGGCGACCCGGCCCCGCCCGGTGGAGAAGGGGGGGTGGTGGAGGACCACGAACAGGAAGTGGCTCTGGTCCGCTTCCCTCAGGCGCTCCCGGAACCATCGGGCGTGCACGCCGGACGTGTCCTGCGACGCCGGGGCGGGTTTCGAGGTGGAATCGAGGACGATGACGCAGGCCGGGCCGCAGCGAAAGGCGTAGCTCTTGGCGTCCTGGATCGTCTCCCCGAACAGGTCGAAGTAGGTCCTGGAAAGCCCGCCCCTGTAATCGTGATTGCCCGCCGCCGGGTAGAGGAAGCGGGGCCGGAGCAGGGGCGCGGTGTCCTCTTGAAAGAGGGTCCAGAGGGACTCGTCTCCGCCCTTCTCCACCAGGTCCCCGGTGTGGAGCACGAAGTCGGGGCGCTCCGCGGAGATGGCCGATGTGACTGCCCGCCGTCGCTGTCGCCGGTCCGAGTCGGAGGCCCGGTCCGCGCGGTCCCGGCTGAGCCGGTTGTCTCCGTAGACAACGAAGGCGAGGGTGTCCGGCGGGGCAGGTGTCAGGCGAGCCGGGGGAGACGCCGACGCCCGCAGGTCCTCCAGGGTCAGCGTCGGGGCGCATCCACCCGCTGTCAGGAGCAGGGCCAGGGCGACGCAGCAGGCCGACCTCCTCATCCGGGTCAAAACTCCTGCTCCAGCGTGAACCCCGCAAGGACCTTCTCGGCAGCGCTGTGACCGATCTGGAGCTTTCCCAGGAGGCCGGTCTCTGTCCTGAGGCTGATCCCGCCGCCCCAGGAGGTCCGGAAGGCCCCCCAGCCGATCTCCCCATAGTGGTCGAAGGCCTGACCTTCATCCCGGAACAGGAAGGCGTTCCAGGTATCCCAGATCGGATACCGGTACTCGGCGCTCAGCAGCAGCGATCCCTGGCCCCGGAAGAAGCCCCGACGGTAGCCCCTCGACTGCTGCTTTCCACCCAGGGTCGCCAGATCGGTGTAGGGGATCCATCCGTCACCGATCTGACGCACCTTCTCCGTGCGGGCGCGGAGGGCCAGGACGCGGTTGCGCCAGAAGAGCGTGATAAACCGCTGGACCTGGACGGCCACCCGGTAGAACCGGACGCCGTCCGATCCGGTGACGACTTCCGCCTCCCCCTCCGCCAGCCCCCCACGTTCAGGATAAAAGATATCTCGAAGGTAGTAGTAGAGGCCGTCGGCATGGGTGACGACACGGCCTGGAAGCTTGTAGCTCATAGGGTGGGAGAGTTCCCGCACAGGCTTCTGATAGTCCCGGCTGTCGCAGGTGATCCGCCCTCCGAATCGGTAGAGGGCGATCCCGTTCCCCAGCCCGCGCAACAGCCGGGCCTGAGGCGTGGAACCGGAGTCGGTCAACGGCCCTGGGGGACCGAACCGCTGGCGCAGGTCTCGCCGCCCGTACCCGAACCTGGCCTCCAGGTAGACATTTCTCCGATAGGGCTCCAATGTCCCCGCGTGGGGACGCCAGCCGAGGGCCGTCATCGCGTCGAACCGCTCCACCTGGAACCGGCGCGTCGGGTCGCCGCGCAGGGCTCCGTTGATGGTGGCGTCCCTGTTCCGCGTCCGGAGAAAAACTCCTTCGGTCCTCCAGTAAAGACGGCTGCCTCTTAGACTTGGGTCGGTGTAGAGGACTTCACCTGTCTGCCCACGCCCCCCGGCGTAGATGAAGAAGGCCTCGAACTGTTTTCCCTTCCCGGCGATATTGGAGTGGAAGACCCTGACACCGCCCCCAGCCCCCGTTTCTCCGCCGAGCTGGACCTGCGGGAGGACGCCGAACGCCCGCCTCGTAAACAGGTTCTTGCGCTCCGCGTAGATCGTGAGTTGCCCCAGGGGATAGACCAGGGCGGTCCAGGCGAGGCGGGGGAGGGCGAGCAGCGGATAGGACTTCGACTCGTAGACGTCGCTGGTATCGACCTCTGACGTATCCAACTCTGCGGCCTGCTGGGCAGAGCAAGGTGCGATTTTGAGAGAGGAGAGGACGACGAGGCAGAGCAGCCGGATCAGGCGTCGTTTCAGCAAGAGATGACCCCCTTCTGTCGGATGGCGCACCCGATGACTCAGAAAGACAACGGGAAAGTATGACCCCAATCTCCATCTTTGTCAAGCAGAATCTACCCCGCACACGCGGAACGAATCGTTCACCGGATGGGGCGGGGTTGAAAAGGGGTTTCACGGCGCGCCGGGGGCATTTAGGGGAGAGAAACGCAGATCAGGAGAAAGGCCATGTACGTTCAGGCGGAGGGGGTGGTACGGGGATTGCAAAAAGCGGTGTCGGGTGTCGGGTGTCGGGTGTCGGGGCTGGGGAACGGCCCTCTCCCTCCCCCGTGCTTTGTCGAAAAGCCCTTGTTGCCCCCTCCCTCTCCCGTACGTACGGGAGAGGGAGGGGGAATGGGGGTGGGTGAGGGCCTGCCCCCTAATCTCTACAGGAGCTATCTTCATGTCCCTACCCCTGAACATCCTGATCGTCGCCGCCGACTTCAAACCCAACCCCGGAGGGGTCGCGGAGTACACCCACCAGGTGGCGCGGCGTCTGCATCGCCGGGGGGACCGCGTCACGGTGCTGGCCGGCCGCACCTCGCGGGATGAGGCGTTTGATGAGGGGTGCGACTACGAGGTCCTGAGGGCGGACTGCGCGCTCTCCCCCCGGTCGCTGGACCTGGAGGTCGTGGTCTGTCTCCCGGAATGGCTCCGGGTGATCGGTTACGTGGCCCGTGTGAGGCAGGTGGACTGCATCTTCTGCGACCGCCCCTTTCCGGTGGGTCTTTACTGCGCCCTTGCCGCGTGCAGGCTCTGCGTGCCCTATGTCGTGGCCGTGCACGGTCATGAGACGCCTGCCCTCATGGGGCTCAGGCCGATCCAGAAGGACTACGCCCTGCGCCGCGCGGACCGGCTGCTCTGCGTCAGCCGCCACGCGCGGGACCGGATGGCCGAGCAGGGCGTGCCCCTGGATCGGATGGCCGTGATTCCGGGCGGGGTCGACCCGGAGGCATTTCACCCCACCGACGGGGGACGAGGGGTGCGCGACCGCCTCGGCCTGAACGGCCATCGGATGGTGCTCACCCGGGGCCGGCTGGTCGAACGCAGGGGCGTCGACCGGGTCATCCGCGCGATGGAGACGGTGCTCAAGGGCGCGCCCGACACGGTCTACGTCGTGGCCGGGAGGGGCCCCTGCGAGGCGGAGTTGAGGCGGCAGGCGCAGGCCCTCCGCGGGCTGCGAGGGCGCGTCCTGTTCGCCGGGCCGGGGTCCGACCGGGAGCGGGCCGATTTCTACAACGCCTGCGATGTGTTCGCGATGCCGTGCCGGGAGCCGGAGGACAGGGAGGCCGAGGGGTTCGGAACGGCCTTTCTGGAGGCCAGCGCCTGCGGGAAGCCGGTGGTGGCGGGCCGGTCCGGGGGGGCGCCCGACGCGGTGGTGGACGGGTACAACGGCCTGCTGGTGGACCCGTGGGACGAGGAGGACGTGGCCTACGGGCTGACGATGCTGCTGACGGACCGGGACTATGCGCGGAGGCTGGGGGAGAACGGGCTGCGCCGGGTGCGGGAGGAGCTGTCGTGGGACAGGGTGGCGGAGCGGGTCAGGGAGGAGATCAGGCGGACCGTCGAGAGCGCGTAGATGGAACGAGCCGAAACGGCGACCGGCCCATCACCCGGTCCAGCCAAGTTCTGCCGGGTATGGCCACTGATGGGGCTATCGTCGACATCGCAGCCTCCCCCTGATTAGGTTTTATCGACCACCGATCATTGACTACCGCCTCAATCCGTCCGGCGGACGCCGATGACGCGCCAGCCGTCGGGTTGAGGTTTGAGGTAGACCAGCACCGGTCTTGCCTTGTAACGCTGACGTTGCGGGACGAGCGACAGCACAACGTGCGGATGAGTGTTCCAGACCGGGTCGAGTCGCACCGTCGTCTCGTCCTGAGTGTCCTTGCGAAGGGTCGTTCCGGCGGGAGCGAGCGCCTCAACCCCGTAGCGCGTCCCCCGCGCATCCGCGTAGCCGCGTGAGACCGCAAGGTCCGTGAACCGAAACGTCGATCCGTCCAGCATCTCGAACCGATCCAGCGTATTCACGCGCGCAAACCAATACCGGCCGATCCGGTCACGCCGCTCCTTCAGGAATCTGGCGAGATACGCCGCCGCCTGCGGGTCGGAGAATTCCCCGGTGGTGACGGCAGCCTCGATCTGCTCATCCGTGAATGAGGTCACGATGTTCGTCCCCCAGAACGCATCCCGCTTGGTCAGGTTCTCAAACGCGGGCATGGGGTACATCGGCTTCCATCTGTTGGGTTTGAAGAGGTCGTTCTCCAGGTAGCCGACGGACGAATACCGGAGGGTGAGGGGCGCCTTCTCATACCCGTAGACATACAGGCCGAGGGTGATCAGCCGGACGAATGAGTGCTTGGGGTCGAAACTGTTCGCCTGACCGCGCCTCGGGGTACTGGGGGTCGTGCTGGAGCTCCCCATCGACGCTCCGAAGTCGATCAGGTAGTGGGTGAGGTAACGCTTCTCCGGGTCGTACATGTCGAGGGTGTTTTCTTCTTTCATATCGGCATGGTTGAGCCAGGAGGAGATGATATACAGCCCGCGCAGTTCCCGCCGGTGCTCGTGAGGATAAGCATCGTTCGCATCGTCCATCCGGACGCCGAGATATGGCCAGGGGCCGACATCGATCCCGTCCAGAAAGCGACTCGCCCCCACCCGCACGCGCGGCTGTCCGGTGGGGTTCGCCTTCTTGAGGAGGGCGGCCAAGTCGGCTCCCGTCATCTGGCGTTTGCTGACGGGCGCTCGCTTATCTCCGGTCTCCATTGTGATCGTCGCCTGCGGGCTGAGGGCGAGCCGGTCAGGACGCAGGTAGCTCACGGAGTACTCCGGCACGTTATACCCGGCCGCATAGCACAGCCGGCTCGCCACCGCCTCCGTCCCGCTGGCCAGTTCAGGGTAATCAGGGGAGTCGAATTTGATCAGATACCGCTGGCCTTTTGCGTCCACGATCGTGAACCCGGGGGTGACGCCCGCGGATTTGCCCTTCACCACCGTCCACGCGCCCGACGTGTCAGGGCAGCCCATCCGGCTCGGACCCCGGCGGATCGCGTCTAACGGCATCGGGACTTTTCCGTTCCGATGGGTGAACCAGGTCGAATTCGGCACCTCGTCAAACGCATCGACGTTCAACGCCTCGTAGGGTTTTCCCACCGTTTTTCGGGCGATCCGGGGCAGGTCGAGCGTCTGTTTGATCTGGTAGTCGAACGACTTGTCGAGAATTTCCAGGACGAGCTTCGGGTCGCGCGCTTTCGGGAGCGGAATCGCCTGGGTGTCCGTCTCCATCGGGGGATCGGGAGGGAGGAGCAGACGGCTGCTGCCGCAATCAGCCGTCAGGATGGCGGCCAGGAAGAGAACGCGATGCACACGGGACATACGATCAGAACCCGGTGTTGAAGTTGAAGATGAGCCGGAGTTGTTCGGGACTGTGCGCGACCAGAACTTCGAACACCGGACCGTTCTGGTCCCAGACACGCAACCCTCCGCCCAACGACCCTTTCCAGTCACGGAACGAGAAATCACGCGGATGATGGAAGGGACGGCCTCTCTCGTAAAAGATGAACCCGTTTAACACCCGCCAGATCGGAAACTTGTATGTCGCCGTGGCGAACACGACACCGCGGTCACGGAAGCGGCCGCGGGGAAAGCCCCGGAGCAGTTCTTCCCCGCCGATGGACGCCAGGCCGTAGAACGGCACCCCGCTGTCTCCTACCGGGACGGTCCAGTCTGTTCCGAGGCGAAGGGAGACGACGCGGTCATAGAACAGTTCGAGAAACTGCTCACTGATGACGGTGAGGCGGAGGTTGCTGAACGCGTCGTCATCGACTGATCGGTTGTAACCCAGGCGGAAGAAGGAGAGGTTGCCGCGAGTCGGGTATCCGGGATGGTCGAGGAACTGAACGCGGAGGAAGGCGGCGCCCTCAACGAAGTCTCCACGATTTCCAAGCCCGGTCAGCGTCTTCTCGGTGAACAGGTGGTCCGTGTTGGGCAGAGCGGGGTTCCGGCCTGAGCGGATATCGACGGAATGGTAATTGGCGTCGACGCCCACCGCCACCACCCGGCTCGACCGCTGCCGGTAGATGAACTGGATGAGGATGTCTTCCTGGAGAAAATCGTTGGCCGAAGATTTCAGGGTGCTGGGACCAATGCCGTAGAACAGCTCTTTCGGCCGGTTGCGGTACTGTCCGGAGAACGTGAGGCTCCCCGGGACGAGCCGGCCGTCAGGCCAGGCGAGGGTGAACAGGTAGTCCTGGCGCGGCCAGCCACCCCATCGGGCGAGAAGACGGGCATCCCCCTTCAGCATCATGTCCCGGTGGAAGAAAAGGATTCCAGCCCCACTGGTCGAGTTGGCCAGCGGCCGCACCCCCACCCGGCCGTCGGCGGTCGTCAGCCAGGCTTTGTAGCGGTCGAAAATCCGGTCTTCCCAGATCGCGCTGACGCCATACTCAAAGGCTAAAAATGCCCCATGAATCGGCAGATAGGCCAACATTCCGGGGAAAGCCGCGATCTCCTCCCCGGTCGAACGATGCGCGACGATACGCCGACGAGGCACAGCACGGCTTGAGTCGCTCTCCGTGCTCTCGTGCGCCAGGGACAGCGTGGACGGCCAGACTGTCAGGATGAGGCTGAGCCACATCAGCCGCGTGTTCCACCCGGATAGCCGTTTCATCGGGAGAATGCCTATGATGATCGGTCGTGGAAAGGTCGATGATGCCCGGAACGGAGGATTGACGAATTGGCTTATCCATTCGCTCGACATCAAGATACGAAAATGTACTCGCTTGTCAACAGGGTTTCAGGCGGCGCACGGAGTTTCACTCCGGTTCCGACTTCCAGGGCCGGAACAACTCGTGCGGGATCTGGAGCAGGTTGAGAACGCGCCCCGCGATGAAGTCCGCCAGGTCGTCGAAGGTGCGGGGCTTCTGGTAGAAGGCGGGCATGGCCGGGAGGATGATCGCGCCGGCCTCGGCGGCGGCCAGCATGTTGCGGAGGTGGAGGAGGTTGAACGGGGCCTCGCGGGGGACGAGGATCAGGGTCCGCCGCTCCTTCAGGGCCACGTCCGCCGCGCGCTCGATCAGGCTGCTGTTGTAGCCGTGGGCGACGCCGGCCAGGGTCTTCATCGAGCAGGGGACGATCACCATGCCGTCGGAGTGGACTGAGCCGCTGGAGAGGGGCGCGGAGAGGTCGTGGAAGTTGTGCTGCTCCAGCTCACCGGCCTCGACCGCCTGGCCGCAGGCGGAGATCAGAAAGGACCGGAGGTCGGTCCGTTTTCCGTCGAATCCAGCCTCTTCCTTCAGCAGCATCCAGCCGTAGTCGGAGACGATGAGGTCCACGTGGCATCCGCAAATGAGCAGGGCGCGGAGCGTGCGGAGGCTATAGATTGCGCCGCTGGCCCCGGTGATGGCGAGGGTGATGCGTTTCATAAGAGCAAGACATCGCCTAAAGTGAATATGAAGTACGTGACGCTCAGGATGCCGTTCATGGTGAAGAACGCGGCGTTGAGGCGCG
>CAYRZX010000023.1:20218-29370 GCA_964428665.1 uncultured Gemmatimonas sp.
AAGTACGTGACGCTCAGGATGCCGTTCATGGTGAAGAACGCGGCGTTGAGGCGCGAGAGGTCGTCGTGCCGGACCAGGCGGTGCTCGTAGGCCAGGAGCGCGCCGACGAGGAGGACGCCGGCCAGGTAGAGGCCGTTCAGGTCGAACAGGAACTTGAGGGCGAGCAGCAGGCCGAAGGCGACGAGGTGCAGGAGCCGGGCGACGACCAGGGCGCGGCGGAGGCCGAGGCGCTGCGGGATGGACCGGAGGCCGCTCTGGACGTCGAACTCGTAGTCCTGGCAGGCGTAAATGATGTCGAACCCGGCGACCCACGCCAGCACGGCCGCGCCGAGGAGGAGGACGATGGGGTCGAGGGTCCCGCGCACCGCGATCCAGGCCCCGATGGGGGCCACGCTCAGGGCCAGGCCGAGGAAGGCGTGCGAGGCCCAGGTGAACCGCTTCGTGAAGGAGTAGAAGAAGATGATGACCAGGGCGACGGGGGAGAGGGACAGGCAGAGGGGGTTGAGCTTGTAGGACGCGAAGACCAGGGCCGCCGACGAGAGGGCGATGAAGGCCGCGACCGCCGGGACGGAGATGACGCCGGAGGGGAGTTCCCGGCTGCGGGTGCGGGGGTTGGCCGCGTCGATGCGGCGGTCCACCAGGCGATTAAACCCCATGGCCGCGCTGCGCGCCCCGACCATTGCCACGACGATATAAAGGACGTGATGCCCCGTGACGGAGGCCCGCAGCGAGGCCAGCAGCGCGCCGGTCAGGGCAAACGGAAGGGCGAAGACGCTGTGGGAGAACTTGATCATGCGTCCGTAGGTCAGGATTCGGTCAACGATTTTCATAGGGATAAAAGACCTTCAGATTTTCGCTCAGCAGACCCTCATATGGATCGTCTATTTCTTTGACCTTCACCCCGATAAACCGGGCCGATTTTCCGGGGGCGAGGCTGCCCAGGTCTCTCTCCAGGCCGAGGGCTATCGCGCCATTGAGGGTGGCCGCGCGGACGATCTCCTCCGGGGACAGGTCGGAGTTCTGATCGCGCAGGGCCCGCATCTCCGCGAACAGATCGAGGTCCTCGCTGGAGGCAAGGCTGTCCGTGCCCAGGGCCACGGTCAGGCCCGTGTCTAAGAGCCTCCGCGCGGGGGCCCGACCCACGCTCAGCCGGGCGTTGCTGCGGGGGCAGAGGCAGACCGGGGTTCCCCGTTTTCGGAGGACCGCGATGTCCTCCGCATCCACGTGGACGACGTGGACAGCGAGCGTCCGGTCGTCCAGAAACCCCAGGCCGTCCAGGTAGCGGACAGGGCTGACGCCGGGCGGGGACCAGGAGGGGTCCCACCGGCCCCGCTCCCGCAGGAGGTCGCTCCAGGGGCCATCCCCTGACGCGAGAAAGCGGACCTCGGCCTCGTTTTCGGCGAGGTGGACCGTCCGGCGCTCCGTCTGCGCCCTGATCAGCCGGAACAGGGCGGGCGAGACGGAGTAGGGGGCGTGCGGGCTGAGGTGAAAGGCGAGGGACGGCCCGCGCTCCCGGAGCCTCTCAAGGGCCTTCTGGCCTGCTTGCAGGACCTCCGCGGCCTGCTCTCCTCGAAATTCGAGCAACTCCACAAACCCGACCCCCTGAATGCCCTCTGCCGCAAGGCGCTCGACGGAGGCCGTCATGTCGAAGTTCACATACCGTGGCTGTCTGTTGATGACTTCGCCGACAGCCACCGTGCCGGTGGCGACGATCTCCGAGACCGCCTCTCCGACGGCGGCGGACACCTCCCTGAGAGGTGTCGCCAGCCTCCTCTCCGTGATCTCCCGGACCCAGCCCACGAAGTCGTGGCGTGGCCCGATGGCGCCGCGCAGGAACGACCATTCGAGGTGCGTGTGGGCGTTCACCAGGCCAGGGAGGAGGAGGGCGTCGCCGCAGTCCGTCACGTCGCCGGGGCATCGCCTCCGCAGGTCCGAGAAGGGGCCTACGCCGACGATGCGCCCCCCTTCGACGGCCACCGTGCCGTCGGGGATCGGAGGGGCGGAGATGGGGAGGACCCAGGCGGCGCGATGGAGGCGCATGGCTCTATAAGGGGGATCAGACGGGAAGACGGCGGCGGTCCGGTGCGCTCACCCTGGCCACGGCCTCCCGCAGGGCGGCCAACGTGAGGGGTTTGCTCAGGACGAGGTCCACCCCCTCAGGGTGCTCTCCGGCCGCGTCCATAAACTCACTGAATCCCGTGAGCAGGATGACGGGCGTGTCGGGCGCAGCCTTTTTGACGAGGCCCGCCAGCCGGTCACCGCTCAGACCGGGCATGGCCCTGTTCGTCACGACGAGATCGAACCTGTCTGCTCGAAACTTCTCGATCCCTTCGCGCCCGCTGGATGCGGTCTCAACGGCGTGGCCGTCGCCGGTCAGGTATTCCTTCAAAACCCCGAGCACCCTCGGTTCGTCATCCACGGCAAGGACGCGCAGCGGACGCGCCGGGGGTAACGCCTTCTCTCCTCTCTTCTCCGTCTTCTGTCCCGTCAGGGCAGGCAGGCGGATGACAAAGGTCGTCCCCCGGCCCAGGGCGCTCTGAATGTCGATCGTCCCCTCGTGTCGCCGGATGATGCCATACACCATCGCCAGGCCCAGGCCTGTCCCGTATTCGCCCTTGGTGGTGAAGAACGGCTCCAGGCAACGCTGGCGGACCTCCTCGGTCATGCCCGTGCCCGTGTCGCTGACTTCAAGGACGACGCGCTCCCCCTCGACGCGGGTGCGAAGGGTCACGGTCCCGCCGTCCGGCATGGCGTCCACCGCGTTGAAGATCAGGTTCGCCAGCATTTCGCGCAGGTCCGCCTCGTTGCCGCTGGCGGGGGGGGTCTTCTGCAGGCGGGTCCTGACTTTGACGGCCACGCCATTCCCCTGCGCCTGGGTTTTCCACCTGGGCTGGGTCAGCGAGATCGTCTGTTTGATCATCTGGTTCAGGTCGACGGGCAGGAAGACCTCGCCCTTTTCGCGAGGGCGGTAAAACTCCCGCAGGCGGGTGACGATCCTGGCGGCGTCTCTGGCGGCCATGTTCACGATGCGCAGGGCGTTCGTCACCCGCTCCCTGTCGTTCAGGCCTATGGTGCCTGCGAGCAGCATTTCGCTGTAGCCCACGATCGGCGACAGGGCATTGTTGAAGTCGTGGGCGATGCCGCTGGCCATCCTCCCCAGGGCGCGCAGCCGCTCCTGCCTGGCGAACTCCTGCTGCGCAGCCTGCAGTTCCGCCAGGGCCTCTTCGAGGCGGCGATTGGTCACCTGCAGGGTCTCCTGTGTCCGCCTGCGCTCGATGATCTCCGAGACGTTCGACAGGGTGGCCCCCACCTGGTCAAAAAAGGGACGCATCCGCTCGATCTGGCGAAGGACCAGCTGCTTGTCCGTCTGAGGCGAGGCCGTGCAGACCACGCCGATGGCGCGGTCCCCGGCCAGGATGGGGACGAAGAAGGACGTGCTCTCACGGTTAAAGTCCCTGGGACGTTGACGGAAGACCTTCCTTCCGTCCGCTTCCTCGATCCGCTCGTGGTAACGGGGGTCCCATCCGTCGATCACCTCGATCCGTCCGGTCCGGGCCACGTCGCAGAGGATGTCGGGGTGGGACAGGTCGAAGCGCCAGCCGATGGGGTCGGGGGATGCCGTAGAGGCCAGGGGATAGGCCCTGACCACCTCCACCCCCCCTTTCTCGCGGTCCACGGCGGCGATGACCAGGCTGCGGATGTGGAAGGTGCTCAGGATGCCCTGTTCGAGGATCTGGAACATCTGCGCCGGGTCGCGGGTGTCCAGCAGGTCGCGCGTGATGCGGTTGAGCGCCTGGAACTCCCGATGGACCCTGCCGAATTCCACCAGCGTCCCCCATTCCGGGAGCGCGGCGCCGGATGGGGCGGCTCCAGGCCGGGCGAGGTCGGCCAGCGCGCCGATGACGCCGTCCACGGTGTCTCCCACCAGGGAAAGCGCGTGGTGGATGACGTCGATATCCCTGTGGGGACCGGGGACCTCCCGGAGCGCGCCGTGGAGGAGCGTCCAGAGGATAAGCTGGCCGGAGATGAGGCCCTGGACGACGGCCTGGGAATCGGCCTCCGGCAACGCCCCGCGAATGTCCGCGATGAGGCGGTGATGGGAGGGCTCCTGAATGTGCGTCCGGGCGAGGAGGAACAGGGCGCGGTGTGTCGGCAGAAGGGCCGACGATCCGGCCTGGTCGAGGCCCTTAGACAGCCCCTCTTCGATGCGCGCTCCGTGCGCGCGAAGGAATGAGGCCGTCAGCTCCCGCACGCGATCCGAGGTCTCCACCCTGTCAACCCTCTTTATAAAATCGTATGTCTGGCTCCTGCTCGATCAGGCCGAGTTCTGCGGCATAGCGGTAGAGCGTCCGCAGGCCGGCGATCTCCCGCTCTCCGAGGCCGAAGCGCATGTTCTCGGTCAAATAGGCCGCATAGAAGGAGGGGGACCGGGGGTTGTTCCGGGCGTAGTTCGTGGCGATCTCGTCCACGTGGCGAAGGCCGATCTGTTTGGCCTCGATCAGGGCGGCGGCGTCGGCGGGCCCCAGGGCGTCGGGGCGTCCGGCCCAGACCGCGAACACGAACGGCAGGCCGGTCTCCTCCCGCCAGGCCTGGCCCAGGTCGCAGACGAGCAGGTCGGGGCGCTCCACGTGGAGGGCCGCGTCCCCGATCAGGACGGCGGCGTCGGCGGCCCGGAGCATGGCGTCCAGGTCCGGGGGGTGGTCGATGAACGGCCCGGTGAACCCGTGTTGGCGGCGCATCAGGATGCGGGCCAGGGCCACGGAGGTCCGGGAGCTGGTGTCGAGGGCGATGGACCGGACCCGATCGAGGGGCCTGCGGGAGAGGATCAGGACGCTCCGCACCGGCCCGTCGGCGGCCAGGGAGACGTCAGGGACGATCCGATAGCCGGACGCGCGGGCGTATTCGATGGACGGGACGATGGCCAGATCGACCTCGCCGGCAGTCAGCATGCGGGCGCAGGCGGAGGGCACGTCGTAGGTCAGATCAAAGCGGTGCGGGATGAGGTTTCGCTCCAGCGCGTAGACGAGGGGACGGGTGTTCAGGTAGCTGACGACACCGAGTCGAATGGCCATATCAGTTTAAAGGCTCATACCGCGTGTTGCGCCTCACCGGCTCGCAGCCCACGTCCCGGATGAGGCGCTGGATCTCGCCGAGGGGCATGCAGTGCTTGGTCCCGGCGGCGCTGACGACGTTCTCCTCCATCATGGTGCTGCCGAAGTCGTTGACGCCGTAGTGGAGGCTGACCTGCGCGATCCTGGGCCCCTGCGTGACCCAGGAGGCCTGGAGGTTGTCCACGTTGTCCAGGAAGAGCCGGGCCACGGCCACGGTGCGGAGGTGGTCGAAACCGGTGGCCTTCGGGCCGTTCCACTCCTGAGCGAGTTCCGTGTCCGTGGGCTGGAAGCTCCAGGCGATGAAGGCGGTGAAGCCGCCGGTCTCGTCCTGGAGGTCGCGGATGCGCCTCAGGTGCTCCATCCGCTGCTCGACGGTCTCCACGTGGCCGTACATCATCGTGGCGGAGGAGCGCATGCCCAGGCGGTGGGCCGCGCGGTGGACGTCGAGCCACTCGGACACGGTGTCCTTGCGGAAGCCGATGATTTGCCGGACCTCGTCGGACAGGATCTCGGCCCCGGCGCCGGGGATGGAGTCGAGGCCGGCGTCCCGCAGGCGGCGGATGCACTCCTCCAGGGAGAGGCGGGAGATGTGGGCGATGTAGACGATCTCCGTGGCGGAGAGGGAGTGGACGTGGATGGAGGGGAAGCGCTCCCGGATGGATCGGAGGAGGTCCTCGTAGTAGTCGAGTTTGAGCCTGGGGTTAAGGCCGCCCTGCATGAGCAGTTCGCAGGATTTGGGCCTGGGGCCGCCCACGTCCACCAGCTCCTGGATCTTCTCGAAGATTTTCTCTTTGGGCAGGACGTAGCCCTCGCCGGAGCCGGGGGGGCGGTAGAAGGCGCAGAACTTGCACCGCACCCAGCAGACGTTCGTGTAGTTGACGTTCCGGCCCACGACGTAGGTGACGACCCGCTCCGGGTGCTTCCTGCGCCGGGCGTGGCTGGCCAGCATGCCCAGCTCCGCCAGGTTGGGGTGCCGGAACAGGCGCAGGCCGTCCTCCACGGACAGGCGCTGGCCGGAATGGACCTTTTCAGCGATGTCGGCGATCATAGCACGCTCAGGTATACAAGTCGCATTTGAGAAACCTTCGGGTCTATGATGACCTCCTCGTGCTCCATATCGAGTTTGATGCGCCATCCCTGAAGGGTCTTGGCCCCGATGATGACGTCGTCTGCCAGATGGTCAACCACCATGAAGTTGTCCGATATCTCACAGCCGTTGATCGTCACGCGCAGGATGGCCTCCTCTCTGGCCTCCAGAGTCCCCTGACCGTCCCCCAGCCGGAAGACCGTCGATTCCGGGGCTTTCAGAATGGTAGCGACCTTCGAGGCCAGGGCCTTCCGAACAAACGACATGGATGCCCCTGTATCGAACAGGACCTGCGCCTGTGCGCTGCCCACGTCGCCCCTGATGGGCAATTCTTTGATAATCAGTCCCATCACTCATCTCCTTTCAGCTTCCCACCGATACCGGCTCCGGCGCGACCTCCCGGCTCGCGGAGATGATGTTGTAGAGGTTGTCGCGCTCCACCGGGTCGCGGCCGGCCTCCACGATGCGCGCGACGAGTTCGCTGCGGGTGAGGACCTGGCGGGTCTCCTCCACGCTGCGCCGGGTGATCTCGTATTCCATGATCGTGCCGTCGATGTCGTCCGCGCCGTACCAGAGGGCGGCCTGCGAAATCTCGATGGTGTTCATGATCCAGAAGGTCTTGATGTGGGGGAAGTTGTCCAGCATCAGCCGGCCCACGGCGATCTCCCGCAGGTCGTCGCTCCCCGTGGGGCCAGGGAGGTTCTCCAGTTCGGTGCGCTCCGGGTGGAAGGAGAGGGGGATGTAGGTCAGGAACCCGCCGGTCTCGTCCTGGAGTTCGCGCAGGCGGATGAGGTGGTCCACCTTCTCCTCCGGGTTCTCGACGTGCCCGTAGAGCATCGTGGCGTTGGAGCGGAGGCCCACCTCGTGCGCGGTCCGGGCGATGGAGAGCCACTGCTCGGAGTCGGCCTTGGTCCAGAAGAGGTCCTCGTGCACGCGGTCGCTGAAGACCTCGGCCCCGCCGCCGGGCAGGGAGGAGAGGCCGTGCGCCCGGAGGTCCAGGAGCACATCGCGCATGGGCTTTTTGGCGACGCGCTGAATCTGCGCGAGTTCGATCATGGTGAAGGCCTTGATGTGGACCTCCGGGCGCACCTCCCGGACGGCGTCCAGGATGTCGAGGTAGTATTGATACGGCAGTTTGGGGTTGATGCCCGCGACCATGTGGACCTCGGTGATCGGCAGGTCGATGTGCTGGAGGACGCGGGCCTTGATGTCCTTGGGGTACAGGACGTAGCCCTGCTCGTCCTTCGGGGGCACGTAGAAGGAGCAGAACTTGCAGAGTTTGTTGCAGACGTTCGTGTAGTTGATGTGCTGGTTGCGGACGTAGTAGGCCACGTTGCCGTTCATCCGCTCGCGCACCAGGTTGGCCGCGTAGCCCACGAGCGGCAGGTCGTCGGCCTCGTAGAGGCGCAGGCCGTCCTCGCGGGAGAGACGGACGCCGGCGCGGACCTTATCGTAGATGTCGGCGAGTTCGGAGGTTCGGATCAAGGCTTCCATGGCAGGTCTATCCCTAACTGATTCCATATCTGGTCGATACGCTGTTTGACGTCCGCACTCATCACGATCTTGTCTGGCCAGTCGCGCGCGAACCCCTCCTCGGGCCACTTGCGCGTGGCGTCGATACCCATCTTGGTGCCGAAGGTGAAGGAGGCGCTGGCGTGGTCCAGCACGTCCACCGGGCCGGGGGTGAAGTGGACGTCCCGGCGGGGGTCGATGTGGTTGAGGGCCGTGCACCAGGCCTCCACCGGGTCGTGCACGTTCACGTCCCTGTCCACGACGATGATGAGCTTGGCCAGCATCATCAGGCCCTGGCCCCAGAGGCCGTTCATGACCTTGTAGGCGTGGCCGGGGTACTGCTTGTCTATGGCCACGAAGATCAGGTTGTGGAAGATGCCCTCCGGGGGCATGTGGTAGTCCACGATCTCCGGCAGGATGAGCCGGCTGAGGGGGAGGAAGATGCGCTCGGTGGCGTGGCCCAGGTAGTAGTCCTCCATGGGCGGCCAGCCCACGATGGTCGTGGGGTAGATCGGGTCCTTCCGCATCGTCATGGCCGTGACGTGGAAGGCCGGGTATCTGTCGGCCAGCGAGTAGAACCCGGTGTGGTCGCCGAACGGGCCTTCGAGGAGCATCTCCTCCTTCGGGTCCACATAGCCCTCCAGCACGACCTCGGCCTGGGCGGGCACCTCCAGGTCCACCGTGACGCCCCGGACGAGTTCCACGTGATCCGACCGGAGGAACCCGGCGAACAGGAACTCGTCGATGGACGGCGGGAGGGGGGCCGAGGGGGTGTACATCGTGGCCGGGTCTCCACCCAGGGCCACGGCCACCTCCATGCGCTCCCTGCGCCTCTGGTGGAGGTCGAAGTGCCGGGCGCTCCCCTTGTGCCTCTGCCAGTGCATGGCCGTGGTGTTTCGGTCGAACACCTGGATGCGGTACATGCCGACGTTGCGGACGCCGGTCTCCGGGTCGCGGGTGATGACCATGGGCAGGGTGATGTAGGGCCCGCCGTCCTGCGGCCAGCAGGTGAGGATCGGGAGGAGCCTCAGGTCCACCTCGTCCCCCCTCAGGACGACCTCCTGACAGGGGCCGGACCGGACCCGGCGGGGCGGGAACTTCGTCATCTCGACGAGCTGCGGGAGCAGGGCCAGCTTGCCCAGGAGGCCCTCCGGCACCTTCACGTTGAGCATGCGGGCGAGCCGGTCGCCCACCTCGTTCAGGTCCCCCACGCCGAGGGCCATGGCCATGCGGCGTCTGGAGCCGAACAGGTTGATGGTTAGCGGGATGCGGCTGCCCCGGACGTTCTCGAACAGGAGCGCAGGTCCCCCACCGGGGCTTTTCATGCACCGGTCGACGATCTCCGTGACTTCGAGCCGGGGGTCGATCTCGGCGGCGATGCGTCGAAGCTCCCCGGCCCGGTCCAGGGCCTCGATGAACTGGCGCAGGTTGTCAAAGGCCAT
>CAYRZX010000023.1:29470-32300 GCA_964428665.1 uncultured Gemmatimonas sp.
TAGTCCTCCGGCGTATCCATGTCGTCCAGGATCTCCGGCCTGCCCACCTCCACCTCCACCGTGTCCTCCGGGTGGCCGCGCATCACGGCCTTGAGGCCCGGCTCCCCGCAGAGGGCGAGGATCTCGTCGCGATACCGGAGGCTGACCAGGGCCGGGTGGCCGCGCCTGCCGCTGGACGTGGGGATGACGATGCCTTTGCCGGTCCGGCGATGGGCCTCGATCACCCGGTCAACCACCGCCGGGTCCACGGAGGGCTGGTCGCCGAGACAGATCAGGGCCGCCCTCGCATCTGGAGGGAGGGCCGCGACGCCGGTCTGGACGGAGGAGAGCATGCCCCGCGCATAGTCCGGGTTCAGGGCGAACCGGACAGGGCGGTCCGCAAGCGTGGCCCGGACCTCATCCGCCCGGCAGCCCAGGACGATGAGGACGCCGTCCGCCCTGCTCGCCAGGAGCCGGTCCACGACGGCCTGGAGGACGGTCCTGTCGCCGAAGGGGAGGAGCTGTTTGGGCGCCCCCATGCGGCGGGACTCCCCGGCAGCGAGCGCGATGGCGTAGATCATAGTAGCGGTCAGCGGTCAGCGGTCAGCGGTCAGCAAAAAAATTCTGGTTTTTCTGATTGCTGATAGCTGACGGCTAATCATAAAAAGATGCCAGACGCCCGCCGATTCCGCGGGGACATCTGGCACCCACGTTTCAAGCGACGGATCACGCGGCCCTGGCCGCCCTCCGGGCGGGCTTCTTCTTCGTCTTCCGGAGTTCGGCGGCGGCCTCCTGGACCGCCTCCACGATCTTGGTGTAGCCGGTGCAGCGGCAGAGGTTGCCCGCGATGGCGCGGCGGATCTCACGCTCCGTGGGGTTCGGGTTCTCCCGGAGCAACTGCACGGCGGAGACGATCATGCCGGGGGTGCAGAAGCCGCACTGGATGCCGCCCTTCTCGACCATCGTCCTCTGGACGGGGTGGAGGGAGCTGTCCGAGGCGATGCCCTCGACGGTGGTGATCTCCCCACCGTCGGCCTCCACGGCCAGGACCAGGCAGGAGGTGACGGTCTTTCCGTTCATGATGACGGTGCAGGCCCCGCAGTCGCCCGTGCTGCACCCCTCTTTGGTCCCCGTCAGTTGAAGCTGGTCCCGGAGCATGGCCAGCAGGGTCTTGCGAGGCTCGACCAGGACCTCATAGTCCTCGCCGTTAATCCGGGTCTTGATCAGATGTTTGGCCACCCTATCTCTCCTTGTGAATTATCCCCTCTTCGCCGCCTCAAACGCCCTGGTCACCATCCGTTCGGTGAGCACCTTCGTCAGCTCTCGCCGGAACTCCGCAGAGCCGCGCTGATCCGAGATGGGCCGGGCCTCCTCGGAGGCGACCTGCGCGGCCTGCTCGATCAGGTCAGCGGTCAACTTCTGGCCTTTCAACAGGCCTTCGGCCCGCACGGCCCGGATGGGGGTGGGGGCCACGGCGCCCAGGGCGATCCGGGCGTCCTTGCAGACGCCGTTCCTGGGGGCCAGCGTCACCGCAGCGCCCACGCCCACCACGGCGATGTCCATCGCCTCCCGCGTGGTGTGCCGGACGTAGGCGGAGCCGGTCTTGGGCGGGGGGGGCGGGACGACCACGTGGGTCACCCACTCGCCGGGCTTCAGGATCGTTTTGCCGGGGCCGGTGAAGAACTGGTCGAGGGGCACGGCGCGGATCCTGCCGGGGCCGGCGACCCTGACCTTCGCGCCGAGGGCGATCAGGCCGGGAGCCACGTCTGCGGACGGGGCGGCGTTGCAGAGGTTGCCCACGACCGTGGCGCGGTTGCGGATCTGCACGGAGCCGACGATCTCGGCCCCTTCCGCCACGCCCGCGCAGTGTTTGCGGACGACGGGGGAGAGTTCGGCATCCCGCATGGTGACGCAGGCCCCGATAGTGAGGCCGTTCTTCCTGTCGAACTTGATCTCGTCGAGGCCCGGGATGTGCTTGATGTCCACGATCAGATCCGGCCCGAGCGCCCGGCCCTTCATCTTGACGAGCAGGTCGGTGCCTCCTGCGACGATCATAGCCCGCTTCCCGCGTCTCTTGAGGGCCGAGACGACCTCCTTGACCGTCTTCGGAGCCACGTATTCAAAACTCTTCACGCGTTTACCTCCTTGTCAGCCGCAACCTAAATTTCACCAGGAAATTCAGGGATCAGCCTGGATTTTTTGAGTCGACCTCTCTTACCGTAGAAGGACAGCTTCCCCTCGTCGTCACAGACCCAGACCTCTTTAGCGCCTCCGGCCAGATACAGCCCCACCTTCTCTTTGATCTCCTCTTTGCTGTTGGAAGGAGAGGTGATCTCGACGCACAGTTCCGGGGCAGCGAGGTAGGGGGTTTCATAGCCGTTCTTTTGGATGAAGCCGTCAGAGGCCCAGACCACGTCGGCCACCCGGACCCCTTTTTTTGTCTCGATGGAACATTCCGATATGATTTCCCCGCTTTGAACGTGAGCGCCGAGCATCAATCCGATGAGCATTTGAAAGCGACCGTGCCTGTTGGAAGCCGGGCTCATGACGACCTGTCCCCGTTCGTTGAGTTCGATTTTGAAAGGGAGGTCCTGGAGCGCCCGGTTCTCACAAACCTCTTTCCAGTTCATCGTGACATCCTTCGGCTGTCGTCCCTGCTCAGGAAATTTTCCTATATATAATGGACTTAGCGCCTGAAGTCAAGGGGAAAGACGGTAAATGCAGCCGTCAGCTATCAGCCGTCAGCCGTCAGCAAAGACATGCCTGATTTTGCTGATAGCTGATAGCTGATAGCTGATACTCGATGATCAAGTTTTTCGATCTTGACACCATCATCGAGACAAGGGGCAGC
>CAYRZX010000024.1:0-32295 GCA_964428665.1 uncultured Gemmatimonas sp.
CAGCGCCGCCTGGAGCGGAGGACGCGGGAGCGCTGGCAGGCGCGGGACGCCGGCCTGCAGGAGGGGGTGGCGGGGGTGGCGGTCGTGCAGACGTTCGGCCGGCGGCGGCACGAGGTCAAGCGCTACACGCGCCTGACGATCGAGGGCTACAAGGCGGCCATGCGCCAGTTCTACGTGCGGGTCGTCGAGGGGCAGGTCACGGGCGGCGGCGGCTTTCTCCCCTGGATCAAAAACCAACTCATCCGGGTCTACTTCTTCCACAAGGTTATCGTCGGGGAACTCTCCTACGGCTCCGTGTTCCCGATCCAGTCCTACATGAACCGCCTGACGAACCCCGTGCAGCAACTGATCAACTACTTCCAGCAGGTGCGGGTGGCCATGGTGCCCGCGGAGCGCATCCTGGAGACCCTGGACGTGACCCCGGCCGTCGCGGACCGCCCCGGCGCCAGGCCCATGCCGCCGGTCCGGGGGGAGGTCGTCTTCGAGGACGTCCACTTCTCCTACGAGGACGGCACGCCGGTCCTGAAGGGCGTCAGCTTCTCCGCGAGGCCGGGGCAGAAGGTCGGCATCGTGGGGCACAGCGGGTCCGGGAAGAGCACCGTCGTCAACCTCCTGCTCCGGCTCTACGACCCCTCCGCCGGGCGCGTCCTGGTGGACGGCCAGGACCTGCGGGACGTGCGCCTGAGCACCTACCAGGAGCAGGTGGGCCTCGTGCTCCAGGAGACGCACCTGATCAACGGGACGTTCAAGGAGAATCTCCTCTTCGGGAAGCCGAGGGCCACGGAGGAGGAGGTCCTGAAGGCCACGCACATGGCCGACCTGCACCACTTCGCAGCGTCCCAGGAGGAGGGCTACGACACCGACCTGGGCGAGGGCGTGAAGCTGTCGGTGGGCCAGAAGCAGCAGATCGGCATCGCCCGCGCCCTGATCCGCAACCCGGCCATCCTGCTCCTGGACGAGCCGACCTCCTCCCTGGACACGGCCACCGAGCAGCGCCTGGTCCAGACGCTCAACCGGGCCAAGCAGGGCCGCACCACCTTCGTCGTCTCCCACCGCATCTCCACGGTGGTGGATGCGGACCTCATCCTCGTCATGAGCGACGGCCGGATCGTCGAGCAGGGGAAGCACGAGGACCTCCTGAAGCAGCGCGGGGTCTACTACAACCTCTACAGCCTCTACTTCGGGCTCCGGGAGGAGGAGCCGGAGCCGGAGCCGGAGGAGGACCGCAAGCGGAAAGTGGCGTAAGGGAATGACTGAGAGAAGAAAAAGGTGGATGCGGCGGTTCATCGCCCGGTACGTCGTCTATCTGGAGGTCTTCGGCTACCTGTTCGTGGCGACCGTGGCCGCGGCCATTGCCGTGCTCGTTTTTGTCAGGGTGGACGACGTGGCCCGGGCCGACGGAAACCCCCTCATCAAGCCGCACGAACACGCGGTGACCCTGAAGACGGATGCGGTCGTGCTGAACGTCCTGGTGAAGAACCACGAGGAGGTGACGAAGGGACAGCCGCTGGCCGAGGTCTGCGACGAGGCTGCGTGGGTCAGGCGCTACCAGGCGGCCCAGCACTCCGATTCCCTGGTCGCGACGCTCGACAGGACGGCGGCCAGACGGGAGATGACGCCCGACGAGAAGGCCCTTCGGGAGGCGCTTCAACACGCCTCTGAACAGTGGAAGATGAGGCTCAGCCGGATGCCAAAGATCCTCCTGCGCGCCCCCCTCTCCGGCGTGGTCGTCGTGGAGGAGGGCCTTGCCGGAAAAGTCGTCCCGGAGGAGGAGGAGATCGTCAGGGTCCTCGACTTCAATGACCTGAGGATCTCGGCCGTCCTGAAGGCCGCCAACCTGACCTACGCCCGCGTGGGTCAGCTCGTCAAGGTGGAGATCCTCATGACCTACGGAAACGGCGAGGTCCTGCGGGGGGACTTCGACCGCTCCGGGCAGTGGAGGTGGAAGAAGCGACACGGACAGTACAACTCCGTGGCGGACGGGAAGATCAAGGACATCCTCCAGAGCCATTTTAAAGGAAAGGTGGTCACGCTGGAGGAGGACACCCTTTTCGCCGTGTCAAAAGTGACGGACGTGGAGCTTCAGGGCATCCTGCGCGTGGAGGACGCGCCCGCAGGGGAGGGGATCGACCCGGAGCCGTTCGGTGACACGAAGATCATGGGGCAGGTAATCGAGGGGAAGCACGCGGCGTCGGTCCGGTTCCTGGACCTGCCCGACAGCCTCCAGGCCCGGGTGGAGGGGGCGCTTCTCGAACGACTCAGAGGCCAGGTCGTCCGCAGCGCGGACGGGACGGCGTTCTCCGTCAAGGGGATCCAGGACCTGAAGATCGCCGTCCTGATGGACGGGAATGACGAAGGGCTGGGAAAGGCTTCCCTGGACGGTTCAGAGCCGCTCCTGATGGAGAGAGTGGAGCGCAAGTTCATCTTCGAGGCGAAGATCGTCAACCCCCCTCCGGCGCTCAAGGCAAAGGTGCGGGAGCTGGCGCTAACCGAGACGCCCTCCTACATCAAGACCAAGACGGAGGTCGTCGTGGGCCAGCGAAGGATTGCGATGCTGCTGTTCAGGAAGGAATAAGAGATATACCACAAGCTCTATCCGAAAGCGTAAGAAACCTTGAGAACCATCACATGGATGCTGCCGCCCACCTTTATGTTCGTCTCTGCGAAGAAGTGTTCGTTGACGAGGCCGGAAAACCTGTCAAGAACCCGACGATCACCCTGGATGAAAAACGCACAACTCAGGACGACCCTTTTGACCACTGGCTTGCAAATACGATCAAACGCCTGAATTTGTCTGGGTTACAAGTTTTCACTTCAGGCCCACTGACGCACCCTGATATCGTGCTGCAAACGTCAATGGTCCCTGAGAGTCCTTTTGTAGGACTTGAGGTAAAAAAACTGAACGCGGATGAGAAGGGGCGAGACCCTCGTGGCATGACCATTGATTTCAACAGCACGGCGCCTTGCGGAACATTTCGAGTTTACCGTCCAGATGACACCCCATTGGATATTCCAGGTTATTATATATTCGTCCTGCTCGATCACCGCATCCGAAGCCGATCACGTAATATCCTGACGTTCATCTTGTCAGACGGTGATTTGTTGAACGACGATTTTGACCTCTATCTTACGTCCAAGACCCTGAACGAATCCACCTACGATCATGGCCCGTATGGTGAGGGAAGCGTTCGAGGAAGAATGATGTACGTGTACCCAAATCCTCTGGACTCGAAGATCAACCAACTTGCAGGTGAAGTGCCACTGATTCACGAAGCAGGAGACCTCCACCGGATATTTCCTGAACTGCGTTTGCTCTATCGAGCACTAAGACGAAAGAGAGATGGAACGACACGAGAATTTTTTATTTACCGTCACAAGAACTTCGTAACCAACTCTGTGTTAGCGCCGTTGGCGCTGGAATTGTTCGCAAGAGCGCGTCACAGGTCGGCCAAGAAGCGTTCCGCATACAAATTTGTTCTTCCGACAGGAACTCTGTAAGCCCCGGTTACTCAGAATAATATGAGTTGAGACTGTTCTTCCTTCTCCTTCACAGTGAGCGTCTGAGTTGAATATATACTCTCAATAGTTTGTTCTATGTGACTGCTGATTTTCTGGATAATCTGATCCACTTTCTCAGCAGCGCACGCCGTTGAAAGCTGACAGATCACCTGTGACATCAATATGGCCTGGACATCGTTGCGACTCATCTGCTTTCCCACAGCGTTGAATCGTTTGACCTGATCGTTAGCCCTCCTCACAGCGATTTTCATTTTTGCATCTGTCCATCTCCTGGCCTTAAAGGTCTCAGGTCTCTTACGGCATACCAGAATAATATCTATGTCGATGGGTTGTTTGGCCTGCTGTTTGGGCGCAGCAACCGACATCTCAGCCTTAGTGGGCTGCGCGGCGGAAATCATGAAGCCGGCATCGAGAACAGCGCCTAACACAGCCCCCCATCCCTCTTGCCTGGAGTGATGATAAGTAAATATCAGAAGGCCCTCATCTTTCAAAACACGCCTGCACTCGGCAAATACCGCTGACAGGTTCTTTCTGAAGATTTCAGGATCGGTCTGTTGAACTTCATCCTCAGACCTGGTGGAAGTGGCGGTAAACTCCTTTGTTCTCAGGATATGCCGCAGCCATACATAAAAGAAATCGGCCAGTTGGGAATAGTGCACATTGTCGAAAAACGGAGGATCGGTTACAATTAGGTCAACGCAGGCGTCTGGCAGGTCGGTTTTTGAAGAATTGCCGCAAGAGATGTAGAGGATGTTTCCATTCCTTTCAAATTCAGCGTAAGAAGTCGCTATATCCTCCCCTATGGGGGAACTTAAGCCATAGATTTTTTTGCCTTCGAGTTTGCCGTTGACCGGACAGGGTTGCAGTTCAAACGGATTTTCTTGGTAGTCCAGGGCGCGAAGCAGGCGACTCTCAAAGAGCGTGGAGAATGCGCCAGAACTTTTTGGCGTTCCCCATATATTGGCCTCCAGGGGCGTTCGTTCTGGCTTCAGGATATGATGAGCAAACATGTGCCTGACGGCCCCTGTGCCTTCGCCTTTGAATGAGGCGAACATGTTGTTGAACTCTAGCACACCGGAGAACAGACAGGCAAAGAGTTCTCGTATTTCAGATGTTTCTATGGCTCTGATCCGATCCGCCAGAATACTCAGACAGAGAAGCTGGCGGTCATTGAACATCTGATGCCAGTGGGCATAGCCGTAGTTGATGGCCTGATTGGTGTTATAACCTTCCAGGATAGGAACAACCGGGTAGCACGGTCCACGATTTTTTAGTTCCCTTGTCGCCTTGTTGTACAAGGCTCTGTCAAAATCGTCAATGACCATATATTTCTTGGAGCCGTCAGGAAGAAGAACCATTTTGGCGTACATCCGATGTTCAGGGGGATGTCCAGAATTTCTACAGGTCTTTGCTATCGCAAACCGTTCTTTGCAGGACGGACAGTGCGCATAAGCCCCTTCGACGTCTCCCCCTTGCGGATTGTAATGAGAGTTGCATTCTGGACAATGCGCGCGTGCGGTATCGTAGCGAACTTTATGAATGGCTCCACAATCAGGACAAAGCGATTGCGCGTCGGGGTATCGTGACGCATAGGCGTGTTTGGAGAAAATACGGCTGGAGAACAAATCGACGGATTTTCCACAACAGGGGCAAGAAACCATCTTGACCCAAAAATAATAGAGCACGTCGCAGCTATTCGATTTGTCAACTTTAGCCCTGTAGAAAGACCGGAGCGTCTCGGCTACATCGCTCCGGAGGGTATCGAAGGTTTCGAGTATCTGTCTCTTGGACCACTTTCTTAGGGCATTTCGTACGATGAATGCGGCGACAGGATTGATGTCCCTTCCGATGGCACGTGCGCCCATTTTGTGCGCTTCGCCAATCGTGGTGCCGCTCCCCATGAAAGGGTCGAAAACCACAACGCCATCGAGCCGGATGGGTTGATAGAAGAGGTTAAAAACATCCGCCCCTTTCGGCGAGCAGGCGGCGATGAGAATGGTGCGAAAGACGCTGCCTAAACGCTGTGCCCACCACTTGTGCAGGTGATAGATCGGACGGTTGACTTCTTTTCGCCAGCTTTCCAGTTCCGCTACGGATGCCAAACGCTCAAAGGGAAAACCGTCTTCGATGGCCCTTTCTCCTGCTGTGAGCGCACACAATACGTGATAGGGCGCTCTCGGCTCAGAGACGCCTTCCGAAAGGGCTTTTTGAATTTTTTCCACAGCCAGGGAGGGATTTCGAGAGATCGTCTGATGCCAACGAGGAGGGAGACGCCCGGCCAGCAGCAGCAACTCTTCGACGCTGGCGTCGAGACAGTCTGCCAGCCTTTTAAGCAGGCTGTCCGAAGGCATTGTCCTACCGGACTCAACCCTTGACAGGTAGGCGTTATCGACTCCGATTCGGGCAGCGACGGCTTTAAGCGTCAGCGACCGGGTGAGCCGAAGATTCCTGATGTAATCTCCGATTGTCATGTCCTAAATTTATTGATATTGACTAAAAAGTCAATATCAAAATTTAAAATTTTGAAGAAAGGATTAGCATGCTCTCAATCAGTACGGCCAGGATCGACATCACTCCTGACAAACCGGTCTGGCTGGACGGGTTCGGGAACCGGACGAGGCGCTCGGAGGGGGCGTATCACCCCCTGTACGCGAAGGCGCTCATCCTGGACGACGGCAGGACGCGGGCCTGCCTGATCACGGCGGAGGCGCTGGGATTCGACCGGGGGCAGTCCGCGCGGGTGAAGGACGCCATCTCCGGCGCGACCGGCATCCCTTCGGACCACGTGGTCCTGACGGCCACCCACACCCACTGCGCCCCCCGCATCCGGGACACGGTCATGCCCGGCGACCTGGAGCCGGACGTGCAGGCGGCCTTTGAGCGGAAGGTCGTCGCCGTGGCCGCGGAGGCCGCGTCGCAGAGGCCCCGCGAGGTCTCCCTCTCCCTCTCGCGGGGGCGGGGCCTGTTCGGCGTGAACCGCCGCCTGCCGGGAGGGAGGCGCGGTCCCAACCCCGACGGGCCTATGGATAGGGACCTGGACACCTTCTGGTTCACTGCGGACGGGGAGGTCGCGGCCAGCTTCACGATCTACGCCTGCCACCCCACCTCGCGGGGCCAGTACCTGATGGGCGGAGACTTCCCTGCGTTCCTGGTGGACCGGATCGAGGCGAAGGCCGGCGGAAACGCCCTCTACGCGATGGGGTGCGGGGGGGACACCCGGCCTCACTTCTCCGGCCCGGACGGGAATTTCCGGGAGGGCGAGATCGCGGAGATCGAGGCCGAGGGCCGCGCCCTGGCGGACGTGGCGCTTGAGGCGCGCACGCGCGCCGAGCCAGTGCCCGTGGAGCGCATCGCCCTGAAGACCGCTCACGTCCCCCTGCCCCTGGAGCCCCACCCCTCGCGGGCCGACTACGCGCGCATCGCGGCGGAGGACCGCAACGCCCTGATCCGCCAGTGGGCCGGACGGATGCTCGCGGCGATGGACTGCGCCCCCCTCCCTCGCTACGTGCCGTTCGAGGTCCAGACGCTCGCGTTCAACGGCGCGGTCCAGGCGGTCTTTCTGGCCGGCGAGGTGGTGACCGACATCGGCCTCCGCATCAAGCGCCGGTTCCCGGATCGGCGCGTGGCCGTGGCGGCCTACTCCAACGGCATCGTGGCCTACGTCCCGTCCCGTAAGATGCACCCGGAGGGGGGCTACGAGGTGAACGGGTCGCACTTCTACTACGTCCAGCCCGCCCCCTTCACGGCGGACGTGGAGGACGCCATCGCGTCTCAGGTGGAGGAAATGATCGAATAAAATGATGAACGATGAACGATGAACGATGAACGAAAGGCAAAAGGTGGTCGGTTTTGTAGTTCATCGTTCATCGCTCCTACTTCATCGTTTTCTTATGGGGAAGATGATCGGGTGAGAGGTATCGTGCGCGGATCGTTGCCCCTCCTGCTGATCCTGGTGTTGGGCGCGGCGCTCCGATTCACCGGCCTGGGCTGGGGCATCGCCTCGCTGAAGGGCTATCAGGTGGACGGCCGCAGGCTGTCGGTCCAGGACGCCTCCTTCCACCCCGACGCCGACGCCCTGACCCGCGCCTCGGCCAGCCTGCGGGAGTCCATCCACCCTCACATCGTCCACGAGGGGAAGACCTACCTCTACTCGGTCTACGGCCCGGCCTTTATGTACCTCTGGTGGATCGCGGGGGAGGCGGTCGCGCCCTTCGCCGGGTTCTCCCCCTTTCACCTCCAGAGCGCGCACGACGCGGACCTCACCCGCCTGACGGGCCGCTTTCTGTCCGCCCTCGCCGGGAGCGCCACGGTTTATCTGATCTACCGGATAGGAGCGCGCTGCTACGGCCGCCGGGCCGGCCTGCTGGCCGCGCTGTTCCTGGCCGTCACGGTCCTGCACATCCAGTCGTCCCACTTCGCCACGGTGGACGCGCTGATGGGGTTCTTCGTCGCCCTGGCGTTTCTGTTTTTTCTGCGCCTCGCGGATGCGGAGAGAGGGGTTTCTCCCTGCATCCTGTCTGGCGTGGCCGTGGGCCTGGCCGTGGCCACGAAACTGAACGCCGCCGTGGCCCTCCTGCCGCTGGCCGTGGCGTGCCTCCTGGGGGCGATGAGAAAGGCAGACCCCTCCCCCTCACTCCCCCTCCCCCACAGGGAGAGGGGGAAAGAAAAGCCTGTTCCCCCTTCCCCTCCGGGGAAGGGGGTTAGGGGGTTAGGTCTGTTTATCCGCCCCCTCCTCCTCGCCCTCGGCGCGTTCGTCGCGACCTTTGCCCTGCTCGTCCCCTCCTCCGTCCTCCGCTTCCGCGACTACTTCTTCCCCCCGTACTTCGGGAGCGTCACGCACAGCGCCCTGCTCAACGTGGGCGAGGCGATGATGCGAGGCTCTTACCATTTCATCGGGACCCCGGCCTATCTCTATCAGGTCTTCAACCTCTTCCCCGCCGCGATGGGCGTCCCGCTGGAGGTCGCCGCGCTCCTGGGCTGCGCCTGGGCGATCCACCGTCGCCGGAGAGAGGACATCCTGCTGCTCTCCTTCGTCCTCCCTTACTTCCTGACCGTCGGGCAGTTTCAGACGAAGTACATCCGCTACTTCGTGGTCTGGATGCCCTTCGCGTGCCTGCTGGCCGCCCGCTTTCTGACCGACCTGTCGGACCACGCGCGCCGGGCGGTGCGCGTCCCCGCGGTTGCGCTTGCGGGGGTCGTCGTGCTCCACACGACGGCCTACGCTTTGGCCTTCGCGTCGATCTATCGCGCCCCGGACGTGCGCGTGGAGGCGGCCCGCCACCTGTCCGAACGCGCTGCCCCCGGCGCCGTCATCGTCTGCGAGCGGGGGCACAACGGCCTGCGCAATCTCCTCCCGGAGGGGAGCCGCGCCTACCGGACCCTCGACATCGACCTCCTCTATCGCTTCTCGAAGAGCGCCGATCTGATCGAGAACCGTTTCTATCTCTCCGCCGCCTGCGCGACCTACCTGAAGGGCGCGGACTGGCTCGTCCTGGCCGACGACCGGCTCGCCTCCAGGGGGCGATACCCTTTCGCCACGCAGTACTACGACGCCCTATTCAATGGCGACCTGGGTTTCACGCTCGACCGGGCGTTCGTGCGCGTCCCGCAGGCTTTCGGCGTCTCCTTTGACGACACGGCCTCGGATGTGACCTGTCGGCAGTTCGACCACCCGCGCATCTTCGTCTTCCGCCGGGCCGGGGAGGCCCGCGCCCTTCGCCCGGACTACCGCGCCCTCCTCCGGCTCGACACGTGGGAAAAGGTCCACCAGACGCTCGACCTGGCCGCCCACGCCAGCGACGCCCTCGTGTTCCGCGAGTGCCTCTCGCGGGAGGTCCGGGCCGCCACCTCAGACTTAGAGGTCTACTCGGCGATGGAGACGCTCTCCGCCAGGCCCGACCTGATGGACGGGATGCGGGACGAGCGCTATTTTGTGCAGGAGGAGGACGGGTGGGGGCTGAACCTGAAGATGACCTTCACAGACTGATTTCTGCGAAAGGACACCTATGCTGATCGATTTCCACACGCACGTGGGGCAGGTCTGGAACAGGTACGATGAGTTGAAGCCGGAGGGGATGCTGCGGTGGATGGATGAACACGGGATCGAGAAGTCCGTGCTGCTCCCGCTGGAGTCCCCGGAGTCCGCGAGCTTCTACATCCTGACGCGGGACATGCTCGCCCTGGCGAAGGCGCATCCGGGCCGGTTCATCCCGTTCTGCAGCGTGGACCCCCGCATGGCCTTCCAGGGTGGGAAGGCAGGGATCAAGGAGGTGATTCAGCGCTACGTGGACCGGGGGGCGAAGGGGTTCGGGGAGGTGAAGGTGGGGCTTCCGATCGACGACCCGCGCCTGCAGGTCCTCTACGAGATCTGCGACGAGTTGCGGCTCTGCGTCCTGTTCCACATGGACGGCCTCCGCTGCACGGACCGGGCGGGGCTGCCCGGCCTGGAGCGCATGCTCCGGACCTATCCCAACGTGAACTTTGTCGGGCACGCCAACGGCTGGTGGGCCTCCATCTCCGCGGACATGACGGACGACCAGATGAACGCCTATCCCAAAACGCCGGTCGCGCCGGGCGGGGCCGCAGACCGGCTCCTCTCACACTACCCGAACATGTATGCGGACCTGTCCGCAGGCTCCGGCCACAACGCCATCGCGCGGGACATCCCGCACGGCAGGCAGTTCCTGGAGCGCCATCGGGAAAAACTCTTCTTCGCGACCGACTACCTGATGCCGGGCCAGGAGGTCCCGCAGTTCGACCTGTTCGCCAGCCTGGACCTGGCGAAGGACACGTGGGACCTGATCAGCCACAGGAACGCGCAGCGGTTCTTGAAGCTGTAGGGGCGACCTATCGCCGCAGCACGATCAGCCGCTCCCGCGCCGTGGCGGTCTGGTCCGCGCCCCGGGCGGAGATGACGTAGAGGTAGGCCCCGTTGCCCAGCGGGGCGCCGTCCTGGTCCAGCCCGTCCCATTGGACCTGGTTGTAACCCGGCGCGCCGGGCGCGTCCTCAATCCGCCGGACCAGGTGCCCGGCGACGGAGTAGACCCGGATGGAGACGCGGGCGGGCTGCGAGAGCAGGTAGGTGAAGTGGGCGTCCCGCGTCACGGGGTTGGGGAAGACGAGGGGAGAGGCGATCCTCAGGTCCGACGTCACCACGAAGGCCACGGACGCGGACGCCGGCCCGTTGTCGAACCGGTCCTTCGCCTCGACGCGAATTGTGTGCCGTCCGTCTGCCAGGGTCGGCGTGAACGTGAAACGGACCTCTGTGGCCGTCTCGGTCAGGCCCGTCACCTCCGGCGACGCCAGCGGGATATCTTTCTCATCGGCCCGGATGCGCACGGACGCCCGGTCCACGCCGCCGGGGTCGGAGACCGTCACCTCGAAGCGGGGCCTGGACGGCAGGAAGTCGTCCGGTCGGACCGTCCCCGATGCGTCCAGCGACCGGACCTCCACACGGGGCGGGGTCACGTCCCCGCTCCCGACCACGGTGATGGAGGACGGCGAGACCGCGGCCTCGGCCCCCAGGTCCGCGAACGTCCCCGCGGCCTCCGCGCGGGCGTGGACCCTGTGCATCCCCCCGAACCGCTTCGTGTCCCACGTCAGCGACGCCACGACCGTCTCCCCCACGCGCACGGATGGGATCGCGGCCCGCCCGATCAGCCGCCCTCCCGCGTAGGGGGACCCGGCGTAGAACGCCACCACGGCCCCGGACAGGTCCTCCGTAGGCCCCAGGTTCAGGACCTGCGCGGACAGGCGGATCGGCTCCAGCTCTTTCACCTCCGTCCGGTCCGCGCCCAGGTTCGACAGCGTGACCGTCGGCAGGGGGGTGTAGTCCAGGCCCCACGCCCTCAGGCCGGGGGACGGCTGGAGGCCCCCGGCCCTGAACCGGGCCACGAGCCGGATGCGCCGGTAGGTCGCCGCGTCGATCGGGCTCAGGTCGATGCCTGGAGAGGCCGGGAGGGCGCTGAAGTTCGGGATCGGCTCGAACGGCCCGGACGGGATGCGCTGGCCGAGGACGCCGATCTCCACCGAGGCCCCCGGCGTCGGCCCCGAAGGGGGGTCCACAATTGTGACCGACAGCGTCCCCCACCGGGCCGCCGGCCCGATGTCAGCCGTCTCCGCCGTCCCGACCGGCGGGATGGACTTCCCCGCATACCGCACGGCAAGCGGCCCCAGGAGCTTTCCGAGCCAGACCCTGTTGTTCCTCCAGTCGTACTGCCCGGTGATGATGCCCGTCTCCGGCTGGTCGCTGAGCCGCTCCTCCACGAACGCCCCGTCCTGCGCGCTCACCACGCGCACGCGCCCCCGCCCGCTGGTCGTGAACTCCACCAGGTAGAGATAGTCCCCGTCCGCAATCAGGCCGTCGGTGGTCAGGTAGGTGAACCCGTTGGACGTGGGCGGAATGACGAACTCCCGCGCCACGGCCCACCCCTGCGCCGGGTCGAAGACCCGCGCCTTCCACGCCGCGCGGCGGACCCCGTCCACCCCGGAGGCCAGGTTGTAGATATATCGCCCGTCGGACGCGATCAGGAACTGCCCGTCGGCCACCAGCCCGCTCTCCTGCTCCAGCAGGCCCGCCGGGATGCGGACCCGGTCGGACCTGCCCGTGTTCGGGTCGATTCGCTCCAGCTCGTGGGCCTTCCCCACATCGTTGTAAATGAACCCGTCGCTGTGATACGTCGCGGAGACCCCCGGCGCCGACGCGCCCGGAAACGCCCCGTAGTCCCTCCCGGCCACGGTCCCCTCCAACCCCGTCCCGACCCGGCGGAACACGTCCGTCCCCGGATAGATCGTGGACGTCCCGCCGTACCACCGCTTGACGTAGAGATACTTCCCGTCCGTGCAGAGCACCCCCGCGCCGGAGGTCCCCTCGGTGCGCACGAGGGCCTCCCGCCCCGTGGAGTCGAGGCGGGCCGGCCGGGGCCTGCGCAGCCGGGTGAGCGCCCCGTCGCTCAGCGTCACGCCGTCCAGCCGGTTGCGACTCAGCTGCGCCGCCGCGCCCTGACGCCACGTCTCGCGCCCCGCCGACGGATCGACCAAGAAGGCCCGGACCCCGGACCACCGCCCCGGCGCAACCGCCTCCACCGCCTGCGCGCGCCAGAAGTAGACACCGGGGCTCAACCCCGTGGCCGTCCACGTCGTGATCCGCGCCTCCTCCGGCAGGGGGCCGGACCGCCGCACCCCCGGCCCGTCGAACGACAACGATGGAGAGACCTCGAAGGCGTAGCGCAGGCCCCCGGAGGTCGCGTTCAGGACCGACAGCGTCACGTCCGGCGACGCCAGCCGCTGATCGTCCAGCGGCCCCAGCGGGACAGGGACCTGGGAGGGGTAGACCGTCAGCGGGATGGACAGCGCGTTGTTGGTCCGGTCCAGCTCCTCCGCGGCTCCGGCGTCCAGCGTCAGGCTGAGCTGATGAGGGCCGGCCCGGCCCGTGAGCGGCCAGACCACCGCGAGGCTGTCCGTCTGCCCGAACGGGGGGAGCATCCCGGAGAAGAGGGTGTCCACGCGCCCCTGCCACCGGTCGAGCAGCGTCGCGCGCACACTCGTCTGAGAGAGGACGCCCAGATTCAGGAGACGGGCCACGACCCGCGCCGAGTCCCCCTCCAGCAGCGTCGCCTGGGCGATGGGCGCGTCCCCCGCGAACACGCTGTCCGCGAAGGCCGCGTAATCGGGCCTGTCCAGCAGGGCCAGGCGCTGCGCCGGGTCCCCGATCAGGTTCATCGTCATCGCGGCGTAGTCGACGGCGGGGAACTCTTTGATCATGTCGATCTTGGCCAGGTCCAGGAGACGCCCGAACCCCCGCTCCCCCCGCCGGAACGCGTGCAGGAACATCCGGTCGTTCAGCAGGGAGTCGGAGAACACGAACCCCAGCGCGGACGCCGACACGTAGGCGACGGCCCCGCCGTCCGGCTTGTTGACCATCTCCTCGGCCAGGCTCGTCATGGTGGGCTCGGCGTACATCCCGTTGAGGCAGGACATGGCGATGAAGAACGGGAGCCGCTCCCCGTTGACCACCCTTGTGATGTAGGTGTAGGTCTCCTGCTGCGACGTCCCCCGGAAGAAGTAGGCCATCGACGCGATGGACCCGTGCCCGGAGAAGTTGACCAGGACATTCCCGTCGTTCATCAGCTCGATGAACCGCCGCGTGTTCTCGTTCGGCTCCGGGACCCGGTCGTCGCTGTAGAGCCGGATTGCCTCCAGCCCGAACGGCCCCGAGTAGGTCTGGATGAGGTGGTCGTTCGGCCCCCTCAGAAAATCCTCGCGATTGGCCAGGAACAGCCCCCGGTCGCGCCAGCGCCCGGCCGGGGGCGCATCGTAGGCCACGACCTTGCGGACCGCCGTCGCGGCCTCCTCCGGCGTCGAGACCGACAGCCGGCCCACGGACAGGTCCGGGAAGAGATCGTCCCCCACGACCGCCGCGTAGAGAAAATCCGTGGGGGCATTGCCCCGCTGGCGGGACTGGAAGTAGAGCGCCGGGACGTAGGATTTGCGCCCCGTCCTGAGAATGTCCCGGTAGTCATAGGTCTCCCGGCCCACGAGCAGGAGATACGCGGGCGGGCGGGACCAGGCCGTCATGAGGTGACGCAGGTACGCGCGGACGGCCTCCGGCTCGAACTGCCCGAACCCGAACGCCTCATACACGTCCTCCACGTCCACCACCTTCACGCTCAGCCCGGACGCCTGCCGGCGCTGCACGAGCGGGATGAGCGCATCCCGGAAGTCCCCGTGCGTCAGGATCAAGTAATCCGCCCCTGTCCGGTCCCCCCGCAGGTCCATCCCCACCCGGCGTCGGGCCGGCCCCGGCCTCCGAATCTGGTTGGCCCCGGCGACCACGTAGCGCCCGGCCCGGTTCGCCCCCACCTCGAACGTGGCGCGGACGCCCTCCCCCTCGGCCCGGACCTCCACGCCCGCAAGCCGCGCGCCCCGCGCCACGTCGTAGACCACGACCTCCGGCCCCTTCAGCCCGGAGACGCTGATGCGCCGTCCCTCCGCAAAATTCTCCAGATCGAACGTCAGGCCCTCGTCCACGGCCCGAAACAGCCGGTCGTAGGTCACGTCGAGGGAGTTGAACAGCACCAGGTCCAGAATCAGGTCCTTTGCCCCCGGCGCGGTCTCGCTCGGAACCTCCACGCTCAGGGCATTGATCCCCTCCCGAAAGGCCGAGAGCGGCATCTCCCGGTTCACGACATACTCCGTCTGTCCCTCCCAGATCGCCTCCCCGAGGGAGGTCGCGCCGTTCAGTCGCAACAGCGCCCGGTGGTCCGGGTCCACGTTTGTCAGGTCGCTCAGCCCGTGCAGCGTCACCCTGAGGGCCACGGGCCGGAGGGAGGCCCGGTCCATCCCGTCCATCGCGAAGTCGAAGGACCTGGAGGCCGGCCCGTCGATGCGCGCCCAGTACCAGTGGTCCCGCAGGTTGTCCGGCGCAAACCCCAGAGGGTCATACAGGCTGTCCCGCTCCACGTGGAACGCCGCCCGGTAGGAGGTCGCCGCCGCGTATCCGTTCCTCGGTGTCGCGTCTACGTCAACCACCCGCTTCCCGGCCTCCCCGTCCTGGGTCAGGTAGAACACGTTCTCCCGCCCCAGGGAGTTCTCGAAGTCCCGGCCCTCGGCCCGCCGGTAGCGCCCGTAGAACTCCACGTAGTCCCCCGCGTTCAGCCTGCTGTCCCCCCCGTCCGAGACCCGGAGCGGGACCTCCTCCCCGTCCAGATACAGCTTGAGTCGCGTCAGGTCCAGCCGGGCCGTGTCCAGGCCCGCCGCTGCGAACCAGCCCAGGTCCATCCGGTAGACCCCGTCCTCCTGGATGGGGAACCGATAATAGGTCCAGGCAGGCCGATACCAGGTCCCGCGCAGGTCCACCTTGCCCAGCCCGGCGCGCGCAGGCGGCCCCACGACCCTCCAGGGCCGCGCGGAGTCGGCGTTGAGCAGCGCGGCCCGGTACACAGGCTCGAACGCCCGGTCCCCCTCCGGGTCCGGGAGACGCACCGGTTTGGGAGCCCCTCGCGGGAGGAACCGCACGGCCACGCGCAGCCGCGAGGCGACCCGCAGCTCCCCCCGGCCCGCGTTGTAGCGCACGGGCCGCAGGGCCAGGACAGCGACCCGTTGATGCCGGAGGTAGGCGACGGACGCGATCTCCGCTGCAACGGATGGATAGGGCATATCGCTCTGATAGGCCCTCTCATCGACCTCCGGTATTCCTGGTCGAAGCCCCGGGTCGCTGAACGGCGCGAGCCGCACGCCCGTCAGCGTCTCCCCCTCCTCCTCCAGGACCGCGACCGACAGGTCCACATTCTCCGGCACGCCCAGCAGGGCGCTCGTCACCGGCACGGCCGGCCGCCCCGGCGCCACGGTCGTCACATAGCCGGGCACGGTCATCCGGCGGAAGGCCTGGCCCTGGACCTGGACCTCGGAGAGGGAGTACGTCTGGACCCCGACCTCCACCACGATGCCGCTGGCGTCGGAGGAGATGAGCCGGGGGGCGTTGAGGTCTGAGGCTTCGTCGGCGAGGGAAAGGTGAGGGAGAATAAAGAGGGTAACGAGAAGGAGGCAGATCGTTTTCACTCAAATACCTCGGACACGGATACGTCGAAACCGGGGATCACGTCTGCGCCGGTGAGCGTATCGCCGATGCGGAGGATGTGCGCCTCGGAAGAAGGGCGATAGGTCGTGATCGTCCGCGTGCCGGGGTTGACGATCCAGACCAGCCGGACGCCTGCCCTCAGATAGTCCTCCACCTTCTGCTCGATCTCCCGGTAGAGATCATTCGGGGAGATGACCTCCACGGCCAGGTCCGGCGCAAAGGGCCAGTAGCCCTCCGGCTCCCCTTCGGGCGGAATCCGGTCCCGGCTCACAAACGAAACGTCCGGGCCGCGCACCGTGTCGGGGTCCCGCTCCAGGATGAACCCCGTCTCCGCGCCGCAGACCACGCCAAGGTGTCTAGGTCGCACGTAGGCATCCAGCAAGGCCCCTATACGAATCGTGAGTTTGCCGTGAAGACCTCCCGCTGGGCTCATTCGGATCACCTCCCCCCTGACCAGTTCGCACGGACCATTTTCTTCCATCAGAAACAGGTCATCGGCAGTCAGCATAGTTTTGAGGCTCATGACGGGAACCTCCTTGCGAGATGTTTCCAGGACCGTTTCGTCTATGCGTCAGAAGATAACATCCTGCCGGACAAAAAACAAGGGCCGACCTTTCGGGCCGGCCCTGCCATGACTTGCAGAACATGACTCTTTACACGTAGTCCAGATTGGGATCGTCCCGGATGTAGGCCATCTGAGCGCCGAGGTAGGGGAGGGAGGGCAGGTTGTGCCAGGCCCGCAGCAGGTGATACGCCGGGGAGGTGAGCAGCCGGCAGGCGTCCACGGCCTCGCGCCATTCGCCCTGCCGGACCTCAGCGACAGTCTGAGGGGCAGGCAGCACGCCAAAGTCCCACGCCGCGCACAGGCGGGCCACGAAGTCCACCCGCGCCGCCAGGCTGTCCAGCGACAGGGGAGGCGCCACATCCGGGTAGAGCGCCCCGTCCAGCCAGTCATTCGGTGAGGGCATTCAGAAACTCCTCCGCAAACCAGCGGCGCACCCGCCCTGCCTCCTCCCGCCTTTCGGGGTCGGCGATCCTGTCCAGGGGCCGGTGCTGGGCGATGCGCGCCAGATGCGTCTCCACGGCCAGCCTCGCCCGCCCTCTATCGGTGTCGCTGCCTGTGAGCTCCTGACGGCGCTCCCAGAGCCCCCAGCACTCCCGGGGCGTCGTCAGTCCCGCCTGACACAGGGCGTAAACGTCACGAAAGTCTCGCGGCGCGCCGCGCTCCACCAGGGCCACCATTTTGCCGGCGACCAGGTCCGGAAAGCTGTCCAGCAGGACATCTCCCCACGGCGCTCGCGTGGGAGGCGAGAGTTGCGCGGAGCGTCGGGCGACCTGAAAGCTGAAGACGACCCTGTCTTCGCGGAGCAGTTCCACGCTGATCACATCCCCCCAGGCGCGTTGCCGGACCTGCCCCAGAGGCCGGAGGGCCTCTTCAACCGCTTCGATGACCCGGCGCTGATCCTCCGACGTGGCCGACGAGACCCACCAGGCATCCACGTCGTGAGTAGGCCGATAGTCCAGATAGTGCAGCAGGCCGAGGCCGCCCCCCACGGAGAAATGGCCCCCCAGCCCGGCGGAGGACAGGGCCAGCAGGACGGCCTGCGCGTGCTCAGGCGCGTGGACAGGCCAGACGGAGGACGGCATCCGGTGATCGTTCATCTTGTCTCCAGAGATTAGAGCGCTGTGCTGCCGAAAGATAACACGCCTTCAGGCAAAAAACAAGGGCCGCCTTGCGCCTGCAAGGAGAATGACGCGCTTCATCCGGTTGCACTGAATATTTGACTTGAATCTCAGCCTGAATTTTGCTATTCATCGCGTTCAGTTGCAGGGCTGTAAACAAGATTGACCTTAAAGAGGAAAGGAGACCTTCATGACCGCGCCCGGCGCGACGATTTCAGCGGAGGAGTTTGTGCTTCCCGGCCGCGAGGCGTTTCTGCGCGGCCTGGACCTGACCCGGCCCGAGCTGACAGCCGTCAGGGCCGCCCTTGAAAGAGGGGACGTCGAGGCGGCGGGCAGGGCCTACGCCGCCCGCTTCCGCGCCCATCCGTTGGCATCCCCGCTGCTGACGGACTGGTCCGCCCTGACCCGGAACCCCCATCTGGACACGTCCCGCGCGGACGGCCTGCTCGCCGGGCACATGTGGGACGGCTACAGCGTCCACGAGGTCCCTCCCACCGGCCTGGACTGGTACGGCTCCCCCCTCTCCTGCCTCACGCGCTTCCCCGTCCTGGGCACGCTCCGGGAGGCCATCTTCCACACCGGCGACGCAAAGTACATCCGCTGGACCGTGGACCACATCCTGAGCTACATGGACGCCTATCCCATTCAGGACTTCGCCGGCCACACCGTCCGGGAGGGCTGGGTCAACCACACGACCGTGGCCAAGCCCTGGTACTGGTGCATGATTCCCGAGCGTCTCACCGAGCTGTCGGAGACGATCAACCTCCTCCGCCGCTATCCGCAGGTCGCCGACGAAGAACTCCTGCGCATCCTGGAGCGGATGGTCCAGGAGGTCGCCTACCTCCGCTTCGAGATCAAGTCCCAGGTGGACGCCCGGCACAACGGCGGCTGCGCCATGATCTACTCGATGGCCCAGGCGCTGACCGTCCTCGACGACGTGGAGAGGACCCCCGCCTGGCGCGCCTACAACGCCGGGCTGGCCGCCCAGTACATCAACGAGGCGTTCTATCCCGACGGCATGTGCATCGAGCTGACCACCGCCTACTCCGCCTCCGTCTCCCAGTTCCAGCAGGGCATGGCCTACGCCCTGCGCGACGAGGAGGCCATCCAGGCCGTCCGGGGCAAGGTGAGGGAGATGGTCACCTGCTTAGTCGCGCTATCCGACCCGACCTGGTGGCTCCCCTCCTTCGGCGACCTCTACGCCCATCAGGTGGGGAGCTACATCGAACCGCCCCTCCCGCGCTGGCTCGACCTCCCCTGGACCGAGACCGTCCGAAAGCAGACCTGTGACGGTCCCCTGCCCCCCTTCACGGAGTGGCCCGTCAGGGGCCAGGCGCAGTGGTGCGGCTACTACACGATGCGCAGCGGCTGGGCGCCGAACGCCCGCTACATGGCCGTTGACGCCGGCCCCTGGGGCACCACCCACCAGCACGGCGACAGACTCAGCTTCGTCCTCACCGCCTGCGGCGCGAAGTTCATCATAGACCCCTCCAGCACCCGCTACGCCTCCAACGAGCCGGACGCCTTCGTCGGTCGCCAGCCCTCCGGCTTCCTGCACAACACGATCACCGTAGACGGCGTGGACGAGTTCATGAGCCACAACCGCGCCCCCAACGGCGACAGGGAGGTGAAGGAGCCGCTGCGCAACCGCTGGGAGACCGGGGACGGCTACACCCTCTTCGTCGGCAGCTACGCCTTCGCGCCCCTCAGGCCTGTCCGCTGGGAGCGCCGCATCCTCTTCGTGGACAAATCCTACTGGCTGCTCCAGGACGTGCTGACAGGAGACCAGCCGGTCGCGCAGGTGGAGCAGAACTTCCAGTTCGAGGCCGACCTCCAGGTCACCTTCCAGGACAACATGACGATGGCCGCCGCCTCCAACGGCGCGCGTCTCGTCCTGCTCCCCCTCTCCGGCGGCCTCGCCCCGCAGTTGACCGTGGGCGACCGGGACCCGCACACGACGTACTGGCCCAACGGGACCCCCACGACGATCCTGTCCACCGAGGACAACCACGACCAGATCCACGGCCGGGGCTGGACCGGGCGCGGCGGTCACAAACTCATCCCGGCCCCGGCGGTGACCTACGTCGGATCGGTCCGCCTGCCCGTCGGCATCACCGTGGCCCTGGTCCCCCTGGGGCCGGGCCAGGGCCTCGACGCCCTGCCGGAGATCTCCTCTCACGTTGCCGGGGACGAGACCACCTGGGTCCTGCCCATGTGGGATGGCCACATGAGATTCGTCACCGGCATCGAGACCTGCGCGGTGGAATGACATCTTCCGGGACCACCGGTCCCGGCTACAAAACCGCCCTGTTCAATGGATTTCTTGTAGGGCGGCATCGGGGATGCCGCCGCATTTGAGATAAACCATGTCCCAACGCAAACATCTGAGCCGTTTGACTCACGTCTGGATCGAACGCCCCATTTTTTACATCACCACCTGTACCCGCACCCGCATCTGCCTGCTCGATCAAGAGACCGTTGCGCCGATCCTGATCGACGAATGGAGAATGGCCCATTCTCGCCACGGCTGGGCAGTGGGCCGCTACGTGGTTATGCCGGATCACGTCCACTTCTTCTGTCGCGCGGATCAAGCGGCCAAATCTTTATCTGATTTCATGCAAAGGTGGAAAGAATGGACCAGCAAGCGGATCGCCCGTGAAGGCGGCGTGGAAGGCATGGAATGGCAGGCCGAATTCTTCGACCACGTCCTGCGTTCTTACAAAAGCTATGTCGAGAAGTGGTTTTACGTGTGGCAGAATCCGGTGCGGGCAGGTCTGGTGCAAAACCCTGAAGATTGGCCCTGGCAGGGAGAATTGGGTGATTTGACGTTGTAGCCAGGATGGCGCTACCTTGTTCGACAGATTCTTTGTAGGGCGGCATCGTTGATGCCGCCGCATCTTCAAAAAAAAGACCCCGAAGATCACCTTCAGGGCCTTTTTCATAAATCCTGAATCTGTTCATCTCCTTACAGAACCGCAGCCGTTCTCATAGCGACCTCTTTCCGAACGCATCCACAAAGAGGAAGAAATCCGAGAACCCTACGCTCCCGTCGCTGTCCAGGTCGAACGCTGGCTCAAACCCCGGCGCGCCGGATCGCTTGCCGAAGGCGTCGGCGAACATGAAGAAGTCCGCAAAGCCCACCCGGCCATCCCGGTCGAAGTCCCCTTTGATCAGGGCCGTCTGCGACCCGGAGGACGAATCCGGCGGGTCCTTGACTTCGCTCGCCCGCGTTGAAAACCTCGTCAGCGCAAAGCTCCGTACCCCACCGATCCAGACCTCCGACCACTTCACCAGCCCCACGCCCGGCGCGAACCACATGTCCGTGAAACCCGCGTCCGCCAGGCCATCCCGGGGGCGCATCCCCAGGTGGACGCACCCTTTGAAGGCCCCATAGGGCGTCGTCACCACCTCCGCCGTATCCGCCACGGTCACGACCGTCCCGTCTAAGATTTCAAACCCGTCCCCCAGCGGCTCGATCTTCCACGTCGCCCCGACCTTCGCGCCGAAGTCATAAAGCAAACGCTTCTTCCCGTCCCGCCACTCCAGCACCTTCCCATCGTCCTGCTTGATGAAGTGCCGCTTCTGGCCCATGTAGTCCATAATATAGATCGGCGGCTGGGACTCCATCACCCCGGCCACGCGGACCACGTGGAAGCTGTCTCCGTAGGCCCACGTCATCCCGATCGCCAGCGGGAAGTAGTCCGGCGGATGCGCGATTGTCGGTTCCGGCGGGCGCACGCCCCCCGTCCGCCCGACCGTGAACTTCACCCTGGCCTCCGTCTCCTCCCTCGCCACGGCCCCCGGCTCGTCCGGCGTCACCGCCATGAACCCCGTCAGCACGTAGGACTCCCCGATCTCAGCGTCCCCCTTCGGCGCTACAAACGCCTCCCGGACCACGACCGAATCGCCCGGCGCGAGGTCCTGCGCCCCCAAAGCCATCGTGAAGGAGCGCCCGTCCGACCACTGCCAGACCTTCCCCTTCGGCCCCTCCAGGATGAAGTCGTAGCGCTGGCCCCCGGACACCAGCCTGAGCGTGTCCTTCGACGTGTTGATCAGCCGGTAGCGGATGAGCACCGAGTCCCCCGGCGCGTAGCCCTCCCGGTCCGTGGCCAGCTCCGCGAGCGTCCGTTCGTGCGCCCAGACATTGGCGTTCGGGAATGCCTCCTCCTGGCGCATCTCCCGCTTCAGGCTCACGTCCACGCGATATTCACCCGGCTTCGCCATGTCCACCTTCATCGTGGCCGTGACATAACCCGGCTTGCTCACGGTCAGGACGTAGACGTCCGGCTTCATCCGGCTGAACGCAAACTGACCATAGCGGTCCGTCCAGGTCGTCACGCCCGATACCGGCCTCGCGCTGTAGTCCCCTGCGGCCGTCAGGATCACCCGCGCCCCCTCGATGGGGACCACCATGGGCCGCATCATCATCTCGTCGTCCTCCAGCACCCTCCCCGTCAGCCGCGCCGCCGTCGAGTCCCCACCCGACCGACCGACCGTGAATTTCGTCCTCGCCACGGTCTCCTCCCTCGCCACGGCCCCCGGCTCGTCCGGCGTCACCGCCATGAACCCCGTCAGCACGTAGGACTCCCCGATCTCAGCGTCCCCCTTCGGCGCTACAAACGCCTCCCGGACCACGACCGAATCGCCCGGCGCGAGGTCCTGCGCCCCCAAAGCCATCGTGAAGGAGCGCCCGTCCGACCACTGCCAGACCTTCCCCCGCGCCCCCTCCAGGATGAAGTCATACCGCTGCCCCGACCGGAACATCAGCTTCAGAGGCTCATGGGTCACGTTCGTCAGGCGATAGCGGATGAGGACCGAGTCCCCCGGCGCATAGGCCTGCCGGTCCGTCGTCAGCTCCACCTTCAGCCGGGCCGTCTCCATCCGGACGGAAAACCCCGTCAGCGCATAGCTCCGGACGCCCCCGATCCAGATTTCGGACCACTTCACCAGCCCCACGCCCGGCGCGAACCACATGTCCGTGAACCCCGCGTCCGCCAGGCCGTCCCTCGGGCGCATGCTCAGGTGGACGCACCCCTTGAAGTCCCCGTAGGGCGTGGACACCCCCTCGGTGACGCTGGCCACGGTCACGACCGTCCCGTCCAGGATTTCGGACCCGTCCCCCAGCGGCTCGATCTTCCACGATGCCCCGACCTGCGCCCCGAAATCGTAGAGCAGCCGCTTCTTCCCGTCCCGCCACTCCAGCACCTTTCCGTCGTCCTGCTTGATGAAATACCGCTTCTGCCCCATGTAGTCCACAATATAGATCGGCGGCAGGGACTTCATCATGCCCCCGACCTCAACCACGTGGAAGCTGTCCCCGTAGGCCCACCGCATCCCCGACTCCAGCGGGAAATAGTCCGCCCGGCTCTCCGCGCCCCCCACGCCCGGCAGGACGAGGGCCATCGCCACAGCAAAGAAGGTCAGGAATCTCCTTCGCATCTTCATCTCCTCAAGCGGACCCAACCCCCCAACCCCCTTCCCGACACGGGAAGGGGGAGCAGGCTTCACCCCTCCCCGTGCCGGGGAGGGGATGGGGGAGGGGTCTCCTATTCAATCCCGTACACCACCTGAACCTGCGCGCTGAAGGTCAGCTCCCCGGCGCTGATCGGGCCGCCGCCGCTGGCCTCCATCATGGCCATGCGCCCCATCGGCAGGGGCCTGCCCCCCACGTCCTCGCTGATGCTGATCATCGGGCCGAGGCGCACCCCGCCCGCCCTGGCCAGCTCCTCCGCCTTCGTCCTGGCCTGCGCCACGGCCAGCTCGCGCGCCTTCGCGGAGACGCTGTCCGTATTGTCCACCACAAAGTTCACCCCCCAGATCTGGTTGACCCCGGCCCCGGTCACGGCGTCCAGCACGGCATCCACCTTATCCATATCCCGGATGGTCACGAGCGCCATGTTGTTGACGTGATACCGGCCTTTGAAATCGGGCCTCCCCTTGCCCCTCTCCCTGTCCGGGGGCGGCTGCTCGTGGTGGATCGAGTAGTTGCTGGTCAGGATGTCCTTCTCGGCGATCCCGGCCTGCTTCAGGGCGGCCAGCACGGCCATCATGCCGGAGCGGTTCTGAGCCACCGCCTCCCTGACCGTGGGGGCGATGGACAGGACGCCCACGTTCGCCCTGGCCACATCGGGCCGAACGCTCACCCTGCCCTCTCCAATCACCGTGATCGTGCGGACCGGCCCGCTCTCCTTCTTCGGAGGAGCGACGACCTCCGGCGCGGGGCCGGCCCAGATCGAGGAGGCGCCGCCTGTCAGAACCCACAGAATGGTCAGAAAGACCGGGCCGGCGAAAGTGATCCATATCTTGCGAGACACGTCATGTCCCTCCCTGAAGAGAATTTGAACAGAGGCCGGGCGTCAAAATAAGGAACCATGCAGGGGCCTCCTTGCCGCCCCGAATGGAATTTCGGGGACGGGGGAGGCCCCCGCGCCAAAAGGGCTTCACCCGGAGTCGAATGCGGTCTACTTCTCCGCCAGCGTCATGCGCAGGTTGTCCAGGTAATACGTCCGGGGCGACTCCCAGGTCCCCCAGACCCCCACCAGGACGTGGAGCGTGCCATCCATACCCGACCTCGCGGTGAACTCATACTTCTTGCTCATCCACCTGTACCCCACGTCCGCGTCCTGGCCGTTCCCCGTGTCCCCCTGGAACACGGAGGGGTCCAGCGTGGAGGCGTCCTTTCCGTCCCCCTGCGCAAGCGGAGGCTCCGGCAGCCCGCCCGCAAGCGGAGGCTTCGGCAGGACGCCCGTGATGATCTGGAAGAGATTGAACGACCCGTAGTCCGCCGACGCGAAATCGTACTCCACGGTGACAAGATAGGTCCGGTTGGGCTTCACGGCAAGCGGCTTCTCCATCCAGATCTTGGCCGCGTCGGTCCTGTTGTCCACATAGAGCTTGACGGAGGCGCTCCCCCCTCTGGCCATGTCCTGGCTCCGGGCCACGGACCAGTCGACGACCTTGCCCCCCATCTCCAGGTCCGTCCCATTGGCCTTCCACCCCTCCATATCCTTCTCAAAAGAGAAGGTGCTGAGCGTCCCCCCCGGCCCGGCGTTGAGCGGGTTGTCCCCGCACCCGGAGAGCGCCAGAAGCGCTCCGATGGATATATACAGAATACCTCTTTTCATGATGACGATCCTCCTCCCTGTAGGGTTACAAAAAACACTTACAGCGACTTTATCGAAGCAAGAACACCAGAAAGTTCAACCCGTTCGTGAACCCCCTCAGCGCCCCGGCCAGCCCTCTCAGCACGACCTCTATCACGGCTTCTGCGCCCCCTTCTTCAGCTCTTTGAGCCTCATCTCCAGAGCTCGAATCTCCGCTTCCACTCGCTCCATGTCTGTCCCGGAGACCGGCAGTCCCCTTTCGCCCCCGCCGATGCCCGTCGCCTCGTCCCCCACCGAGAACTGCCTCTGAACCACGATCGGCTCCCCCGGCCCCCGGAGAGATTCGGCCGACACCGACCGTCCCCGGACCACCCCCTCGTCGAACAGGGCCACCTCAGACATCAGCGCGGCTGCACGGCGCAGCATCCGGCCCTCCCGCCGGAGGGAGGCGAGCTGATGCTCCAGCCGGACGACCTCCGCCGCCGTGCTGTCTGCCTTCTCCGCCCCTGCCGCCACGCCGGTCAGCCCGGCGAGACACCCGACCAGCAGGCCGATGGAGATTGCTATCCTGATGTTCACAATATACCTCTTCCTCTCTGAGGAGTTATTCTGTCGGCATCCTATACAGGCGCACAAGGCTTAATTGCAACTCCTGTGCCAGATGCTACAACTTCCTTTTTTTTCTGCGATCTCTGTGATCTCTGCGGTGAAATCCTTCTTTTTCTCAGCCTATGACAAAAAAAGACCCCCGGAAATCTTCGTGAGTCTCAGATTTCTGAGGGTCTTTTTCAAGTTTTTGACAGTTCAGACGGACAGCGACACCCCCTATTCAGCCCCTTTGAGCATCCCCTCCACCTCCTGCCCCCACGTGCCCTCCACCTTCACGCCATATTCGTTCAGCCCGCCGCTGGCCTCCGGGCCGGTCAGGTGCACGCGGAGGAACCGCTTCTCCGCCGGGATGTAGTCGGTCCGCAGAAAGTGGAGCGCCAGCCCCGCCCGCTCCCGGTCCGTCCGGTTGGCGCGGGTGCAGTGCGCGACCCCGTAGTTGAAGAAGGCGACCCCGCCCGCCGGCAGCTCAACCGGCGCGGCCCGCCCCTCCGGCGGGTGGCAGAAGATGTGATGATCGCTGTGCGGGTCGCGCTCGTGCAGGTAGGCTTCCCGGTGGCTCCCCGGGATGACGTGCAGCGTGCCGTTGGCCACGGTCGCCTCGTGGATGGCCGTCCACATCCCCGTGCCCTTCGTCGGATCGCTGATCCTGAAATAGGCGTTGTCCTGGTGCCAGTTCGTGCCGCCCCCGTGCCGGCCCGGCTTCAGGAAGATCTGGTCCAGGTAGAACACGAACGGGTCGCCGATCAGCCGGCGCACCGCGTCCACGACCTTCGGGTGAAACGGCAGGGCGCGGAAGAAGGCGCTCCTGGGGGCAATCGGGCAGATCTGGAGGTTCTGGACCTGGGTGGAGTGCGTCTTGCCGTCCCCGTCCGTCGCCACGTTGCGCAGCATCCCCTCCCGTTTGAATCGCTCCAGCTCGGCCCGCATGGCCGCCACCTCGCGCGGCGTGAAAAACCCGGCGACGGCCGTGTACCCCTCCTCCCGGAACTGTTCGATCTGGCGCGTATTCAGAGACATGGGATCAACTCCTTTAAAACTCCGCGCTCACCGTGAGAGACGGCAGGATGGGCAGCCAGCCCTGGGCGCGCCGGTTCGTGAAGACCTGCCCTCCGCTCACGGAAAAGTCGTACTCGTAGTGCCGGACGTTCCGCCGGTTGTAGAGGTTGACCACCTCCAGGGCCGTGTTCAGACGCCACCGCCGGAACGTGAACTGCCGGCTGGCCTTCACATCCAGCCGGTGAAACGGGGGATACCGCTCGTAGTCCGGGGACCGTTGCGTGGTGTAGAACCGGGACCCGTTGGGCGCCGTCACCTGCACCAGCTTCAGAGGGGAGAACGGCCAGCCTGACCTCACCTGCCAGGCCGCGCTGAGGCTCCAGACCGGAGAGGGCCGGTAGACCAGGTCGGCGGAGAACGTGTGGGGCTGGTCGAACAGCCTGGGATAGGCGCGGCCCCGGACCTCCGGGGGCCCCTGGAGCGCGTCGAAGGTCTCCCGGCTGGTCGCGTAGGCGTAGGCGGCCCACCAGCTCAGGCGGCCGCCCGCGTCCCGTTTGAGAAAGAACTCCATCCCGCGAGCGACCCCCGTCTCCGGGAACAGGTGAACCCTGTCCTCCTCGATCTCAGGCACGAACTCCACGTCGCCCCCCAGGTTCTCGAACCGGTCCCGGATGCGCCGGAGACGCTTGTAGTACCCCTCGACGCGCAGGTCGAACCCCGGCCCCAGGCGTCGCTCGACCCCGGCCACATAGTGCGTGGAGACGGAGGCCCGGCGAAACACCGTGGCCCCGTCCTGCACGTCCAGTTCCCCGATGCCCTGCGCCTGGGCGTAGCGCCCCCAGGCCACCCGCACCACAGCCTCGGAGCCGACGGCCAGCGCCAGGCCGGCGCGCGGGCTGAGCAGCCCCTCGCCCGTGCAGGAGTGGCGGTCATACCGCAGGCCCACGTCCGCGGTCAGAGGCCCGACGACCCGCCACTTGTCGCCCACATACAGCCCCGTCTTCCAACCTGCTGGATCCAGGACCACCCGCGTGGTGTCGTGGCGCGTCCGCCGGACGCCCCCGGAGACCGTCATCACCTCGTTCCGGCTGAAATAGTCGTAGTCCGCCCGCAGCGCCCGCGCCTCGAACCCCACCCTCAGGAGATGCCGCCGGGCCGCCTCCGCGTGCCAGTCGGACTTGACGCCGAAGGTCTTCGTGCGTCGCGCGTCCTCCACGACCTCATTACCGCCCCGGTCCGGGTCACGAACGTGGTCCCCTCCCGCCGACCCGTCACGCGACCCGCGTAGAGCAGGCTGCGCCCGTGCAGCCACGCCCCCCGCGTGGCCTCCCACCTGAGCCAGCCGTAGCCATTGCCGTACCGGCTTTTGAACGTGTCACCGTTCTCCTTATCCGCAAATCGCAGGTTGTCGGAAGCCCCCAGCACGCTCACGGCGAATCGGTTTCGGGAATTTCTCCCGAAGGTCAGCTTGCCGAACAGGTCGTAATAATCGGGCGAGAGGTTCTCCTCCTCCCCGATCAACTTGAGCACCAGGTCGATGTAGCCCCGCCGCGCGGAGACGAGCCACCCGAAATCTCTATTTGCCCCCTCCGACAGGACCCGCGCGTTCATCAGCCCCAGGCCCGCCGAGGTCCGCCGGCCCTCCCTGGGCCTCCGGCTGCTCATCTCCATCACCGCGCTCTGACGGTCCCCATACTCCGCCGGGAACCCCCCTGCCATCATGTCGATGCCGCCGATGACCTCCACGTCCACGACGCTCAGCGCGCCGCCGGAGATGTCCTTCAGATGAAAAGGCTCGGAAAGCTCCAGCCCGTCCAGCGTGACCAGGGTGCGGCCGTGGTCCTCCCCTCGCACGTTAAACCGGGCGGAATAGTCGCTCCCCGAGACCCCCGGCAGGCGCACGATGGCCCGGTAGATGTCCTCTCCGAGCTGAGGCATCACCCGGACCTCCTCACGGGAGAGGGTCTGCAGGGCCGCCGGGTCGCTCTGGATGACCGAGAAGCGGCCGGGCGTCACCACCACTTCGCTCAGGGGGATGGCATCGCCCCGGAGGGCCACGTCCTGCCGGAGAACGGTCTCGGGGCGCAGCGTCAGGCCCTCCAGCGTGGCCGTCCGGTAGCCGATCATGCTGGCCTGCAGGCGGTAGGTCCCGGCCGGGACGTTCGGGATGGCGTAAGCCCCCGCCGAATCCGACACCGCGCCCAGCCGGGCGCCCATCAGACGCAGATTGACCCCGGCCAGCGGCGAACCGTCCGCCCGGTCGGTCACCCTCCCCCGGACCTCCCCGGCGGAGGCCGGCATGTTCAGAACGACCAGCGCAACCCCAAACCAGACCCGAAATCCAAGCAACACTCCCTCCTCTTACAACGAAGCATCCACGAGGAAGGCATACACGTTCTTGCGGTAAAACCCCGCGCCCCCCCGCGCCCCGTTGCGAAAGCGCCCGTACTGCAGGGATACCCCGCACCGGGAGGTCACCTGGCGCGACAGCTTCAGCACGGTCACGGTCTGCTCGTACTCGTCCGCCTCCGGCCGCCCCCCCGGCAGGGGCGTCAGGGGATCGGCGTAGCGGCGGACCTGGAACGTCAGATAGACCTGACCGTCCACCTCATACGCGAGGTGCCGGGTCACCAGCGCGTGGAACCGGTGCGCCCGGAACCCGTAGCCGAAGCTGTTGGACCGGTTGTGCAGGAAGGCGTAGGTGGCGTGGACCAGCATCCCGCGATAGATCTGCACCCCTGCCGAGACCTCCCGGAGCAGGTCCGACTGATCGGCCGCCGTGGGCGTCACGCCGCCCTCCGGGGTCTCCTGCAGCGCCGGACGCCCGTAGGTCAGCCACCGCCACGCCACCCCGGCGCGGCCCTGAACCCGGCGCGAGCGGCTGTAGCTCACCTCCGCGCCCGCCTCGTGCAGCGAGGCGTCCGGCAGGGCCGCGGCCCTGGAGTCGTCCCCCCCCCGGAGATAGTGCGCCCCGCCCGCGATCCCCTTCCCGAACAGCCCCGTGATGCCCCCCTCCGCAGCGCCCCGCAGGTAGCCCTCCTCGCTCGGCACCCGATGGACGCCCTTGACCTTCAGGTCCCCCCGCCCGGACAGCGCCAGCCGTCCTGTCAGTCGCGCCTGAGCCGACACGTCCAGGTCGCTGGTGACCACGTCCCCGATCCCCTGTTCCGCGAGCCAGAAATGTTTTATCCCACCCTGGTACTGGACCTTTGCGCGACACCGGGGGCGGTTCAGGGGATTCCCGGACGCGGAGGCGTAGAGCCGGCTGATCCACCCCCCTCGCCCGTCCGCCGCCTCCTCTAAAGGGTTGTCGTCGCGCTCCAGCCCCACCGCCGCGCGCACCTCCGCTGCGCCGCCTGGCCGGGCCAGCCCGATCAGCCCCAGCAGCGCAACGCCCGCCGCCCACCCCCGGCCCCTCACTCCTGCCCCTCCAGCATGCGCCGCAGCCGCTCCCGAAACGCCCCGGCCCGCTCCCGGAGCGCCCGCTCCCGCTCTTGCGCCTCCTTCTGGCGCGCCTTCAGCCTCTGAATCTCCGCGACCAGGTCCTCCGCCGAAAGCTCTTCGAGGGACAATCCCTCCTCGCGGGCGACCTCCTTCCCGGCCACCAGCGCCCCCCGAGAGGTCGCCTCATCCCCTGCCCTCACCTCCTCTTTGGAGCCCGTGAAGCCGGGGGCCTGCGCCACGCCGGGGGGAGGAGCGCCCCCTTCCGGGCCGGAGGACGAGGTCCCTCTCGTGTCAGAGGACCCCTTCGCCTCCGAGGGGGACACCGTCCGCCCCTCGGGCAGGTGTTCGTCGAACAGGTTGACCTCCCGGGCAAACGCCGCCACGCGGGCGCGCAGCCGGCGCTCCGTCTCCAGCTGCCGCACCTGGCGCGCCACCGCCGCGGCCTCGGCCCGCAGCCGGCCGGCCATGTCTTCCAGCAAATCCGCCTTCTGCCGGACCTCCTCCGGCCCGTCGTCCTCCCGGATGGACAGCGCCTCAGCGCCCGGCCCGGCCCCCTCCGAAACCACCCCGCGCCCGAGCGCCTCCCGCGCCTTCTCATAGGCCATAAGCTGGCGCACCAGGGCCTCGTCCGGGCCCTGCGCCAGCCGCCGGACCAGCGCCTCGATCTCCCGGTCGTAGGTCGCCCGCAGGCGCTCCCGGACCCCCTCCAGGTCCGCCCCTGCGCGCTCCAGCTCCCGGTCCAGCCCCTCCAGGCGTCCGACCAGCCGCGGGGAGCGCCGGAGGGCCTCCCGGAACTCCCCCCCGCCCGGCGCCCTGAGACTGTCGATCCGGGCCGAAAGTCGGTCCACCTCCGCGGCCAGCCGACCCCGCTGAACGAGCAGGGAGTCCCGCGCCCGCTCCAGCCGGCCCCGCTCCGCCTCCAGCCGGGCGATCTCCGCCGAATCAGCTCGCGCCTGTGACGCGAAAAGCGCGACAAGTATCATTAAAATAACGACAAATCTCATAATCCATACTTCTCCAGCTTATAGTACAACGCACTCGTCTTAATCCCCAGCATCTGCGCCGCCCGCGCCTTCACCCCCCCGGCCCGCTCCATCGCCCGCTCGACCAGTTGCCGCTCCAGGTCGTCCAGCATCCGGTTGAGCGGGATCTCCCCTTCCGGCAGCGCCGGGAGTTCAACCCCCTCCCGCTCCGCCTCCGCTGCCAGCGGCAGGTCCCCCACCCCGATCTCCTCCCCATCCGACAGGACGATCGTCTGCTCGATCACATTCTCCAGCTCCCGCACGTTGCCCGGCCACCTATAGCCCGTGAGCGCCTCCATCGCCTCCGGGGCGATGCGCTTGCGCGGACGACCCATCTCCGAACATTTCTTATGCAAAAAGTGTTCCACCAGGAGCGGGATGTCCTCCTTCCGGTCCCGCAGGGGGGGCAGCCGGATCGGGATGACCTCCAGCCGGTAGAACAGGTCCTCCCGGAAGGTCCCCTGCGCCACCATCTCCTTCAGGGGCCGGTTGGTCGCCGCCACCACCCGCACGTCCGCCGTCAGCGTCTTCTCTCCCCCCACCCGGTCGAACTCCTTCTCCTGCAATACTCTGAGGAGATTGACCTGCACCTCCAGCGGGACATCCCCCACCTCGTCCAGAAAGATCGTCCCCCCGACGGCCAGCTCGAACTTCCCTTTTTTCTGCCGGACGGCCCCCGTGAACGCCCCCTTCTCGTGTCCGAACAGCTCGCTCTCCACCAGCTCCCTGGGCAGGGCCCCGCAGTTCACCTTCACAAAGGGCCCATCCCTGCGAGCGCTCTGCTGGTGGATTGCGCGGGCCACCAGCTCCTTGCCCGTCCCGCTCTCCCCGTAGATCAGCACCGAGGAGTCGCTGGCCGCCACCTTCTGCACCCTGGCGAAGACCTCCTGCATCTGCGCGGAGCGCCCCACCATCTCCCCGAAGTTGTACCGCCCTCCGATCTCCTCCCGGAGGTAGCGGTTCTCCTCGTCCAGCCGCTCCCGCGCCTGCCTGGCCTCCCGGAACGCCAGCGCCTTCTCCACCCTCAGCCGCAGCTCATCCGGCGGAAACGGCTTGGCGATGAAGTCCACGGCCCCCTGCTTCATCGCCTCCACCGCGATCTCCACCGTCCCGTGCGCCGTGATCAGCACCACATCCGTCTCCGGCCGCTCACGCCTCACCGCCTCCAGCACCGCCAGCCCGTCCATCCCCTCCATCCGGTAGTCCGTGATCACCAGGTCGAACGCCCCCTCCCGCAGCCGCGCCAGGCCCTCCGACCCGCCCGAGACCGCCACCGTCTCGTGCCCCATGCGCTCCACCACCAGCGCCACGCCGGTGCGCATCGTCTCGTTGTCCTCCACGA
>CAYRZX010000025.1:0-7082 GCA_964428665.1 uncultured Gemmatimonas sp.
CGGGCGTAGAGGCCGTCCTGGGCGAGGAGTTCGTCGTGCGTGCCGCGCTCGACGAGGCGGCCCTGGTCCAGGACGAGGATCTGGTCGGCGGCCAGGATGGTGGAGAGGCGATGGGCGATGACGAGGGTGGTGCGTCCGCGCATGAGGGGCTCCAGGGCGGCCTGGATGGCGGCCTCGGAGGCGGAGTCGAGGGAGGAGGTGGCCTCGTCCAGGATGAGGATGCGGGGGTTTTTGAGGATGGCGCGGGCGATGGCGATGCGCTGCTTCTCGCCGCCGGAGAGGCGGTAGCCGCGCTCCCCGACGAGGGTTTCGTAGCCGTCGGGCAGGCCAGCGATGAAGTCGTGGATGTGGGCGGCGCGGGCGGCGGCGACCGTGTCCTCCTGCGTGGCGTCGGCGCGGGCGTAGAGGAGGTTCTCGCGGATGGTGGCGTGGAACAGGAAGGTCTCCTGCGTGACCATGCCGATCTGCGCGGCGAGGGAGGCGAGGGTTACGTCGCGCAGGTCGCGGCCGTCGATGGAGACGACGCCGGAGGTCGGGTCGTAGAAGCGGGGGACGAGGGCGGTGAGGGTGGTCTTGCCCGCGCCGGACGGGCCGACGAGGGCGGTCATGCTGCCGGGCTGCACTTCAAAGGTGACGTCGTGAAGGGCGGGCCGGTCGCCGGACCCGTAGCCGAAGGTGACGCGGTCGAACCGGATGCGGCCCTCGGCCGGCGGGAGGGGGAAGGCGCCGGGCCTCTCGGAGACGTCTGGGGCCAGGTCGAGGTACTCGAAGACGCGCGCGAACACGGCCATGGACCCCTGCACGTCCACGTAGACGTTCATGAGCTGCGTGAGGGGGCGGTAGAGGTTGGCCAGATAGGCGACGAAGGCGATGATGGTGCCCACCGTGAGGCTGCCCTGGATGGCCCGGTAGCCGCCGTACCAGTAAATGAGCGCGGGGCCTACGGCGCTGAAGACGGTCAGGGACATGAAGAGCCAGCGCCCCACCATCGCCTGCCGGACCTGGAGCTTCATGAGGTCGCGGTTCTTTTCGAGAAAGCGGTTGGCCTCGTAGGCCTCGCGCCCGAAGATGCGGGCCAGGATGAACCCGCCGAGGTTGAGGGTCTCGTGCATCAGGATCGTCAGGTCGGCCTGCAGGGTCTGGGTCTCGCCGGAGAGCCGGTGGCGGACCCGGCCGACCTTGCGGGTGGGGAGGACGAAGACGGGGAGGATGGCCACGGAGAGGCAGGCGAGATGCCAGTTCATGGAGAAGATGACCGCGAGGGTGGCGACGACGGTGAAGAAGTTGGTGAGGATGGCCACGACGGTGAAGGTGACGACGCCGGAGATGGCCCCCACGTCGTTGTTGACGCGGGAGATGATCTCCCCGGAGCGGGTGGCTGTGTAAAAGCGGAGGGACATCCGCTGGAGGTGGCGGTAGAGCTGGTTGCGGATGTCGAACATGATCCCCTGGCCCACCCGGACGTTGAGGTAGCTCTGGAGGACACCGATGAACCCGGTGACCACGGGGAGGCCGACCATGGCCAGGGTGAGCAGGGTGAGGAGATGGAGGTCCTTTTGAGGGATGGCCCGGTCGATGATCAGGCGGACGAACTGGGGCGAGAGGAGGCCGAGGCCGGCGCCGAGGCAGATGCAGAGGAGGATGAGGAGGCCCGACTTCCAGTAGGGGACAAAGTAGCGGGCGACCCGCCTGAACGGGGCGGTGCGGAGGGGGATGCGGTCGCGCTCGTCGTTCCCGAAGGACATCCAGTTCAGGCCGAAGGTGCGCTGCATGCCGCCGATGCTGGCCTCCGTGCCCCCCAGCCCGCCGATGTGAAAGGGACCGCGTCCTAGCATAAGACAGTGATGAGTGATGAGTGATGAGTGATGGGAGTGGGTGAGGTCCGTTTTATACCACGACCACCCGGTGAACCTTCTTCTTCCCGGCGCGCAGCATCAGGGCGTCTCCGTCGAGATGTTCTCTCCGCACGGTTTCGTCCACTGCCTCAATGCGCCGGCCGTTGACGTAGGCCCCGCCCTGCTGAATGAGCCGGCGGGCCTCGCTCTTGGAGATAGCCAGTCCGGCCTCGACGAACAGGTCCACGGCCGGGATGCCGGAGTCGAGGCGAGTGCGGGGGACCTGCGAGGAGGGCACGGAGGAGAGATCAGCCCCCCCTCCAAAGGCGGCCTGCGAGGCCGCGCGCGCCCTGTCGGCCTCCGCCTGGCCGTGCGTGAGCTTCGTGGTCTCGTAGGCGAGGGCCTGCTTGGCCTGGCGGAGGTCCGCGCCCTGGAGCTGACCGAGACGGCGGACCTCCTCCAGGGGCAGGAGGGTGTAGAGGCCGAGGAAGCGCTCCACGTCCCGGTCGTCGGTGTTGATCCAGTACTGGTAGAACTCGTAGGGGGGGAGGCGGTTTGGGTCGAGCCAGATTGCGCCCGCGGCGGTCTTGCCCATCTTCTGGCCGGAGGCCGTGGTGATCAGGGGGAAGGTGGCGGCGTGCGCGTCGACCCCCTCCACGCGGCGGATGAGCTCGGCGCCGGCCAGGATGTTCCCCCACTGGTCGTCCCCGCCCATCTGGAGGAGGCAGCCGTATTTCCGGTGGAGGACCAGGAAGTCGTAGGCCTGGAGGACCTGGTAGTTGAACTCCAGGAAGGAGAGGCCGGTCTCCATCCGGAGCCTGTAGGCCTCGGCGGCGAGCATCCGGTTGACGCTGAAGTGACGCCCGATGTCCCGCAGGAAGTCGATGTAGTTCAGGCCCAGGAGCCAGTCGGCGTTGTCCACGGGGATGGCCCTCCCGCCCGCGAAGTCGAGGTAGCGCCCGAGCTGGGCGTGGAGCTTGTCGGCGTTGCGCCGGAGGTCCTGCGCGGAGAGCATCCGGCGCATCTCGGTCCTGCCGCTGGGGTCGCCGATCATCGCGGTCCCTCCGCCCACCACGGCGATGGGCCGATGGCCGGCGCGCTGGACGTGGACCAGGGCCATGATGGGGACGAGGCTCCCGACGTGCAGGCTGTCGGCGGTGGGGTCGAACCCGATGTAGCAGGCGCCGGGGCCGGCGCTGAACAGGGCGCGGACAGCGGCCTCATCGGTGACCTGGCGGATGAACCCGCGCTCTTTGAGGATGTCGAAGGCGTTGGGGAGGCTCATATTGACCTTTCTCTTAGACGTGCCGAAATTTAGCATGGTTCCGGCCTAAACGCAATGAAAGTTTGAGAGACTAAAATGGCGTTTTATATCAAACGAGTCCTGCTGTATGCGGTGATCTGGGCCATTCTGGGCGCGGGGACGGTCGCTGCGGTCGTCGCGCATTTCAGCGACGGTCTCCCCTCGCTGGAGCAGCTCGAGCGGGTGGAGCCGAAGCGCACCACGATCCTCTACTCGGCGGACAACAGGGTCGTCCGGAAGTTCGCCGTGCAGTACCGGGAGCCGATCCCTTTCGAGAGGCTGCCCCGGCGCGCCGTGGACGCCCTGATCGCGCGGGAGGACCGGTCCTTCTGGGGCCACTGGGGGGTTTCGCTGCTCGACAATGTCCGGGCGGTGATCGTGGACCTGATCGCCATGCGCCGGAAGCAGGGGGCCAGCACGATCACGCAGCAACTGGCCCGGAACCTTTTTTTGACCCTGGACGTGGCCTGGAGCCGGAAGATCCAGGAGGCGATGGTGGCGGTTTTGATCGAGAGGACCTACACGAAGCGGGAGATCCTGGAGATGTATTTCAACCAGGTCTACTTCGGGCACGGGGTCTACGGCCTCCAGTCGGCGGCGCAGCGGTTTTTCGGGAAGGAGGCCCGGCATCTCAACCTGGAGGAGTGCGCCACGCTGGTGGCGCTGCTCAAGAACCCCTTCCGGTATTCTCCCATCGACTACCCGGAACGCGCGGCGCACTGGCGAAACGTCGTGCTGAAGACCATGCTGGACGCGGGGAAGATCACGTCGAGGGAATACGAGGCCGTCCTGCAGAGGCCCCTGACGCTGAAGGCCGCCCCGGAGGACGGGGGGGAGGCGTCCTATTTTGCGGAGCACGTGCGGCAGTACCTGGAGGCCACCTACGGCGTGAACGCCCTCTACCAGGAGGGGCTCTCCGTCTACACGACGCTGGACAGCCGGCTGCAGAGGATCGCCGAGGAGGAGTTGATCGCCAAGCTGGACGAGCTGCAGCCGCGCGTGGCGGCGGGCAGGACGGGCGCGGCGCGGCGGATGTCGCCGGGGCTGACGGAGGCGGACTCCATGCGGATGCGGGTGATCCAGGGGGCGCTCCTGGCCATCGACCCCTCCAACGGGCACATCCTGGCCATGGTGGGGGGGCGGGATTTCGACAAGAACCGGTTCAACCGGGCCACGCAGGCCCTGCGGCAGCCGGGGTCGGCCTTCAAGCCCTTCATCTACACGGCGGCCGTGGACAACGGCTACCGGACCACGGACCAGCTTTTGGACACGGCGCTCTCGGTCCCGCAGCCCGACGGGACGGTCTGGTCGCCGGAGAACTACGAGCACGACTACCTGGGGGTGGTGACGCTGCGTCAGGCCCTGACCCGGTCGCGGAACCTGGCGACGATCCGCCTGCTCCAGGCCCTCAACCCGCAGACCGTGGTCCCCTACGCGCGCAAGATGGGGATCTCCACGCCGATCGTGCCGGTCCTGTCCATGGGGCTGGGGACGAGCGAGGTCAAGCTGGTCGACCTCGTCGCGGCCTATGGCGTCCTCCCGCACCAGGGGGTCCGGGCGGAGCCGATCGCCATCCTGAAGGTCGTGGACAAGGACGGCAACGTCCTGGAGCAGCGGGACAAGGGGGCGGAGAGCGAGGCGCTGAAGGCGTCCACGGCGGCGGTGATGACGAGCCTGCTCCGGTCGGTGGTGGACGACACGGCCGGCGGGACGGGGCGGAACGCCCGGCTCCTGTTCGGGTTTGCGAGGCCGGCGGGGGGGAAGACGGGCACGACGGATCACTACACGGATGCCTGGTTCGTGGGGTTTACGCCCCAGATCGTCGCGGGGGTCTGGGTCGGGTTCGACGAGAAGATCTCGCTGGGGAACAGGCAGACGGGGGGGCAGGTCGCCCTGCCGGTCTGGGCGCGGTTCATGAAGCGGGGGCACGAGGCCCTGAGGCTGCCCGTGGAGGACTTTGAGGTCCCGTCGGATGTGACGCAGATCGAGGTCTGCGGGGAGCATCCCGGCCTGATCGTCTCGCTCTACTGCCCGGTGCGGCAGCGGGAGATGTTCGTGAAGGGGACGGAGCCGGCGGAGGTCTGCACCTTCCACACGGTCCACACGATCGGGCGGGGGGGGGAGCAACGGAGGAGGGGAGGGTATCAGTTCTGACCTATCCCCCTGACCCCCTTTCCTAAAGGAAAGGGGGAACAACCTTCTCCCCTCTCCCTCTGGGGGAGGGGCCGGGGGAGGGGTCTGATTTACCTTTCCAGCAGTCTGATCATCTCGCGGACGGCCTGCTCCAGGCCGACCAGGACGGACCGGGAGACGATGGAGTGGCCGATGCTGGCCTCGCGGACCTCCGGGATGGCGACGACGCTGCGGACGTTCTGATACGTGAGGCCGTGCCCCACGCGGGGGAGGAGGTTGAGCTGGTCGGCGAGACGCGCCCCGCGCGCGATGCGCCCCAGTTGCGCTGAAAGGGCAGGGCCTTTCGCGTTGGCGTACTCGCCGGTGTGGAGTTCGACGGCGTGCGCGCCCAGGTCCTTTGCGGCCTTGATCTGATTCTCATCGGGGTCAATGAAGAGACTCACCGGGATGCCGTCGCGGTGGAGCGTGCGGATGACCTCCGCGATCTGCTGGAAGTTCCCCTCCGCGTCCAGCCCGCCCTCGGTGGTGATCTCCGCCCGCTTCTCCGGGACCAGGGTGACCTGGTCAGGGCGCTCCTTCAGGGCGATGCCGACCATCTCGGCGGTGGAGGCCATCTCCAGGTTGAGCTCCAGCTTCACGGTCTGCCGGAGCAGGTGGAGGTCCCGGTCGCTGATGTGGCGGCGATCCTCGCGGAGATGGATCGTGATGCCGTCCGCCCCGGCCAGCTCGACCAGGAAGGCGGCTGCCACGGGGTCGGGTTCGTTCGTCCTGCGGGCCTCCCGCACGGTGGCCACGTGATCGACGTTGACGCTGAGTTTGACCCGGTTCATCGCTGCCTCTCCACGGCGTGACGGGTGGCCAGCTCCAGGGACTGGCGCGCCTCGGAGGCCAAGAGCGCGGAGAGGCGCCGCGACGCGTCCTCGGCGTAACGGTATGCCCTCCGGGTGGCATATTCGATGCCGTCGTAGCGGTGGACGAAGGCCACGATCTCCTGCCAGTCCGACCCGTTTTCGATCCCCGATTCGATCCTGGCCCGGATTCGGTCCCCCTCCCCGTTCGAGCAGTTCTCCAGCGCCCTGATGAGGGGCAGGGTGATGGTCTTCTCCTTGACGTCGTTGCCGACGGGTTTCCCGCGGACGACGGAATCGCCGGTGAAGTCCAGGACGTCGTCGGTGATCTGAAAGGCCAGGCCGAGCAGCTCGCCGAAGGCCGTCATCTGGGCGATCTGCTCAGAGGAGCCTCCTGACAGGATCGCCCCCAACTCGCAGGACAGGGCGATGAGGGCGGAGGTCTTCTTGCTGATCAGGTCCAGGTAGACGCTCTCGGTGAGGGCGGCATCCCCTCTTTCGACCTCCAGGAGTTCCCCCTCCACCATCCGCTGCGTGGCGCGGGTGGCTGCCTCCATGACCTTCTGAGACTCCAGACCGACCAGGATCTGGAGGGCTTTGGCGAGCAGAAAATCCCCCATCAGGACGGATGCCTGGCTTCCCCAGATCGCGTTGAGGGAGGGGACCCCGCGCCGGGTGTCGGCGGAGTCGACAATGTCGTCGTGGATCAGGGTGGCGGTCTGAAGCAGCTCAATCCCGACCGCAGCGTCGGTGACCCGGTCCGGTTCGCTCCCCCCGAGCGCCTGGGCCGTCAGGAGGGCCAGGGCGGGCCGAATTCGTTTCCCTCTGGCTGCGACGATGTGACGGGCCATCCGCTGGACGATCTCGACCTGGGAGACCAGCGCGGATTCCAGACGTCTCTCGAAGAGAACCATTCCGGTCTGGATGGGCTGGATAATCTGATCCATCATGACGAACATTCCC
>CAYRZX010000025.1:7182-30201 GCA_964428665.1 uncultured Gemmatimonas sp.
AACCATTCCGGTCTGGATGGGCTGGATAATCTGATCCATCATGACGAACATTCCCCTGACCCTGTCAGCGGTGACGAAACGATCCTGAGATGCACGTGAAATTACCCAAAAAGGGGATGGTTGTCAAACGAAATCCTATTCATCTCCGGCGAGCCACCAGGACCCTCTCGACCCCTGTCAGGTCCCTGTGGCAGGCCGCCTCCTCAAATGCCTCCGACGCTTTCAGCATCTCCGCGACGGGCCCGCTCTGTCCCGCTCCCACCTCGAGGGCGAGCCAGCCCCCGGGGAGGAGGTGGCGGCCTGCGCAGGCCGCGAGACGGCGATGGACGGAGAGGCCATCCTCCCCCCCGTCCAGGGCGAGGCGGGGCTCGTGATCGCGGACCTCCGGCTGAAGGGTCTCGATCTCGTCGCGGCGAACGTAGGGGGGATTGGAGACGACGGCGTCGAACCGGGCGGACGGGCCGAAGGGGTCGAACAGGTCCCCGGCGACCAGGCGGACCCGGTCCCCCACGCCGTTCCGAAGGGCGTTGATCCGGGCGACCCGCAGGGCGGCGGGGGAGGCGTCGGTTGCGACGACCAGGCTCTCCGGGAGGCTGCGGGCGAGGCTGACGGCGAGGCATCCGGAGCCTGTCCCGACGTCCGCGACCCTGGGCCGCGGGGCGCCGCTGAGCCTGGCGAGCGCCGCCTCGACCAGGGTCTCGGTCTCCGGCCTGGGGATGAGCGCGGCGTCGTTCACAAAGAAAGGGAGGGACCAGAACTCCGTCTCTCCCGTCAGGTGCTGGAGGGGGGCGCGGCTGCAGCGCCGGCGCAGGGCGTCCACGAGACACGCCCTCTCCGGGGGGGTGATGGGGCGGTCGGGGTGGAGGTAGAGGTCGAGGCGGGTGGCGCCCAGGGCGTGCTGGACCAGGCGTTCCGCGTCGGCCGCGGGGCTGTCCACCCCCGCCTGAGAGAGCTGTTCGGACGCCCACCGGAGGGCCGCGCGAACGGTCTGCACGCTACTCCACCTCTTCCACTTCGGCAAGTTTCCCGGCCTGATCGGCCAGGCGGAGGGCCTCGATCAGTTCGCCCAGGTCGCCGTTGAGGACGCCCTCCAGACGATGGAGGGTCAGCTTGATCCGATGGTCGGTCACCCGCCCCTGCGGAAAGTTGTAGGTCCTGACCTTGGCGCTGCGGTCGCCCGACCCGACCTGCGCGCGGCGGTCCTGGGAGAGCCTCTCGTGGTGCTGGCGCTGGGCGATGTCGAACAGGCGGGCGCGCAGGACCTTGAGGGCCTTGGCCTTGTTCTTGTGCTGCGATTTTTCGTCCTGGCACTGGACCACGAGGCCGGAAGGGGTGTGGGTGATGCGCACGGCGGAGTCGGTGGTGTTGACACTCTGGCCCCCGGGGCCTCCGGAGCGGAAGACGTCGATGCGCAGGTCCTCCGGGTCGATCTGGACCTCCACCTCCTCCGCCTCGGGGAGGACGGCGACCGAGGCCGCAGAGGTGTGGATGCGGCCGCTCGACTCCGTGGCCGGGACCCTCTGCACGCGATGGACGCCGCTCTCGTACTTGAGCGTGCCGTAGGCGCTGGGGCCGGAGACGGAGAAGATCACCTCCTTGAGGCCGCCCAGCCCGGTGGGGTTGGAGCTGAGGAGCTCCGCCCGCCACTTTCGGGACTCCACGTAGCGGGTGTACATCCGAAAGAGGTCGGCTGCGAAAAGGGCGGCCTCCTCGCCCCCCGTCCCGGCCCGGATCTCGACGATGGCGTCTTTCTGGTCGTTGGGGTCTTTGGGGATCAGAAAGTCTCTCAGACGCTCCTCGAGGCGGGCCTGAATGGCCTCGGACTCCTCGATTTCGGCCCTGGCCATGTCGAGCAGGTCCCTGTCCGAGGAGGTCTGGAGGATCTCGCGGGCCTCCTGAAGGTTCCGGAGGGTTGTCCGGTATTCCCGGAACGCAGAGACCCCCTCCTCCAGGCCGTTGCGCTCCTTGATCAGCTTCTGATACCTGGCGAGGTCCGAGATCACCGACGGGTCGCTCAACAGGCCCTCGATCTCGTCGAAGCGCGCGGAGAGTTTTTCGAGCTTGTCGAGCATACACGAACCGCAAATAAAAAGGCGGTGGACGCGCGGCCCCGCAGGACAGCGCCGTCCACCACCCTCGCAGATGTCCGGGCTAGCCCCGGGATTGAGCTGCCTGAACGCCTTCCGTCTCTGTCAGGCCATATTTCCTGCGGAACCGCTCCACACGGCCCGCCGTGTCGACCAGTTTCTGCTTGCCGGTGTAGAAGGGATGGCATCTGGAGCAGATTTCCACGCGAAGGTCCGCCATAGTGGACCGGGTCTCGGTGACGTTGCCGCACGCACAGCGGATGGTCGTGGTCACGTACTTGGGATGGATGTCGGCTTTCACGGGGTTCTCCTGAATAGGTTTTTAGGTTTAAGTAACTTCAGAATATAAACATATGGGGCCAGAAAATCAAGGGGTTTCAGCGCGTCGCTCACCGGTCCACCGGCTCGCTCATGGAGGCGAGGAACTCCTCGTTGGACTTCGTGTGCGCGATCCGCTCGAGGAGGAACTCCATGGCCTCCGTGGGGGGCATCTGGTTGAGGAGCTTCCGGAGGATCCAGACCCGGTTCAGCTCGTTCTTGTTCGTCAGGAGCAGCTCCTCCTTCCGCGTGCTGGACTGGGAGACGTCGAAGGCCGGGAAGATGCGCCGGTTGCTGAGGCGGCGGTCGAGCTTGAGTTGCATGTTGGCCGTGCCGTTGAACTCCTCGAAGATGACCTCGTCCATCCGGCTGCCGGTCTCGATCAGGGTGGTGGCGATGATCGTGAGGCTTCCCCCCTCCTCGATGTTGCGGGCCGCGCCGAGGAACTTGCGGGGGCCGAGGAGGGCCGTGGCGTCGACGCCGCCCGTCAGGATGCGGCCGCTGTGAGGGGTGACCGTGTTGTGGGCGCGCGCCAGGCGGGTGAGGCTGTCCAGGAGGATGACGACGTCGTGCTGATGCTCGACGAGGCGTTTGGCCTTTTCGATGACCATGTCGGCGACCTGCACGTGCCGGGTGGCGGGCTCGTCGAAGGTGGAGGAGATGACCTCCCCCTTGACCGAACGCTGCATGTCGGTGACCTCTTCGGGGCGCTCGTCGATCAGGAGGACGATCAGGGTGATCTCGGGGTGGTTCTGGGTGATGCTGTTGGAGATCTTCTGGAGGAGCATCGTCTTGCCCGTGAAGGGGGGGGCGACGATCAGCCCCCTCTGCCCCTTGCCGATGGGGGTGATCAGGTCCATGATCCGGGTCGAATAGTCTTTGGGCTCGGCCTCGATTTTGATGCGCGAGGCCGGATGCAGGGGGGTGAGGTTGTCATACAGGATCTTCTGCTTGGCGACCTCGGGGTCCTCGAAGTTGACGGCCTCCACCCGGATGAGGGCGAAGTATTTCTCGTCGTTCTTGGGCGGGCGGATCTGGCCTGAGACCGTGTCTCCCGTCCGCAGGTTGAAGCGCTTCATCTGGGAGGGGGAGACATAGATGTCGTCCGGCCCCGGCAGGTAGTTGTAGGCGGGCGACCTGAGGAAGCCGAACCCGTCCTCCAGGATCTCCAGCACGCCCTGGCCGAAGATCAGGCCGCTCTTTTCCGTCTGGGCCTGCAGGATCGAGAAGATCATCTCCTGCTTCCGGAGGCTGCTGTAGCCCGGGATGTTCAGGTCGATGGCCAGCTTGGTCAACTCCGACATGGTCATCTTTTGCAGTTCAGCGATGTTGAGGTCCATAGGGGTCGATCACCCTCCAGCGGTGGGGAAAGGGGAAAGAGGGATTGCCGCACCGCAGACGCGCGGGGCATTCCTGGGGAGATGAGGTGTGTGATGGAATCTGGAAGAGTCAGAGTTGAGGGAAAGCGGCTTGAAAGATGAGGTGACCTGGAAATGGGAAGCAGGGCTTATGAGAAGATATGAGAGAACAGACGGCCAGAAAGGATTGCAGAAGGACATCCTTCAGGGTTGCAGGAGAACATAATATAAAAATAGCGGGGGTTTGTCAAGGTTTTTTTTGCCGGACGGCAAAGGCCGGCCCCCGTCCTGGACAGGATACCGGGGCGGGACGTGGGGGGGTGTCTGGCAGTCCGCGCCACGGAGGCCCGACCCGGTCACTTCTTCTTCTTCTGCGCCTTGAGGTAGGCCGCGATCTCCTCCGGGGTAAATCGCCGGGGGGGGCTGGGGGCCGTGTCCTTCTTGCTGAGCCCGGAGCGAAGCGTGGTGTCCTTCTGCTTCTTCTCCTCGCTCTCCTCGGACGCCGCCGTCTCCTCCGCTTCGACGGGCTCTTCTTCGCTCTTCGCCTCTTCGTTCTTCTTCTCTTCTGGCATGGTCATCATCCTTATCTTTCAAGGCTTCGGGTCAGTTTCCGACGGCCTGTATCAACCTCTCTTCGATGCGTTTGAGCGTCTCGGCATCCCTGATCTTGTCCCCCGACCGGCGCGTGACATAGAAGGCGTCCACGGCCTTGTCGCCCTGCGTCCCGACGCGCGCCGTGTAGATGTCCAGGTCCAGCTCGGACAGCGTGCGGGTGATCTTGTAGAGCAGCCCCACGGCGTCCTGGGCGAACACGTCGATGATCGTGTACTTTTCGGAGACGTCGTTCTCGAAGACGACCCGGGGCGGCTGGAGAAAGGCCGGCCTGCGGCGTCTGGACCATCGCTGCGCCCGGTTTTCGAACAGCAGGGCGACGTTTTCGCGGCCCTCGAAGACGGCGGTGAGAATGTCGTGGATGCGGGCCTGCTGGTCCTTGTCGATGTCGGGCCGCCCGTCCAGGTCGGTCACCTGAAAGATGTCGAGCACCACGCCGTCGGAGCGGGTGTAGGCCTGGGCGCTGAAGATGTTGATGCCGTTCACGGAGAGCACCCCGCAGATCTCCGACAGGCGATAGGGCTTGTCCACGGTGCAGACGGTGATCTCCGAAAAGAGCTTTCCAATGCGGAAGGAGAGGGCCACGGGGCGGCCTTTCAGCGCCCGGATGAGCGAGAGATGGACGCCCACCTCCTGGGGGTTCGTGGCGACGGCATAGCGCTCGGGCAGGCCTCTCAGGTGGCCGGTCACGGCCTCCTCCCCGAAGACCGGGGTCAGGGTCCGCACGATGTGCCGGGCCGCCCCGTCGTCCCGCCTCGTCTGCGTCAGCTCCGCAAACGTCTTGTGGTAGAGGTCGAAAAGGAGGTGACTCTTCCAGGCCGTCCAGGCGGTGCGCGTGACCGCCGACAGGTCCGCGTAGGTGAGCAGGTAGAGCATGCGCAGCCTGTCCACCCCGCCTAACGCTCCCGTGGGGCCCCCCAGCCTGTCACTCCCGTTGGGTCGCGACCCCGGCCACTGTTCCGCATCCCTGACCTGCCGCGCGAAGTCCGAGATGAGGGTCGGGTCGTCCAGGTCGCGCCGCTGGGCGATGTGGGACATGAGCAGGTGGTTCTCGACCAGGAACAGGACGGTCCGCCCTTCGTCGTCGGGCATTCCGACCCGGCCCAGAAAGGCCCTGGCCATGTCCGCGCCGATCCTGGCGTGGTCGTCCGCGCGCGCGGACTTGCCCACGTCGTGCAGCAGGACGGCCAGCGTCAGCAGGTCCCAGCGCAGGACCTCGCCCGCCACCTGGCGCAGGGGCGCATCGGCCTCCTCGCGCCCGTCCTGCAGCCGCTCCAGGTTCTCGATGGCCAGCAGGGTGTGCTCATCGGCGGTGTAGACGTGATAGAGGTTGTACTGCACCAGGCCGGTGAGGGTCCCGAACTCCGGGAGATAGGCGCCGAGGACGCCGAGGTCGTGCATCAACCGGAGCGTCTGGGCCGTGCCCCGTCCGGCGGCCAGGATGCGGAAGAAGAGGCGCCCCGCCCTTTCCGAGCGCCGGAGGTCGTCGTCGATCAGGTGCAGATGGGTCTTGACCTCCCTCTGGACGCCGTCGCCGATGCGGGCGCCGAACCTCTGGGCGTTGGCGAAGAGGCTCAGCAGACGCGCGGGGTCTTCGACGAAGAAGTCCCGGCCTCTCCTGGGGGGCAGGTGGAGTTCGTCCCCGAACAGAAGGGTCCCGTCGTCCAGCCTCTGGCGGCTCAGGAAGGAGACGGCGCGCTGGATCTTCGTCCGATGCCCGTCCAGCCTGGAACAGATCCGGTCGGAGAGGTGTTTGACGTTCCGGGCGTGGAGGTAGTAGTCCCTCATAAAGCGCTCGACGCCCAGCTCTCCATCCCTGTCCCGGTAGCCGAGGTGCTCGGCGATTTGGGGCTTGACGTCGTGCTCCAGGATGTCGTAGCGTTTGCCCGCCGTGAAGTGGAGGTCGTTCCGGATGCGCCAGAGAAAGTCGAGGGCGTCCTCAAAGAGCTGATAGTCCTGTTTGGAGACGAGGCCCCCCTCCAGGAGGCCCTCCAGGGAGGAGCCCCCCCGGCGGGCCCGCAGGAGCCATCCCACGGTGTGGACGTCGCGCAGCCCCCCGGGGCTCTCCTTGACGTTGGGCTCCAGCAGGTGCACGGAGAGGCCGGCCTTCAGGTGGCGCTCCCGGCGCTCCTCGATCTTCTCGTGGATAAAGGAGAGGGCGCGGCGGCCCAGCAGGGCGCGCTCAAACGCCTTCTCAAACCTGCCGAAGAGGCGGTAGTCCCCCACCAGATACCGGGCCTCCAGCATGGCCGTGCGGGAGTGGGAGTCTTTCCGGGCCTCCGAGACGCACTCCTCTACAGTGCGCGCGCTGTGACCGACCTCGATGCCCAGGTCCCACAGCAGGTGCAGGATGTAGCGGACGATCGGGTCCCCCTTCCTGTCCCTGCTGTAGAGGAAGAGGAGGTCCACGTCGGACCTGGGGTTCAGGAATCCGCGCCCGTAGCCCCCCTGGGCCAGGACCGCGTACTCCTCGATCTGCTCCTCGTGGGCGTCGAGCAGGGCCTGCCGGTAGGCGTCCCGGATGATCGTGTCGACGACGCCCGCCAGCTCGGAGACCACAAAGCGCCCCGAGGCCCCCTGGCGGTGCATCTCCGCGATGCGCTCCCGCTCCCTTTTTAAAAAGGACCGGAACGCCTCCGTCCGGCGGGCGTCGAAGGCGGAGGGGTCCGACTCCCACTGACGGCGCAGGGCGTCGAGGCGCTGTCTCAGGTGCATGGCCGCGTTCTTAACTTTCTCCTGGGCAATAGAGCCAGGTCGAGGACCTGCCCGACGTCTTCGACCGGCACGAGCCTCATCCGCCTCCTGACGTTCGCGGGCAGGTCTTCGATGTCCGTCACGTTGCGGCGGGGGAGGAGGACGGTGCGGATGCCCGCCCGCTGGGCGGCAAGGACCTTCTCCTGGACTCCGCCCACGGGGAGCACCTTCCCGCGCAGGGTGATCTCCCCGGTCATGGCCAGGTCGCTGCGCGCCGGGCGGCCCGACAGGAGGGAGGCGAGGGCCGTGGCGATGGTGATCCCGGCGGAGGGGCCGTCTTTGGGGACGGCGCCGGCGGGGAAGTGGATGTGGATGTCTCTGTCGTCGAGGGCCCCGTTCTCGACCCCCAGCCTGCGGGCGTGCGTCCGGACGTAGCTGAGGGCCGCCTGCGCCGACTCCCGCGCGACCTCGCTCAGGCGCCCGGTGAGGGTCAGCCGGCCCTGCCCTTTCATCTGCGTGGCCTCGATGAACAGGACCTCGCCGCCGGAGGACGTGGCGGCGAGGCCCGTGGCCACGCCGGGGAGGAGGGCGCGCTCCCGGACCTCCCGGAGGTGGCGAGGGGGGCCCAGAAAGGCGCGGAGGTCGGCCGGCCCCGGGGCGACGGGGGAGGCGTCCCCCTCCGCGACGCGGCGGGCGACCTTCCGGCAAATGGCCCCGATCTCCCGCTCCAGGTTGCGGAGGCCGGCCTCCTGGGTGTAGCCCCGGATGACCTGGGCAATGGCCGGGCGGCCCAGGCGGAGGTGGCGCCCCGAAAGCCCGTGTTCGCAGAGCTGCCGGGGGAGGAGGTGCCGGCGGACGATCTCCACCTTCTCCTCCTCGGTGTAGCCCCGCAGTTCCACGACCTCCATCCGGTCGCGCAGGGCATCGGGGACGGGGCCGAGGAGGTTGGCCGTGGTGATGAACATCACGCGCGACAGGTCGAAGGGGACGTCGAGGTAGTGGTCCACGAACGCGCAGTTCTGCTGGGGGTCCAGCACCTCCAGGAGGGCGGCGGCCGGGTCGCCCCTGAAGTCCTGCCCCAGCTTGTCGATCTCGTCGAGCATGAACACCGGGTTGCGGGAGCCCGCCCGGCGGAGGCCCTGGACGATGCGCCCCGGAAGCGCCCCGACGTAGGTCCGGCGATGGCCACGGATGTCCGCCTCGTCCCGGACGCCGCCCAGGGAGATGCGGACAAACTTTCGGCCCAGGGCGCGCGCGATGGACTGGCCGAGCGAGGTCTTGCCCACGCCGGGGGGGCCTAAAAAGCAGAGGATAGGCCCCCTGGCGTCCGGCTTCAATTTGCGCACGGAGAGGGCCTCCAGGATGCGGTCCTTGATCCTGTCCAGGCCGAAGTGGTCCTCGTCGAGGGTCCGGCGGGCCAGGCCGATGTCGATCCGGTCTTCGGTGGCGGCCCTCCACGGCACGCTGACCAGCCAGTCCAGGTAGGTCCGCGAGACGGCGTAGTCGGCGGCGGCGGGGTACATCCTGCCCATCCGCTCCAGCTCCCGCAGGGCCTCCCGCTGGGCCTCCTCCGGCATCTGCGCGGACTCGATCCGGGCGCGCAGCTCCGCGATCTCCGACTCCCGCTCGTCCCCCTCGCCCAGCTCCTTCTGCATGGCGCGGATCTGCTCCCGGAGGTAGTGCTCCCGCTGGGCCTTGCCCATCTCGATCTGGACCTGGTCCTGGATCTTCTTGCCAAGCTCCAGGATCTGGAGCTCCCGGCCCAGCAGGACGGTCAGGCGCTCCAGCCGGCGCCGGACGTCGAGGTCCTCGAGGAGGGCCTGTTTCTCCGTCAGCCGGAGGTTGAGGTGGAAGGCGATGAAGTCGGCCAGGCGGGCCGGGTCGTCGATGTTGACGGCCAGGACGCGCAGCTCCTCCGGGAGGTAGGAGACGAGCGCGGCCATTTTCTGGAACTGGTTGGCGGCGTTGCTGGCCAGGGCGTCCACCTCCACGCCCCCGTCCAGGCGGTCGCTCAGGGGCTGCACGGACGCCGTGAGGTAGGGCCTGGTCTGGGCCATCTCGCCGAGGGCGATGCGGGCGAGGCCCTCCACGAGCACGCGGACGCTGCCGTCCGGGAGCTTCCACATCTTGTGGATGACGGCGGCTGTGCCGACGCCGTAGAGGTCGTCCGGCCCCACCTCGTCGGCGTGGGGGTTCCGGACGGTGAGCATGCCGACCGTGCGGTCTCCCGCGAGGGCGTCGTTGATCAGCCGGATGTTCTGCTCCTGGACGCTCGACAGCTGCGCGGGCAGGTAGGGGTAGATCACCGCGTCCCGGAGCGGGAAGATGGGGAGTTTCTCAGGGATTTCCACTCGGACAACCTCAATCTACTGGCATTCCCTTGGGCACGACGACGACGCCCCCCTCCGTGACTGTGAAGCGTCGCCGGTCGTGGTCCGGGTCGTGGCCGATCCTGCACCCGGGCGGGATGATGACGTCCTTGTCGATGATCGCCCGCCGCACCCGCGCCCCCCGGCCCACGTCCACGCCCTCCATCAGAATGGCGTCTTCGACCGTTGCGCGGGCGTGAACGCGCACGCCGTAGGAGAGCACGGAGCGCTCGACAGTCCCTCCGGCGATGACGCACCCCCCGGCGACCAGGGAGTTGAGGAGGGGCCTTCCGGCGCCCTCCTCCCCGTCAAAGACCGTCTTGACGGGGGGGTACTGCTCCTGATAGGTCCGGATGGGCCAGGCGCTGTCGTAGAGGTTGAACAGGGGATCGGCGCCCACCAGGTCCATGTTGGCCTCATAGTAGGTGTCGATGGCGCCGATGTCGCGCCAGTACTGCACCTCTTTCCGGTTTTCGTCGTGAAACTTGAAGGCGAAGACCCGCCCCCGGCTGACCAGGTCGGGGATGATGTTCCTCCCGAAGTCGTGCGCCGTGTTCCGCTTGGCGTCCTCGACGACGGAGCGGACGAGGGTCTCGGTGCGGAAGACGTAGACGCCCATCGAGACCAGCGCTGCGCGGGGGTTTCCGGGCACGGGCCTGGGGTCGGCGGGTTTCTCCTCAAACCCCACGATGCGGGCGTCCGAGTCGATCTCCATCACGCCGAGCTGGCGGGCCCGCTCTCTGGGCATCTCCACGCAGGCGACGGTCAGGTCCGCGTCTTGCTCCTCGTGAAACCGGAGCATCCTGCTGTAGTCCATCTTGTAGACGTGGTCCCCGGACAGGATCAGGACGCGGCGGGGCCTCTCCTGTTCGAGGGTGTAGATGTTCTGGTAAATGGCGTCCGCCGTGCCCCGGTACCAGGTCTCGGAGGTGCTGAACTGGGGGGGGATCGTGTAGAGGAACTCGCCCAGCTCGGGGTTGAAGATGTTCCATCCGAGGCGGAGGTGCTGGTCGAGGGAGCTCGACTTGTACTGGGTCAGGACGTAGATGCGCCGGAGGTTGGAGTTGACGCAGTTCGACAGGGTGAAGTCGATGATCCGGTAAATGGCCCCAAAGGGCACGGCGGGCTTGGCCCGGTCCCGCGTGAGCGGGTAGAGGCGCTCCCCCTGCCCGCCGGCCAGGACCATCCCCAGCGTGGTCTTCAGGAGTGCGATGCCGTTCGAAGGGGACATGGCGCTACGCCTTTTCTCTGCGCTCGAAGGCGCGTCTGATCTCCCGCTTGAGCTCGGTCAGGTCCGAGGACTTGACGACGTAGGCGTCCGCAGACCAGCTCATGAAATTGTCCTTGTAGCTGGAGTAGGCGCTGTTCAGGATGATAGGCATCTGGTTGTTCCTGGAAAGGATCCTCCCCATCGCCTCGATGCCGTCCATGCCGGGCATCCGGATGTCCATGACGATCAGGTCGGGGGGGGTCTTCTCGATGTGGTCGATGGCGTCCTTCGCGTTGTTGGCCACGATCACCCGATAGCCCTCCTCGCCGAGCTCCTGTTCGTAGAGGAGGGAGAGGTTCCTTTCGTCGTCCACGACGAGGATGGTTTTCATAGCACACCTCCGGTCACGTCTCATTCCTTCTGATGGGCAGCCTGACGGTCACGGTCGTCCCGACGCCGGGCTGGCTGGCCACGGCGATGTCCCCGGCGTGATCCGAGACGATCTTCCTGGAGATGGCCAGGCCGAGGCCCGTGCCCGACGTCTTGGTCGTGAAGAAGGGGTTGAAGATGTTGCGGAGGTCCTCGGGGGAGATGCCCGTCCCCGTGTCCTCCACGACCACCTCCACGCCTCCGTTCATCCGGCGGGTGGAGACCCTCAGGGTCCCGCCGTCGGGCATCGCCTGGCAGGCGTTCTGGGCCAGGTTGAGCAGGACCTGTTTGACCTGCGCCGCGTCGGCCACGACGCTCGGGAGGTCGGGCTCCAGGCGTTTTTCAAGGGTCACGCGGCCTCTGTCGAGCGCCCCCTTGAGGAGGCCGAAGACGGTCTCGGCCAGGTCGTTGAGGTCCGTGGGCTTGAGGTCGAGCGACGTGGGGCGGGTGAAGTTGAGGGTGTCGGCCAGCAGCTTCTCCAGGCGCTCCACCTCCTCGACGATCACGCGCGCGTTGGCCTCGATGCGGTCGGGCCTGGTGCCCCGCGCGATGGCGCGGGCGAACCCCCCGATGGTGGCCAGGGGGTTCCGGATCTCGTGGGCCATGCGGGCGGACAGCTCGCCGATGACGGCGAGGCGCTCGGACCGGAGTTTTTCGTCGTGCGCCTGATGGAGCTTCCGGTAGGCCTCCTCCAGCTCCTGGATTTTGTCGCCGAGCTGGGCGTAGACCTCCGCGTTTTCCACGGCGAGGCCGGCCTGGCTGGCGAAGGCGGTCAGCAGGTGGACGCCCTCGTCGGAGATCGGGATGGCGCTGTAGAGGTTGTCGGCGATGATGGCCCCCACGGCCCTCTCCTTGGCGATGAGCGGGACGCAGACGAACTCCTTTGCCCCCAGGATGTCCCGGATCTCCGGGCTGACCTCCGGGGCGCTGTAGGCGTCGGTCACTCGGATGGCGCGCTGTTCCAGCACGGTTCGGGCGATCAGGTTGTCGGCCTCGGTCAGGGGGATGCTGATCCGGCGCGCGAGCCGGGAAATCGGCAGGTTGTCCCGGTCAGACAGGCTGTCGTAGTGCTTCAGGATGTCATTGAGCGTGAGGTTCATCTGGGCCAGGTTCTGCCAGATTCTGCCCGCCTCCTCCGCGCTGCCGGGGCCCACGCCCATCTTTCCTTCGATTACGTTTCGCCTCCGGTCGATCAGGAGCAGGATCGCCCGGTTGAAGCCGAGGGCCGTGCCTGCCGTGACGCAGGTGAGGATGGCATAGAGGAGCCGGTCGAGGTCGAGGATGCCCTGCATCGTCCCGATCACCTGGCGCAGCATGGAGAGCTGATAGGCCCGCTCCACGACCTCGGTGATGTCCTCGAGCACGACGAGCGCCTGCCGCTCCGGCCCCCGTTCCACGCCGGTGATGAAGATGTTGAACACCTTGTTCATGAACTCGCGGGGGCGCAGGACGTTCTCCAGCTTGACGGACCGCCCCTCCCGGATGGCGGTGGAGATCGCCCCCAGGACCTCCTCCTGCAGGAGGAGGGAGTCGGGGGAGACCTCCCGGATGTTCCGGCCCTCCAGGTCGGCCCGCCCCAGACCCCTGCGCTCGCAGTAAGCCCGGTTGACGGAGGTGATCCTCAGGTCCCTGTCCAGGAACAGGAGCGGGAGGGGGATCGTGTCGATGACCCGGTCGTTGAACTCCTTGAGGAACTTCATCTCCTGGAAGAGGCGGGCGTTCTCGACGGCGCTGGCGATCAGGTTCGCCAGGATCTGCAGCGACGTGACGTCGTGTTCGTCGAAGGCCCCGACGCGCTCGCTCTGGACGTCGATGCCTCCGATGACCCGGTCCCCCAGCTTGATCGGGACGCAGAGCTCCGAGGCGGTCTTCTCCTCCTGCGGAAAGGCCAGGATGCGGCGGGGCTCGCGGGCCACGTCGTTGGACAGGAGGACCTCTCCCGTCTGCGCGACCCATCCGACGATGCCCACGCCGACGGCCTGGCGGTAGCCCTCGGAGAAGAACTCCCGGTAGGCCCCGGCGTGCGCCTTGAGCACGACCTCATTCGCCGCCTCGTCCACGGTGAAGAGGAAGACGTCGTAGTAAGCGAAGTTGCGCTGGATGGACTCGGCGGAGAGCCGCATGATCCGGTCCGGGTCGAGCGTGGAGAGGACCAGCCGCGCGATCTCGCTGACCATCGTGAGCTGGGCGGCGCGCTTCCGCTCGATCTCCAGCAGGCGGGCGATCTCGTCGCTCCTGTGCCGCAGCTCCCGCTCGGTCTCGATGCGCTGGCTGATGTCGGTGATGACGCCGAAGCTCCCCGCGTAGTTCCCGGCGGCGTCGTGGAGGGGGACGCCGGAGATGGTGACCGGCACCTTTGCGCCGCCCCTGGTGATCATCACGGCCTCGTAGATGGAGGGCTCCCCGGCCCGCCGCCTCTCCAGCTCGGCGTGCACCCTGGCCAGGCTCTCGCCGTCGTAGAGCAGGGACATGGGCCGGTTGATGGCCTCCTCCTTCGCGTAGCCCGTGATCTCCTCCATGCGCTTGTTGAAGAAGGTGATGCGGAAGTCCTGATCGACCATGCAGACGCCCTCGTTCATGGTCTGGACGAGGGCGCCGTAGCGATCCTCCGAGGCCCGGAGCTCTCCGTTCAGGCCGCGCTGGCGCATCCGGTAGTAGAGGTCGATGACCGCGATGATGTCTTCGTCGATCTGCGTTTCGACCAGGGCGCAGACGAAGCGCAGGCGTTCGCGGTCGCCGGGGTAGGCGGCGACCAGGGCGCTGATGATGGCCCTTTTGAGGGCGATCTGCGCCCTGGAGAGGTCCGCCGCCGTCAGGCCGTCCTGAACGGTCTCCTTCAACGCCCGGAGTCTCGCCTCGTCGAGCGGGGTCTCCGGGTCTTCGAGCTGGGCGATCAGGAGGGACAGGAAGACCTCCGCCACCTGTCTCTGAAGGGTCTGAGGGCCGGGGGAGGGGGGGTGGGAGATCCGCTCCGACCATCGCTCCAGGATGTCCTCCCGATGGACCCGAAGGAAGTCGATCAGGTCGGCGACGAACGGGCGGTCTGTCTCCGGCGTCGCGGTGTGTGGGAATGGGTTTGACATTTGTGGAATAATAGTAAGTCCTCTCAGATATGTCAAGACAATATTGGCTGGACAGGGGGGCGAGTTCCGGGCGGATTGAGGGGTTGCCCGGAGGCGGGGAAGAGGGTATATTGTAAGGGATTCGCGAGGAGGTTTCCATGTCCGTCGAGGCCATCGTCATCCGGGGCGCGCGCACCCACAATTTGAAGGGGATCGACCTGGACCTGCCCCGCAACCGGCTGGTCGTGATCACGGGGCCGTCGGGGTCGGGGAAGTCGTCGCTGGCGTTCGACACGATCTACGCGGAGGGGCAGCGGCGCTATGTGGAGTCCCTGTCGGCCCACGTGCGGCAGGCGCTGGGTCCGATGGAGCGCCCCGACGCGGACCTGATCGAGGGGCTGTCGCCGGCCGTGGCCGTCAGCGGGCGGCCACCGGGCCGGAGTCCGCGCTCGACGGTGGGGACGATCACGGAGGTCTACGACTTCCTGCGGCTGCTGTTCGCGCGGGCGGGGGCGGTCCACTGCCCGTCCTGCGGAAGGCCGATCGTGCGCCACACGGTGTCGGAGATGGTGGACGAGGTCCTGGGGCTTCCGGAGGGGACGAGGGCGATGGTGCTGGCCCCTCTGGCGAAGGGGGGGGAGGCCGGGCAGGTCTTCGAGCGGGCGCGCGCGGCGGGCTACGTGCGCGTCCGCGCCGACGGAGAGGTCCTGTCGCTGGACCGGAGGGGGGCGCTGGAGGGGCGGAGGCCGCGCAGGGTGGAGGTCGTGGTGGACCGGCTCACGGTGAGCGGGGGCGCGGCGCGGCGGCTGGCGGACTCGTTCGAGGCCGCGGCCCGGCTGGGGGACGGCGTCGTGATCGTCTCCGTCGTGGACAGAGAGGAGCGGGTCTTCTCGGCGCGTCTCACCTGCCCCGACTGCGGCGCCGGGTTGGAGGAGGTGGAGCCCCGCCTCTTCTCGTTCAACAGCCCCTCCGGGGCCTGTCCGGCGTGCGACGGCCTGGGCGTTCAGGCGGGGCCGGATGCGGAGGGGGAGGAGGCGACGCAACGGATAGATCATTCGTTGCCGGAGACGCCCTGCGCGGCCTGCGGGGGGGCGCGCCTCCGGGCGGAGGCGCTCTGCGTGCGGGTGGGGGGGAGGCACATCGCGGAGGTGGCGCGGATGCCGGTCCGGGAGGCCGGGGATTTTTTGAAGGGTCTCGATTTCTCCGCACGGACGGGGGCGGTGGCCGGGCCGATCTTAGCTGAGATACGAGATCGGATCGGTTTTCTGGCGCACATCGGGCTGGACTATCTGAGCCTGGACCGGGGCGCGGAGTCCCTGTCCGGGGGGGAACTCCAGCGCATCCGCCTGGCGACGCAGGTGGGGGCGAGGCTGGCGGGCGTGCTCTACGTGCTGGACGAGCCGACGGTGGGGCTGCATCCGCGCGATACCCGGAGGCTGTTGGGGGCGCTGATGGGGCTTCGGGACCGGGGGAACAGCGTCCTGGTCGTGGAGCACGACCGGGAGGTGATCGGGGCCGCGGACCACGTGGTGGACCTGGGGCCGGGGGCGGGCGAGCAGGGGGGGCAGGTGGTGGCCTTCGGGACGCCGGGGGAGGTGGCGGCGTCGGAGCGGTCGCTGACCGGGGCCTATCTGTCGGGGCGGCGGTCGATCCCGGCCCCGAAGGGGAGGCGGAGGGCCGCCGGGTGGGTGGTCGTCCGGGGGGCGCGCGGGCACAATCTGAAGGGGGTCGACGCCCGCATCCCGCTCGGGACGTTCGTCTGCGTGACGGGGGTGTCGGGGTCGGGGAAGAGCAGCCTGATCGACGACACGCTCTGCCGGGGCCTGGCCCGCCGGCTCTACCGGGCCAAGGCGCCGCCCCTGCCCCACGAGGGGATGGAGGGGCTGAACCTGGTCGAACGGCTGGTGCGGGTGGACCAGGCCCCGCTGGGCCGCACGCCCCGGTCGAACCCGGCCACGGCCACCGGGCTGTTCGACCTGATCCGCGACCTGTTCGCGCAGCTCCCGGAGGCGAAGGTGAGGGGCTACCGGGCGGGGCGGTTCAGCTTCAACGTGAAGGGGGGGCGGTGCGAGGTCTGCCAGGGGGACGGCGTGGTGCAGGTGGAGATGCACTTCCTGCCGGATGTGTACGTGACCTGCGAGGGGTGCGGGGGGCGGCGCTACAACCGGGAGACGCTGGAGGTCCGCTACAAGGGGCGCTCCATCGCCGACGCGCTCGACATGACGGCCTCGGAGGCGCTGGCGTTCTTCCAGGCCCTGCCGGCGGCGCGTCGCATCTTAGAGACGCTGTCGGACGTGGGGCTGGGGTATCTCCGCATCGGGCAGCCCGCGCCGGCCCTGTCGGGGGGGGAGGCGCAGCGGGTGAAGCTGGCGGCGGAGCTGGCCAGGGGGGGGACGGGCCGGACGCTCTACGTGCTGGACGAGCCGACGACGGGCCTGCACTTCGAGGACGTGCGGCTGCTGATCGGGGTGCTCGACCGGCTCGTGGAGCGGGGGGACACGGTGCTGGTCGTGGAGCACCACGTGGACGTGATCGCCAGGGCGGACTGGGTGATCGACCTGGGGCCGGAGGGGGGAGAGGGAGGGGGGTTCTTGGTGGCGGAGGGGACGCCGGAGGAGGTGGCGCGGACCCCGGCGTCGCACACGGGACAGTACCTCCGGAAGGCGCTGGGGATGGGCGAGAAAATGTGATTTGTCTTGCGGGGGGTTTCGTTTTATATTACATGCGAAGGTGAATCGTGCAGGGGCGGTTCGCGAACCGCCCCTGCAGCTGATCATCGGACTCATCTGAGAGGATTTTTATGATACGCATCGACCTGGGCGGTCTCTATGAGATGGAACAGGAGGAGGAGGAGTGGCGCAGGCAGAACCGGCGGAAGATCAACTCGTTCATCGCCCTCTGTGAGCGGGTGGAGGCGCTCGTCGTCGAGCAGCGGGACTGGAACCAGCGGGACTATGTCCATTTCGTGGGAATATCGCCCAACGTCGTGGTCACGATCGGGATGTCGGAGAAGTACCTCGCCGTGCAGGCGAGTCAGCTCCGGGAGAAGTTCGCGCCGCACGGGGTGGACTACGTCTCGCTCCCGGACCGGCAGACGGTCACCGTGGAGCAGTCGCCGTCCGAGAAGCTGGACGTGCACGAGGTCGTCACCTGCCCCAAGTGCGGGGAGAAGACGCCCTACGACGGGTATTTCCAGCACTGCGTCCGGTGCGGGGAGAAGCTGGACACGCTCGTCAAGGTCTGTCAGGCGTGCCACAACAACACGGCCTACCACCCGGCCTTCCGGTTCTGCCCGGTCTGCGGGGGGGAGCTCATCCCCAACCTCTACGATGGCCCCCCCCTGACGGACTTCGACCCCAACGGCCTGATCTGGGGCGTGCCCCTCAAGGATGAGTTCATGGACGAGCCGGGGGAGGAGGGGGAGAGTGAGAGGCAGTGATAAGTCCTGAGTGCTGAGTCCTGAGTGCTGAGTGAAACCAAAAACAGGGTTTCTGCCTTTACTCAGGACTCAGCACTCGTTACTCAGCACTTTTTTCACTCGACTTCCGGCCCGATGCGGACGGAGTTCGTCTTGATCAGGCAGGTCACAGTTTCGTCCACCTTTAATCTCAGCTCCTCAATTGCCTCCAGCGTGACCTTCACGGCCAGCCTTTTTCCCACATCCACGTAGACCAGCCCCTTCCCCTCTACCTCAGACACCTCCATCACGCGACCCTGAATGGCGTTCCGCACGCTCAGTCCGGACGGGCGCTCCCGGCAGAGGATGATGTCGTCGGCGCGGATGCCGATGAAGATCCGGGTCCCCACAGAGCGGTCGCAATAGGGGACCTTCAGGTCCTGGCCGCCGGAGCGGACCACGCTGACCCCGCGGGCCGGGTCCCCGGACAGGACCTCCACGGGCAGGACGTTCTCGAACCCGTGGGCCTCGATGAGCGGGAGGACCTCCGGGTGGTGGACGACGCTGAAGAAATCCCCGTGCGCGAGCACCTGTCCGCGTCTCAGGACGATGACCTGTCCGGTCAGCTCCAGGATCTCGGCCACGGAGTGGCTGACGTAGAGGATGGGGATGTTCAGGTCCGAGCGGATGTGGCGCAGGTAGGGGATGATGCGGTCCTTCAGCCCCTGGTCCAGAGAGGTCAGGGGTTCATCCATCAGGAGCAGCCGGGGGGAGGCGAGCAGGGCGCGGCCCAGCGCAACCCGCTGGCGCTCCCCGCCGGAGAGGCGGTCCGGCCTCCGGCCGAGGAGGGGGCCGAGCTGGAGCAGGTCGACGACCCGGTCCACGTTCAGGCGGCGGTCCTGCGGGCGCAGGAGGTCGTGGCCGTAGCGGAGGTTTGCGGCGACGGTCAGGTGAGGAAAGAGGAGGTCGTCCTGAAAGACATATCCGATCCGACGCCGCTCCGGGGGGAGGTCGGTTCCCGCATCGGATGAGAAGAGGACCTCGCCGTCGATGGAGATCTCCCCCCGGTCGGGGCGGAGCAGGCCAGCCAGGAGGTTCAGGAGGGTGCTCTTGCCCGCGCCGGAGGGGCCGAAAATGGCCGTGACCGGGTAGGGACAGGCCACGTCCACGTCGAGGGTGAAGTCGGACAGGCGGCGGGTCAGGCGGATGGAGAACATCGCTTACCTTTTCAGAAACCTGTTGGCGAACCAGAGCGCGGCGATGGAGAGGAGGGTCATCAGGGCCACGAGGGTGTTGGCCAGGGTCGTGTCGCCGCTCTGCACGGCGTCGTATATGGCGATGGAGGCGGTCTGGGTTTTGCCGGGGATGTTGCCCGCCAGCATCAACGTGGCCCCGAACTCGCCCATCGCCCGCGCAAAGGTCATCACCATGCCTGCCACGATCCCCCGCCAGGCCAGGGGCAGGGAGACCGTTCGGAACACCCCCCACCGGCCCTGGCCGAGGGTGCGGGCCACCTGCTCCAGCCGCCGGTCGATCCCCTCGAACGCGGCCCGCGCCGGCATGATGAACAGGGGGATGGAAGAGATGGAGGAGGCCAGCACGGCCCCCTGCCAGGTAAAGACCAGGCTGATTCCCAGAGTACCGGCCAGAAAGTCCCCGAGGGGGGTGTAGCGTCCGAAAGAGGTCAGCAGGTAGTACCCGAGCACCGTGGGGGGCATGACGAGGGGCTGCACGAGAAGGGCCTCAATCAGCGCCTTGCCCCGGAACTGTCGGCGGGCCATGGTCCACGCGATGCCGGTGCCCAGGAGGCTGTTGAGGAGGGTGGCGACGACGGCGACCTTCAGGCTCATGTAGAAGGGGAACCAGTTCATGGTCAGTTTCTTTGCGCGGGAATGAATTCCCGCGCTGCATTTGCGAAGTCCGCTGAAGCGGACTCATGGTTTCTTTCAGCCCGGTTCACCGGGCTTTCTATGTGTAGCGGGGAAATTCATTTCCTCGCTACGGAGCCGGGAGTCCCTATCTTCATGCCATTCTGTCAGAATTCTCCTGGAAGAAGGAACCCGTACTTCTTCATGATGGGACGCCCGTGGGGGCCGTTGAGGTACTCGATGAACTGCCGGGCGAGGCGTTCGTGGCGCGTCGTCCTGATGACGGCGAGGGCCTGGTTCAGGGGGGCGTGCAGGCTGTCCGGGATCAGGGCGCAGGTGATCTCAGGCACGCTGGCGACGGACAGGGCGACGATCCCGGCGTCGGCGTTCCCGGTCTGGATGAACTGCAGGGCCTGGCGGATGTTCTCGCCGTAGACGATCCTGGGACGGAGCGCATCCCACAGGTTCGCGGCCTGCAACGCCTGCTTTGCCGCCAGGCCGTAAGGGGCGTGGTCGGGGTTGGCGATGGCGATCTTCTGAAAGGCGGGGTTCCGGAGGTCGTTTATGGAGCTGGAGAGGACGCCGGTCTTCTTGCTGACGGCGACGACGATCCGGCCCTGGGCGTAGAGCCGTTGCGAGTTTTCGAGGATCAGCCCCTTTGCCCTCAGGTCTTCGATGAATCTGGCGCTGGCGGCGGCGAAGATGTCGAAGGGCGCGCCGTTGGCGATCTGCAAGGCCAGCGTCCCGGTGGAGCCGAAGGAGAAGGTGATCCTGCAACCGGTCGAGTCCTGAAACGGCCGGCTGATCTCCTTGAAGGCAAAGGCGAGGTCCGCCGCCGCCGCGACGGTCAACTCCTCTGGGTCGGCGGCGAGCGCCGGAAGGGTCAGGACGAGCAAAAGGGGGATGGCCCAGGGGATGGCGCAAGGCCAGCCGTGTCGCTTCATTTGGATTCCTCCTCTGTGGTCTCGCAGACACTATATCCCGGCGGGGGCGCTCTGTCAAGGACAAAGTGCGGCCTTTTTTCTTGACACAGGGGGTTTTTGCGGGTATGCTTTGAGGAAAGCGGAGGAGGTGATCTCGTGGACAAACTTCAGAGGTTGAAGCGGGAGCAGGCCGTCCTCACCCGCCAGCTGGAGACGCTCAACGGGCGGCTGCTGGCCGGGGACCGGACGGTGCGGACCCAGGTCACGGCGGTCAACCGGCAGCTCGCCCGGATCGGGGAACAGATCGGGGCGCTGGAAGGACCAGTGAAGCGTGATGAGACCTCACCCACCCCCTGACCCCCTCCCTCTCCGTATACGGAGAGGGAGGGGGTTTCAAGGGCCTTTCCCCTTGGTTGGGGGAGGGTGAGGTCTGACCACTGCCTTTTGGAGGAGAGGCCATGGACCTCAAGATGCGGATTGCGATCGGGCAGTTCAACCAGCTCAGCGACGAGCGGCTCAAGTTTGCCAGACAGATCGGGGTCAGCGGGGTGCTTCTGAACACCCCGGTCCTCCCCGGCGAAAAGCGGTGGGAGTTCATGGACCTGCTGAGGTTGCGGACGCACGTCGAGGACTACGGGCTGCGGCTGGAGGCCCTGGAGAACACGCCGGTGGGCTTCTACGACAGGGCCATGCTGGGCCTGCCGGGGCGGGACGAGCAGATCGAGAACTACCGGGCCACGATTCGGAATATGGGGAAGGCGGGGATCCCGATTCTGGGCTACCACTGGATGCCCAACAGGGTCTGGCGGACCTCGGCCACCACGTCGGGCCGGGGCGGGGCCCAGGTGACCTCCTTTGACATGGACCTCGTGAAGGACGCCCCTCTCACGCACGACCGGGTCTTCACGGAGGAGGAGATGTGGAAGAACTACGAGTATTTCATGAAGGCCGTGCTGCCGGTGGCGGAGGAGGCGGGGGTGAGGCTGGCCCTGCACCCGGACGACCCGCCCGTAGCCTCGCTGGGGGGCGTGGCGCGCCTGTTCCGGGACTTCGAGGGGTTCAGGCGGGGGATGGAGATCGCCCTCAGCCCGAACAGCGGCCTGGACTTCTGCGTTGGGTGCTGGTCGGAGATGGGGCCGGGGGTGATCGAGGCGATTCGCTTCTTCGGGGAGCGGGGGAAGATCTTCTACGTCCATTTCCGGGACGTGCAGGGGACCGTGCCCAGGTTTCAGGAGTGCTTCCTGGGGGAGGGGAACGTGGATGTGGTGGAGGCGATGCTGGTGTTCAAGAAGGTGGGATTCAGGGGGTTCATGATCGACGACCACGTCCCCCGCATGGTGGACGACACGCCGTGGGGACACCGGGGGCGGGCCCTGGCCACGGGGTATATGATGGCGCTGCTGGAGGCGGTGAATAAGTTAGGTTGAAGACCCCTCCCCCGGCCCCTCTCCCGAGGGGGGAGGGGAGGTCCTTGCCCTGGTCTCATCTCCACGGGACCTTGACGCCCAATTCATCAGCCAGTTTCGCCAGGCTGTTGAGGTGGTCCCGGTGGATGGGGATGCCCGTCCGGCTCCAGGCCTCCTTCTTGAGCCACTCGATCTCCCCCGGCAGGTAGATGCGGTCCACGCCCTCCGCCCGCTTCGACTCCCGAACGGTGCGGATCGTCCGGTCCATCTCGGTCACGAATTCGTCGAGGGGGATGAAGCTCTCGATGTGGATCGCGTAGAAGAAGTGGCTCGACCAGGTCTGTCCGGCGAACTCCGGCGTCCCCCGGTGGCAGGTGGAGACCCCAAAGGGGAGGAGGCTGCTCAGGGCGTCCATGATCAGCGTGAGGCCGTAGCCCTTCGCCCCGCCGAAGGGGAGGAGGACGTGGGCCTGCGCCGGGTCGTTCGTCGGACGGCCTTCCTTATCCAGCACCCAGTTGTCGGCGAGGGGTTTGCCATACATCCGCATCGTGCCGACGCGCCCCCAGGCGGACACGCCGCAGGCCATGTCGAGGACGAGCGGGCGCTCCTCCTTCGCGGGGACGGCGTAGGCGAACGGATGGTTGCCGATCACGCGCGAGGCCCCGCCGTAGGGGGCCAGGCCGGGGCTGCTGCTCGACACGCTGAATCCCGCCATGCCGTGCTCCAGGGCCTGCATGGCGTATTTGGCCGCGGCCCCGAAGTGGGTGCTGTTTCGGGCCGTCACGGCGGCGATGCCGGTCTGCCGGGCCTTGGAGATGGCCGTCTGCATGGCGCGCGTGCCGGTCAGGTGGCCCAGGCCCCGGTCCCCGTCGATCAGGGCGAAGGAGGGCCCCTCTCGCACGACCTGGATGTTGGGCCTCGGGTTGGTCTTGCCCTCCTGGATGCGGCGGACGTAGCCCGGCAGGGGCCGGGTGCCGTGGGAGTGGACGCCGCGCAGGTCGGTCTCCGCCTGGAGGCCGGCCGCCAGGTCGGCGTCCTCTTTTGAGACCCCCACCTTTTGATAGAGTTGCGAAGCGACCTCCTGCAGCTGCTCTACGCGAACGAGTTGTTCGTCCGGGCCGGGGGCTGTGCGCACGGTCGGGTCTGGGGCCGTAGGGTCCATGACAATCCTCCAAAAGGGGTTGGGGTTATGGTCTCTCCCTGATCCTGAGGTAGTTCTGATAGCGGCTCCGGGCGATCTGGCCGGACTCGACGGCCTCCTTCACCGCGCAGTCCGGCTCCTGCGC
>CAYRZX010000025.1:30301-31469 GCA_964428665.1 uncultured Gemmatimonas sp.
GGGCGATCTGGCCGGACTCGACGGCCTCCTTCACCGCGCAGTCCGGCTCCTGCGCGTGGACGCAGTTGCGGAAGCGACAGGACCCGATGAACGGACGCATCTCCGGGAAGAGATGGTGGAGCTGGTCCGCGTCCACGTTGTAGAGGTTCAGTTCGCGCAGGCCCGGCGTGTCGCCCACCATGCCCCCCTCCTGGAGGGGGAAGAGTTCGGCGTGGCTCGTGGTGTGTCTGCCCCTGCCGGTGGCCCTGCTGACCTCGCCCACCTGGCGGCCCAGGCCGGGCTGCAGGGCATTCAGGAGGGTCGTCTTGCCGGACCCCGAAGGCCCCAGAAACACGGAGACTGCCTCCCGTATGGCCTCGCGGACAGACTCGACGCCTGTGCCGCGCGCTGCGCTGATGGGGAGGGCGCGATAGCCGATCCGCTCATAGAGGGAGGCCGCCGAACGCCAGGCAGCCTCCTCCGCCAGGTCGATCTTGTTCAGGCAGATCAGGGGGGGGATCTCCTCCAGCTCACAGATGGCCAGAAATCGGTCCAGCATCTCCAGCCAGAAGTGGAGGTCGGGCTGCCGGAGGGAGAAGACGAGGACCGCCAAGTCGAGGTTGGCGATCAGGGTGTGTTCGAGGGGCCGGCGGCCCGCCGCCCTCCGGGAGAGCCTGTTGCGGCGGTTCAGGACCTGATAGATCATCCCCCTGTCGGCGCCGGTGTCCTCAAACGCGACGAGGTCGCCCAGGGCCACGGGGCTGACCGAGGGGATGCGCCGCACGGCGATCACGCGCTGCCGCAGGGAGGAGGGGTCGGCGGTCGGGTATTCGAGGGTCTTTCGGAGCTTGCTGGAGATGGCGCAGTCGATCAGGCGGTCTCCGGCGGAGACGATGTAGCGGCCGAGGTGCTCCTGCACGACCCGGCCCTCCTGCAGCGTGGCGTCATCCGGTTTCTTCAGCACAGCTCCTCAAAGGTCACAGGTTAACAATAAACACGGCACGAAAAGAGAATATACCTGCCGCAAGGATTTGTCAAGGTTTTTGTTCTTCAACGTGTCACGGAAAGCGCTCCCATGTCCAGACTCCTCCTGGCCTCCGCGCTGTTGCTGATCTCGCTGTGCGACCGTCCCAAACCGTCCGGCCCCCCGGTCTTCGACGGGGCGCGGGCCTACGACCTGCTCGTCCGG
>CAYRZX010000026.1:0-31463 GCA_964428665.1 uncultured Gemmatimonas sp.
CGTGATCCGTTTTAGGCTTTTTCACGGATCACGGTACCCGGATCACGGTACCCGGATCACGGTACCCGGTCTTTCCCCTTATGAAACGCATCGTCATCCTCGGCTCAACGGGTTCCATCGGGCAAAACAGCCTCGATGTCATCGAAGGGCTTCAGGACCGGTTTCAGGTCGTGGGCCTGAGCGCAGGGCGCAACGTCGATCTGCTCTGCGAGCAGGCCATCCGGCATCGCCCCTCCGTCGTCTGCGTGGGGGACGAACGCGGAGCGGATGCGGCCCGACGGCGCCTGACCCCCTTCGGCATTCAGGTCGTCGCGGGCCTGGAGGGCCTGACCGGCCTGTCCGCGCACCCGGACGCAGACCTCGTGCTGAACGCCCTCGTCGGAGGCGTGGGGCTTCAGCCAACGCTCTCGGCCATCCGGGCGGGCAAGGCCGTGGCCATGGCCAACAAGGAGCCCCTCGTCATGGCAGGCGGCATCCTCGTCAGAGAGGCCCGTCTGCGCGGCGTGGACCTCCTCCCGCTGGACAGCGAGCCGAGCGCCCTCTGGCAATGCCTGAAAGGGGAACGAATTCACGAAGTCAGGCGTCTTATCCTGACGGCCTCCGGAGGGCCGTTCTTCGGGTGGTCCCTGGACCGTCTGAAGGACATCTCCCCCGAACAGGCCCTCAACCACCCCACGTGGCGGATGGGGCAAAAGATCACCATCGATTCAGCCACCCTGATGAACAAGGGGCTGGAGGTCATCGAGGCCCGATGGCTGTTCGACCTGCCCGCCTCTCGCATCGACGTCGTCGTCCACCGGCAGTCTGTTGTCCACTCCCTCGTGGAGTTCGTGGATGGGTCGGTCATGGCCCAGATGAGCTGCCCCGACATGCGCCTCCCCATCCAGCACGCCCTGACCTACCCGGAACGGCTTCCGACGCGCGTGGAACCCCTGAATCTCCTCCACCTGGGCCAGTTCACCTTCGAGCCCCCGGACACGGAGCGATTCCCCTGCCTGTGGCTCTGCTACGAGGCCGCCCGCCTGGAGGGGACCGCCCCCGCCGTGCTGAACGCGGCCAATGAGGTCGCCGTGAGCCAGTTCCTGAACGGGCAGATCGGCTTTCTCGACGTCGCCGCCGTCAACGAAGAGGTCCTCTCCGCGCACCGTGTGGCCCCCGAACCGGGCGTCGAAGACGTGCTGGAGGCAGATCAATGGGCCAGGAGAGAGGCCGCGCAGGTGATCCGCCGGAAAAACGGGCGGACGACGGTCAAAGCGCGGGACTGAAGTCCCGCGCTACCCCTGAAAAGCCCGGCAGAGCCGGGCTGGGGGAGTCCGCCACAGGCGGACTTGGTAGACGTAGCGAGGGAGTTTACTCCCTCGCCAAAAAAAGGTATCTATATGGATTTCCTGATCACCCTCCTCTCCTTCATTTTCGTCCTCGGTGTGCTCGTCTTTATTCACGAACTGGGGCACTTCCTCGTGGCCAAGCGGGCCGGCATCCGGGTGGAGCGCTTCTCCCTCGGCTACCCGCCCAAGATGATCGGAGTGACCGTCGGAGAGACGGAGTACTGCATCTCTTGGGTGCCCCTCGGCGGCTACGTCAAAGTGGCCGGCATGGCGGACGTGGGCGTGGAGGAGGTCAGGGGAGAGCCGTGGGAGTTTACGTCCAAGCCGGTCTGGGTGCGGATGTGCGTCATGGCCGCCGGGCCCTTCATGAACTTCCTGCTCGGTTTCTTCATCCTCTTCGGCATCATCTGGTTCGCCGGGGAGATGACCATCCGCACCACGCAGGTGGGAAGGGTGGGGTCCGCCTTCGAGGCCGCCGGGCTGCGCCCCGGAGACCGGCTGACGGCAGTGGACGGGAAGAGCATCGCCACGTGGGAGGAGGTGGACGCAGCCCTCATCAAGGCCTGGGGGCGTGAGATTTCAATCGAGGCCCTCCGCCAGGAGGGCATTCAGGCCTTCCGCGTCAGGCTCACCGGCGACCCGCAGACATCCCCCCTGCGCCCGTTCCTCCCCCCTGAGGTGGGGTCCGTGATCCACGGGCTGCCGGCGGAAAGGGCGGGCCTCCGGAAAGGGGATCGCATCCTCGCCATCGACGGGCAGCCCGTCTCTCAGTGGTGGGATGTCAGCGAGCGCATCCACGCCCTCCCCGACAGGACGATCCGCATCGAGTGGTTGAGAGAGGGGCAACCGATGGCCGCCCATATCCGGACGTCCGTTCACAGAGAAGGGACAGAGAGCGAGGGGAGGATCGGAATCACCCCCCCGACTGAGCGCGCGCCAGTCGGGGTCTGGACAGCCGCCGTCCGGGGGGCGCAGCAGACCTATCAGTTGGCGGGTCTTATCTTCGACCTGGTGGGACGCCTGATCTCCGGCAGGGAGTCGGGGCAGTCGCTGGCAGGCCCCCTGACCATTGCCCAGATGGCGGGCAAGAACGCCAAACAGGGCCTGGAGGCCCTGTTCGGGTTCATGGCCCTGCTCAGCGTCAACCTCGCCGTCCTCAACCTCCTCCCGATCCCGGTCCTGGATGGAGGCCATCTCGCCATCATGGCCCTGGAGACGCTGGTGCAGCTCGTGGTCCGGCGCCCCTTCTCCTTCACCCTGCGCCAGAAGGAGATCCTCCAGCAGATCGGACTCGGCTTCCTCGGCGTCCTCATGATCTACGTCTTCTACAACGACATCCTCCGGGTCATCGCAGGGTAATAAAGGAGAGGCGCCCCGCGCTACTTCATCTTGTCGATGGCCTTCTTCACCTCCCCGTACTCCGGGAACCGTTTCTGCTCCTTCTTGGAGAAGACCAGTTTTCCGTCCACGGTCACCTCGAAGGCACCCCCTCCGGCGGGGACGAGGGTCATCGACTGGACGCCCTTTTTGTACTCCTTCAGCAACTTCTCCGTCAAACTGACGGCCTGGGGCTCGTAGCCTCAATCCGCGCAATACGCGAGTTCCACCTTCACGGGATACCTCCTTTTTAAAGGGGTGGTGTGGCTGGGCTTCGCGTCTTTCGGCCTCTCTTGCGCGCCTTTCGCGATCCCGCTTCAAAATAACAGATTGCGCCTCCCCTGTCAATCCCCTATGCGGCCCCTCTTGCACGGGACTGAATTTTTTTGAAAACCTGCCGATACACATGCATGAGCATTTTGGGACAGATATAGGGCGGGAATCCCAGAGTCCCCTGATGACCGTCGAACCCACTGACAGGGAGGCCAGTTATGGACTTGAGCTGGGTCTTTTACGCCCTCGTTCTGTTCGTCACGGGGGGAACCTGCTTTTTCACCGCCATCACCACGCTCATCAAGCTCGATCGGGCCACTCCTCCCGACCCTGCCCCTCCCCCCTTGGCAGCCCAACCTTCGTCGGCCCCCCCCCCGAAGCTGACCCGGCTTGGCCGCCCAGTACGACAGATTCAGCTCCTCTGACGGCGTTACAAAGAGAAAGCCCTCTTCGGTCCACCTCCGAAGGGGGCTTTTTTTGTCAGGGCAGGGGGGTTGGGTTTCGCGTCCTTCGCCCCTTTCGCGCCCTTCGCGATTCGCCCTTCGTGTTCAGGTCGCCATCTCCACGCCCTGGCGCTGCGGGAGCGTGAAAATGAAAACGCTCCCCTTCCCCTCCCCTTCGCTCTCCACCCAGACGCGCCCCCCGTGCAGTTCCACTAACTTCCGGGTCAGGGAAAGCCCCAGGCCGGTGCCCTCGTGCTTCCGGGAATAAGAGCCGTCCACCTGCTGAAACTCGGAGAAGATGACCTCGTGGTACTCCTTCCGGATGCCGATGCCGGTGTCGGAGACCGCCACACGGAGCACGCCGTCCGCCGCGTCCGCGCGCACGTCCACCCTCCCCCCCTCGTCCGTGAACTTGATGGCGTTGCTGAGAAGGTTGTACATAATCTGTTTAATGCGGACCTCGTCCCCGACCACCAGGCCGACCTCCTCGCCGACCTCCACGGCCAGGGCGAGGTTCTTCTCCATGCAGAGAGGGCGGATCACGTTGCACACCTGATCCAGACAGTCCCGCAGCGAGAAGGGCTCAAGCGTGATTTTCATCTTGCCCGACTCCACCTTGGCCAGGTCCAGGATATCGTTGATCAGGTTGAGGAGATGGCGACTGCTCCTGGAGATGTTGTCGACGTAGCGCGTCTGACTCTCATTCAACTCGCCAAAGGTCCGGTCTTGCAGGAGTTCCGAGAACCCGATGGTGGCGGTCAACGGCGTCCGCAGTTCGTGCGACATGTTGGCGAAGAACTGCGACTTCATCCGGTTGGTTCGCAGAATCTCCTCATTGACCCTCAGGAGCTCTTCATTGGCCCGCTGAAGGTCGTTGGTGCGCTGCCTCACCTGCTCCTCCAGCGCGTCGTTGAACCGCTGGAGGTCGTCAAATGCCTGAACGTTGTTCATGGCCACCGCCATCTGGTCCGTGACAATGGACATGATCCGCGCATCCTCAGCGCTGAAGGCGTGGGGGCGGGGATGGCTCATGTTGACGACGCCCACCACCTCATTGTCGATGACCAGAGGCAGACAGAGGAGAGAGCCGATGGAGCGGGCGGAGTCGGAGTCAGGCACGAAATGCGGGGTCTCAGAAAACCTCGGGATGGAGACCGACTCGCCGTGTTCATCCAGCTCCGTGTAGAGGCGGACGGCGGTCCCGGCGGAAATGTCGGGGATGGACAGCGACTCGCCGTGTTGCGCCACCCATCCGGCGATCCCCTCCCCCAGCCGGAACGCGCGACGGGAGCCAGTGCCGTCAAAATAATAGTTGCTGGCGCTGTCGGTCTGGCTCTTGGCGATCTTGACGGAGAGTTCCCCGGTCTGCCGGTTGAGCAGCATGATGGAGCTGTTCTCGGCGCTGGTCTCCTCGATGATGGAGTCGATGATGACCTCAAAGACCCGGCGGATGTCTCTGGTGTACTTGAGCGAAGCGACGATCTTGCGAAGGACCGACAGCTCACGAACCTTCTCCTCGAACCGACGGTTGGCGTCAGCCAATTCCTTGTAATACAGGTTTCGCTCCGCCAGCGCCCGCTGGAGCTTCTCCTCTAAGTCTTTCTCGTCGCTTGACACGGCAGCGTCACCCCCTCCGGCCAACTTCGAGGCCTCGCCCCTCAGACAGGGCGCCGGCCCGACCTTTCAGGCGCAATACCCGAAAACCCCTGAGTCACCGCCTACGCGTTCAGATACCGGAAAAATTCCTGAATATGGTCTCGCTCGGCCTTGAGTTCTCCCACAACGGCAAGAATTTTACTCGGCGTGAGCCCGATCACCCGTTCGACCATGTCGCTGGGATCCGGGACCTCCAGCTCGTACTTCGAGCCGATGCCGCTCCTTTTCGTGAGGATGTTGGCCAGATGCACCATGAGGACGTAGTTGAGGTGCTCCCCCGGCGCCCCCAGCAGGTTGTGGTGATACGTGATCGGGGTAACCAGGGTGTCCGGGAACTTCCAGCGCGCTGCCAGCCACCCGCCCACTTCTGCGTGGTCGATGTTCAACACGTCGGTCTCCACGTCCACCGCCGACCGCCCTTCGTCAATCATCTCTTCGATGACCTTCTGATACTCTGCGTTGAAATAGGTGTCCAGGATGACCTTGCCCACGTCGTGCAGCAGCCCGGCCACGAACGGAGTCCCCGTGTCTTTGAGGCCAACGCTTTTGGCCACTAACTTCGTGGCGGCGGCGCATCCGATGGAGTGCATCCAGAACTGTTCGCGGTCAAAGCTGACGCGCCCCACCTTCTGCGAGAGGGACTGGAAGACGGAGACGCCAAGGGCGAGGCTCTTGACGGTCTCAAACCCGAGCACAACGACCGCCTGCGGGATGGTGGCGATGCGCCTCGAAAACCCGTAGAAGGCCGAGTTGGCCAGGTTCAAAACCTTTGCGGACACGGATTGATCGTGCGAAATGATGTCAGCCAGCTCACGCGCGCTGGACCCCGCCTCGTCAGCGACCTCCAGGATTCGGCTGACAATGGCGGGCAATGTGGGCAGATTCTTGATGTTTCGAATAGCCAGTCGAATGTCTTCGCGATCCATCCGTCGCCTCGAAAAAAAATAAGGCTGAATCCCGCTGATCCAGCCTCCTCACCTCCGCTCCCCCGGGGCGATCAGGTATTGAAGACCGCCAGCATGTCCTCGGAGGCAGCCGACCCCGTTGGTGATCCATTCTTGATAAAAATGGTACGCCCACAAGGAATCGAACCTTGAACCTACTGATTAAGAGTCAGTTGCTCTGCCAATTGAGCTATGGGCGCACCGATGTTTGCCTATAAAGATACACGGATGAGTCCGATCTGTCAAGCCCCTCTTTGAGGCTCACGAGACCGCCCGTTTCGGCGTCTCTCCGTCCTCATCCTGTCGGGATTGAATGACCCTTTCGAGTTCGGCCCTTTTGGCCTCCAGCTGAGAAAGTTCAGTATCGAGTTGGGCGATGTGGGCCTTCAGGTCCTCGGACATCTTGAGGTACCCGTCTCGCTCCTCGCGCTCCCCCTTCATCTCGGCCTCGATGCGCTGAACCTCCGGACGGAGCTCGCTCGATTGCCTGTTATACTCCAAGAGGATCTGTACGAGAAATACGGCGCACGCCGCCGAGAGCACCATGAACCCCCACTCCATCCAGCGCCTCCTGTCTCAACTTTTTGCATTCCGCCTTCCAGGGCGGGGAGACGATCCAGTGAATCGTCCGGGGAGCGGTTCCGCCTTCCGCCTTCCGCCTTCTTTTCCTTCCTCTCTCACATAGACCCCGCTCCGTCCGCCGGTCTTTTTGACCAGCCGGACGTTGGAGATAACCATGCCCTTGTCAACCGCCTTGCACATGTCGTAGATGGTCAAAAGCGCCACAGCCGTTCCCGTCAGCGCCTCCATCTCCACCCCTGTGCGGTCCGCCGTCGAGACGCTCACCTCCACCTCGATTCGGCCTTGGCCGACGGCGAAAGACACGTCGACGCCCGTGATGCCCAGGGGATGGCACAGGGGAATGAGGCTGCCCGTCCTCTTCGCAGCCATGATGCCCGCGATCCGCGCCGCCTCAAAGACGTTGCCCTTGGGAACCAGGCCGTCCGCCACGAGCGCGACCGTCTCAGGTTGCGCGAAGATCTCACCCCTGGCCACGGCCTGCCGAAAAGAGACGGGTTTGGCAGTCACATCCACCATGCGCAAACCCCCGTCCTCGGCGAGATGCGTCAGTCGCCTAACAGGGTCCATAAAAGGGCCTTCTGGGCGTGAAGACGATTCTCCGCCTGCTGCCAGACCACAGACCGGGGTCCTCTCAAGACCTCTTCGGTGATCTCATAGCCCTTATGGGCAGGCAGACAATGCATAACTTTGGCCTGAGTGTGGCAGAGAAGCGTTTCGTCGATCCGGTAATCCGAAAAGACCCGGATTCGTCTCTGTTTTTCCTGTTCGTAAGAGGGGTCCAGAAAATATTCCATGTCCAGCCACGTGTCGGTGTAGATAAAGTCCGCCTCTCGAACCGCCTCCAGGAGATTCAGAGTGGTTTTGTAAAGCCCTGTGCTCAGGGCCTGGCGTTCCAGGTCGGGGTCGTGCGAAGGCCCGTTCTTTTCGGGGGCCACAACGGTGATCTCAACGCCCACCTTGGTGCATCCGGCGATCAGAGAGTTGCAGACGTTGTTGTGGACGCCGATGTACGCCAGTTTGGCCCCCTTGAATGCCCCCCTGTGTTCACGGATGGTCAGCAGGTCCCCCAGGGCCTGGCACGGATGGTACACATCGCAACAGCCGTTGATGACGGGGACCTCTGAGCCCTGCGCAAGGAGGCGCAGGTCGGCGTGTCGAAGCATGCGTGCCACAATGCCGTCGGCGTATTTAGACAGGACGCGCGCCTCGTCGTCCAGGTCTGCCAGGGCAAAGTTGGTGGTGCGCCAGTCCATATACATGGCATGTCCGCCCATCTGGGTCATCCCGACCTCAAAGGATGCCCTGGTGCGCGTGGAGGTCTTCTGAAAAAGAAGGGCGAGGGTCTTCCCCCGAAGGACATTCGAGTAGAGATCCGGATGGGCCTTTATTGCGGCGCCCCGACAGATCAGGTCCTCGATCTGTTCGGAGGACCAGGTCTTCAGGCTCAACAGGTGCCGGGCCTGTTCAGGGGAGGCTTTGGTGTCAGTTTGCATAGGAGTAGGGGCGATCCTGTGTGATCGCCCATCGGTTTGAATCAGCGAAGCCTCTTGCGGATGGCCTTGAGCAGAACCTTCTTGACACGAACGGCGTTGCCGTCAATACAGCAGCCGGAGGCATTGGGATGTCCCCCCCCCTCAAAGTCTCGCGCCAGATCGTTGACGTCGAATGTCCCCCGCGAACGAAGGCTGATGCGAAACTGGCCGGGCCTCTGCTCCTTGAGCAGGGCGGCGACGGACACCCCGGAGATGGATATGGCGTAATCCACGATGCCGTCCAGGTCCGCGCCCGACCGGAGGGCGCGATGAGGAAGGGTCATGAGGGCGACGCGATCCCTGAAATGCATCTCGAGAGAGGCCAGGGCCTGTCCCAGGACCTTGACGGACTGAGAACTCTTCCGGCTGTAGACCGCCTCCGCGATGATCGCAGGGTCAGCCCCCAGATGGAGCAGCGCAGCCGCGATGGGAAAGGCGCGGCGGAGGTTGGAGTAGCGAAAACGCCCGGTGTCAAACATGATGCCCGTGTAGAGCTGGGCAGCCATCTCGGCGTCGACGCGGAGCCTGAGGGCCTTTGCAAGCCCGAAGATGAGTTCGGAGGTGGCGCAGGCATCCTCGTCCACCAGGTTGACCTCCCCAAACCGCGCGTTGCTCGCGTGATGGTCTATGTTCAGGATGCGAGCCTCCTCCCCGATGAGCCTTGCGACATCCCCGATTCTGGCCAGGTTGGGGGTATCCACCAGGATAACGCAGGACGCCGGACGATCCGACGGCGAATACGACGCGATCCTGTCGAAACCGGCCAGAAAACGGTACTTGAGATCCACCTCTCTGTCGTGAAGGACGATACGGCAGGATCTCCCCACGAGCCCTATTATTCGCGCCAGGGCGAGTATAGAGCCTATCGCATCTCCATCTGCGTTGATATGGGTGGAAATGAGATAGTGATCCCCATCCTTGAGGAACCGCTTGACACAGGGTAGGGCACGCGACCTCATGGGAGCGTGAGGAGGGGTGGAAAGAATAAAGGGGTGATCTCTGTGGTTCATTTCTGTTGATGCTCTTAGATTCACCGTGAAATAAAGAACCGCCGAGATAAGCCACACCTCGGCGGTCCTTGAGAAAGCGTGCCCCTGTGAGGTCACTTCAACAACAGCATCTTCTGTTTGCCGCTGAACTTTCCGGCCGTGATGTGAGCGAAATAGACGCCGCTCGCCACCCGGCGGCCTGAATTGTCCCTGGCATCCCACTGGATGGTGTAACGCCCGGCCGCCGTCTCCGCGCTGCCGATCAGCGTGCGGACCTCCTGGCCAATGGCGTCGTAAATGACGATGGAGACCCTCGCAGCCTCAGGCAGATCGTAGGCAATCGTCGTCGCCGGGTTGAAGGGGTTCGGGTAGACCGCCGTGCTGAACTCCTTGGGCATATCCGCAAACCGCCCGCCCAGCAGAACCTCAGCCACGCGTGACCGGGTCACCTTCCCATCCAGATCGACCTGCTCGAGGATGTAATAGACCTTGTCCACGCCGTTCGGGAGGTTGACATCCGTGTAGCCGTAATCCAGCCGCTCGTTGGATGTGCCCGCGCCGGCGATGATCCCGCTGACCGCCTCGAAGTTCACATTGTCCGTGCTCCGCAGCACCCGCCAGCCCGCGTTGTTCGTCTGAGAGACGGCGGTCCAGTTCAACTGGACCCTGTCGTCCACCAGCGCCCCTGCAAACGTCGAAAGCTCCGCCGGCACCGGCACGTCGAAGATCACGGTGGAGGTATCCCGCGTGACAGGGGTGCCTGACGCCGCGATGATCGTCGCCGTCATTCTGCCCGTTCCGGTGGCGACCCCCAGCGTGATGGTGGAGGTCCCGGCCAGAGCCGCGGTCGTCACCGTCCTGAACGTGGTGGCCGTCGTGGTGAGGTTGGCCGGAAGCGTCGGGAGCGTCCCCACGGCGGTGCCCGCGATGGCCGTGACCCGGATGTTCCCGCCGGCAACCGTGCCCGTGGCCGTCCAGGTGATCGTGTCCCCCGCAGCGCCGGAGTACTTGGCCGTCAGCACCTGCGTCTGGTTGAAGTTGCGGGTCGCCGTGGCCGGTGTCAGGTCCACCGCCGGGGCCGGCGGGTTGATCTGAAGGACCAGCGGGGAAGGCGAAGCCAGGATCGTGTCGCGCAGCGCCGAGGAGTTCAGGATCAGCCGGCGAACGGCGATTTTAGTCGTGGTGAACCCGGCCTTCGTGGTAAAAGGATAAGTGGCAAGGTTCGTCGAGCCGGCGGCAGTTGTGGACCCTCCCAGCTGGGCCGCTCCGACCACCGTCCGCCGATTGTAGCCCGCTATCTCAGTGAAAGCCTCATGCGTCCTGCCCGGGGCCAAAAACGGCTGCACACCACCCGCGGCGGTGGGGTCTGCCAGGGCAGTGGAATCGAAGATTACCTCAGCCGTAAACCCTGTACACGTATTGAGGCCAGTCGCGGCAATCGTCAGGGTAACCGTGGCCCCCGCCGCTACGCCAGTTGTCTTATCCAGCGTCGCAGTAAACGTCGCCGCCGCGTTGGGGCCCGCGAAGGCCTGCCCTGCCACCGCCATCACCAGCCCGGTCATCAACGCAATGGCAGGAAATATCCTTTTGAAATTCGGCATCACATCCCCTCCTCAATACTGAGTCTAAGGAACATGGGAGCCCCGGTTTTGAGGCCAGGGCTCCCATATCCACGAAGCCGGACTACTTGAGCAGCATCAGCTTCTTGACATCGCTGAACTTCTCGGAGGTCAGGCGGTAGAAGTAGATCCCGCTCGACACCGTCAGGCCGCGGTCATCCTTCCCGTCCCACCGGATCGAGTACCGACCCGGATTCTGACGCTCACTGACCAGCGTCCGGACGACCTGCCCCACCATGTTGTAGATGCGCAACTCAACCCGGCCGCCGTCGGCCAGATCGTACTTGATGGTGGTTTCAGGGTTGAACGGGTTGGGGAAGTTCTGCCGCAGGGCGAACTCCGTGGGCGTGGTCTGAATGTTCAGAGCGCCCAGCGTCACCACCGGATTGGTCAGCCGGCTGCCGTCCACCAGGACGCCGTCGGCAATCTCAAACCGGGTGATGTCGGTGAACTCACCCTTCACGTTGAACACCAGCCGGGCCACGCTTCCAGACCCGGACACCGCCCCGCCGTCCGTGATGGCATTGGCCAGCTGGATGCGGCCAGGCTCCGCGTGCTTCAGGAAGACAGGCGTGCTGCCACCCTGAGACAGCAGGTTCTGGTCCCCGGCCGACGCCTCGACCAGCTCAAACTTCTGCGGGTCGTACGTCAGCGTGAAGCCATACCCCTTCAGGGCAGTCGCATTGGAGACCGCCACCTCCAGCGTGATCGGCTGGCCTGCGAGCACCCGCTCCGAAGCTAACTTCAGATCGAGCCCCGCATCCCGGTTCACGCCGAAGACAGGCGTGCCCCGTGGGACCGGCTTCCCGGCCCTGGGCTGCGCCACTCTTCCGAAGGCGTCTGCGAAGGCGAAGAAGTCGTCGAAGTCGACATCTCCGTCTCCGGCATCAGGCTCAATGTCCGCCTGGAGGGTGAAGCCCGTCTGACCCGGCGTCTTGCCGAAGGAGTCCGCGAACACGAAGAAGTCGTCGAAGTCCTCCGTCAGGTTGAAGCTCGGATCTGTCTCAGGAACCATCAAATAGACGGACAGGTTGTTCGCCGTGAAGTACCTGAGACGTCCGACCGGGGCCGGAGTCAGGTCCACGGCGATGAGAACACCCGGCGTGGCATTGTCTAAGTCCGTCGCCGTGATGCGATAGAACAGCTTGTTGCCGAGGCCCGGATCGGCCACATCCTTGAAGGTCGTGGTGCCCGAAGTTAGGCTGGCGACCCTCACGAGGCTGTTCTCGTCCGCGCCGCGGAGGACATCGTAGGCCCGGACGCCGGCGATCGGGACCGCATACCCCTTATAGGGAATGAGCCCGACGACCCGGTCGTCCGTCGACATCTTCCAGGTCAGCGTGACTTCGCGCTTATCCACCACCTCGGTATGAGTCTCGCTGGTCACCGCCGCGGGCGGGATGTTGTCGATCGCCCGGACCGCAGCAGCGGCCATCGTCGCATCCGAGGCCCGGACGGCGGCGGTCTGCGCGCGGACCCCTTCCGGAACCCGCATCGCCACCTGCCGCAGCCCATCCAGGTCCAGCCTGCCGTACAGCAGGTCCTTCCGGTCGCCCATCAGGGCCTGCATGAAGTCGTAGGACGGGCTGATGATCTTCTCAAGGTCCGCCTGCAGCATCGCAGACTGAATCCCCAGCAGGGCCAGCGTCTCCCTCACGCTCTCCTCGCTGAACACCACCTTGCCCTGCCTGGCGCCGATGGCGCTGCTGGTGGCCGCCTCGGAGGACTTGTTGCCCATCTCCGCCGTGATCGCCCACCGCGTCGCCACGTTGTCGATCGTCGGAACCACCGCGCGGGTGATCGGCGGGTCGCCCTTCATCACCGGCACCGCGTCCACCACGGCCCACGCCACCCAGCGGAGCGCCGGCGTCGTCAGGGACGTGATCTTGCCCGTAGTGGTGTCATAGCCGGTGCTCACCAGGATCTCGCGCCAGATGCGGTACTGCGCGAGCTGCGCGTGGTCCTTCGTGTTCTTGAAGGTGGCCAGCACGAACCCGCCCTGGTCCCCGTTCCCGTCCGCGCCCCTGTAGTCCTCCACGATCAGCGTGTCAGGCTTCGCGACAGTCTGATCGCCAGTGGGAGGAGGCGGCGGACCGCCTTCACCGAAGGCACGGATCCAGACAGTGCCTTTGGCTGTGAGCTGGGTGCCGCTGGCTACCCCCTGCACATTTGCCGTCCGGGCCATGATCCGGATCGGGCCGCCCGTGCTCCGCGGCCGGGCCGAGAAGTCGAACGCATACCACGACGTCGAACTCAGGCGTTGCGGCCCCGCAGGCACTTCCACTTCTGACACATCCGACGCGAACTCCACATAGATCTCGCTCAGGGCGTTCCCACCCGAAGAGCTGGTGTAGATCGCATCCGCCTGCTTCAAGCTCGGGTTGCCGAACTTGTCCTGCGGCTGCACGTTGATCACGAACGGCGGACCCGCCTGCACGTTGCTCGTGTCAGCCACGCTGCTCGCCGGGTTGGCCACCATCAGCTTGTACTGCGACATCTGCCCGGCCTCGAACACCAGGGCCGTGGTCGTCCCCTTCCTGGATGCCCTGGCCGTGTCCCGGACCGTCACGTAGAGCTTGTTCTGCGCCAGCGTGTCCGAGACCGTGATCTGCCGCGCGCCCAGCACCCAGCCGTTGTTGTCAAGGGTAGCTTGCCTGATCCTTCCCCGCCCGGGCACTGAAACCAGGGCTGCCTGCTCTGTCAAGCCAGTGCCCTTGAGGTGAACGCCGACCAGGTTCTGCGTCGTGTCGGCCGACCAGACCTCCACCATCACGGTGGCCGGGCCGAACGTCACGGCGTTGCTCTTGAGCACCGTGTCAACCGCCGCCACGTCCAGAAGGATACCGGTGCCGACAGTGTTCACCACGGCCGTGTCATTCGCCCCGGAGGCCACAACCACCTTGATCGTGTCCGCGTTCGGGCTCTTGAACCCGACGTTGTAGAACAGCGTGTCCGGCCCGGTGACGGTCCAGTTATACGCCAGATCCCTCCCGAACAACTGGAGGCTGTAGAAGTTCTGGTCCCTCAGAGAGTCGGTGGTGACATCGATCCGCTGCGAGGTCGTCGACGTCAGGTTGATGTTGATGTTGCCGCCCCCCTGCCCCCTCGCGGTCGTGACCGTGCCGCCGGCGACGCCCAGCCGCCGGTAGGTGACCCGGATGCTGTCCGCCGCCTCGGAGAGCGTGAATACGACAGAGGAAGTCGCAGCGTTGAACGTGTCCTTGTTGGAGAAGTTGATCATCCGGGGAAACCGCCCGGCGAACTGCAGGGCCGTGGAGTCGAGAACGGCCCCCGTGACCGTCCTGGAGCTGGAGTTGCCCACGGAGTCCACGGCGGTCAGCACGACGTCGTAGGTCGTGCCCGTCGCCGCGGCGGCGGAGTTGGTCGAGCTTGAAGCCACTGTATCGGTCTCAGTGACATTGAAAGAGTCCGCACCCGAAGCCTGAATGGCAGTGGTTTTACCGCGTATCCAGGTCTTGTTGCCGATCTTGACGGTCATGGAGTCCGCAATTTCACTCAGGCTCCATCGGAGCGGCCTCTGATGGAATCGAGCCGACGTTTTGCCGGTGCCGGCCGTGTCGATCGTGTCCCGATCCACATACTTGACGCCCGTGAACCGCAGTCCCACTGCCCCCGTGTCCGGACGCACACTGGAAAATGTCGGCGCAACGGTGTCGATGAGATAGGTGATCGATGAGGTCACGCCCCTCGCGGTCGCCTTGCTGTCAAAACTCGCCTTCCCGCTGAGGTTCCCGGCCGCGTCGATCAGGAATGCCTGCGCTACGACGCTGGCCCCGTTGGGAAACTGTCCGGTGGACAGGACGAGCGTCTTCCGGAGGACCTTGTCGCTCGCAAAGCGGGTGTACACCGCCCTGGTCGAGTACCCGGAGGAAGAGGTGTCCGTGGCCGCCTTGGCCGTGTCGGAGGACAGGAACGCGCTGGCCAGGAAGCGGAGCTTGGCGCGCGCCTTGCTCTCGTCCGTGATCTGGGCGCTGTCGATCAGGACCACCGCCCCGGCGATCTCCCCGCTGAGCACCTTGGAGTTACCGCTCGACGTCACCGCAATGTTGACGCCCACCGTCTCCCCCGCCCTGAACCCGAACCGGCCCGTGGTGTTGGCCAGCTTGCGAGGGGCATTGCCAAAAGTGGTGGTGCCCCCCGACCCGTCCGACAACGGCGCGGTCGCGGTCGCCCTCAGGCCGGCGTCCAGATAGACGGTGTCGATGTCGGCGATCTCGGGGCGGTCGCCGTCAAACCCGAATATCTTGCCATCCCCGATGGTCCCCCGCTCGGGGGCGACGAAGACGGCGGCCACCCGGCTCAGGCCGTGAAACTGCCCCACATTCGACACCTCGGTCACGGTCGCGATAGCCGCGAGCCTCTTGGGGCTGGCGACGTTCAGAAGGTACTCCCCGTCCCCCTGCGCGATCTTGAAGACCCCCTGATAGGTGGTGTAGGTCTGACCGCTGACGGTGTTGGAGACTATCTCCTTGCTGAACTTGGCCGTGGTCCCCGTAATCCCACTAGTGCCCGTGGAGTCGATGGCGCCCCGGGTGGTGATGGTATCCGTAGTCGAGGGCACCAGCACAATCCTGACCTTAATACTAGTCGGGGTACCTCCACCCACGCTGATCACCCGGACAACGATGGAGTCGTCAATGGCGACGACCTTGCCGCTGTCGGGTCGCACAACCCGGACCTGATAGCCCGAGACCTGACCCATTGCGGAGGCGCTGATGCCCAGCACCAGCAAAAGCCCCACCAACAGGACTTGAAACTTTTTGACTCCCATCATCGACCTCCTGAAGTAATGAAAAGTCGATCTTCCGGAGAAAACGTGCTGAGCCAAAACCAGAAGTCATTTCGAGGTCCCGAAATTCAGAGGACAACACCGTTGAATGTCGTTCTAAATCCTAATGCAGACATAAGGGGTGATGGGAACCCTCGAAGAACTTCAAGAAAGAATCATTATCGCCTGTCGCAATCCCTCCCTTCTATCATCCTGAACTAAAAGACAACGACCCTGTTTGTTTTATTCAAAGAACGATTATCAGCTGCTTAAAAACCAAATCCCTGCGATCCTGCAACGACCGCTTCGGAACCCCTGAGATGATGCCCGCAACACCTCCTCCCCCAAAAAGACACCTCTGTCCCAAATACCCTCACACTGAGATAAGTGATGATATATCCAGCTTGTATGCTCAATGGGAGAAAGCCAGGACGCAGACGGAAAATCCCCTCTAGCGCGCCTTGCCACCTCAACTCCAGCGAACTATAGTGACCTGGGAAAAGCCGAATGGCCTGAGAAAAGCTGAATGGCCTGAGAGTTAAGCAACCTAAGTATATGAAAATGATCATTAACTGTCAAGCATTTTTTCTGGCCGGAAATGAAAAACTTGGAATTCCTCCCATGAACCCTTCAAATACAATTTATTGAATATATGCTAAGGGCTTAACACAATATATGGCAGATGAGCGGGCATAGTTTTCCCTCCCGATCTGCGATGTATATCCAATCCCTCCTCCCAACGGGTGATCTATATCACGATTTCCGAAGAAGTCTCCTGAGCCATTCATACCTGATCAGGACAAGCGTGGACAGCACGGATATCCAGGTAACCCATTTGCCCGCTGCGTAAGGCATTGAAACATACGTAAATTGGACCTGATGATCACCGGCCTCTAAAGAGAGGGCCCGCAGAGCGGCGTAAGCCCTGACCACAGAGACCTCTTTCCCATTGTCCGTCGTCCTCCAGTAAGGAAAATAGTTGTCGCTGAGAACCAGTACCCCTCGACGATACATGCGAACCTGGACACTGACGAGGTCGCCGTCATACCGAATGGCCTGAACAACGCCCGCCCCCCCCTCTCCCCCCGGCATCTCTCCCCAGCCCGGCTCTTCCTCTAATAATACGACATTTCTGAAGTCCGATTCGCGGGCCGCAAGACGCCCGAGCACCCCATCCGCGCCGCCCCCGACGACCTGATAGGCGGATGCGACAAAGGCCCGGCCCAGACAGTCGCGATTCTCCAGGACCTGAACAGGGCCGTTGGGGTCGGGCCTGTATACGACATAGCGGACGTTCAGAAGGTTTAAAAAAGGGTTTTTTTCCACGCCCTTCAACTGTCCGTCGGAACCTATAGACAGCCCCTCCAGCAGCCGGGCGTCATTTTCTCCCCGAAACTGTCGATACCACCGAAGCTCGTTGTCGTGAAACCCGTTGCGTCCCGCAACAGTCTCAATCCCGTGCGCACCCAGCTCATTGCGCTCGTAAAGACGGGTCAAATCGAGGACCCGGAAAGGGCCCTCCTGGGGGGCCTGTCGCCTTTGAAGATCGGCGATCAACCCGTCCCTCCGGAATCCACGCAACGTATTGGGGTCTACAACCTGAATGAATCGCCGGTCGATCCTCCACGTGTCCATCAAGGCCAGCACGGACAAAACAGCTATAAACCACGTCACAGAAATGCCTTGCCGCATCTTGGCCCGCGCCACAGCCACAGATGCCAGGGCAATGGCCAGGCCGATGATGACCCCCGTCCGAATCCCGGGATAGACCGCTTCGAGGACCTGCCGCTTCTCCGGCGCGATGTCGCTGTAAAAAAGGCTGATCCACAGGTCCAGACACGACCTGGTGAAGAGAATCGCGATACCCCCCCCGGCCAGGGCGGCCCATCCTGCAATGCGTAAGACCCGATACCCGCGCCCCTGACGCAGGTCCTGCGGGCGGTCCAGAACCCGCTCAACGCCAACCGCGCCCAGGGTGCAGGCGCAGAACGCATACAGGAACGCGATCATCCCCTGAGACCGGAAGTTCTTGACGCCGGGGATAAACTCATAGCAGAGCCGGAAAAACGGGGTATGATAGGTGACTGCATAGATGAGCGCCAGCCCCCCCCCTCCCAGGAAGAACCAGACCCGTCGGTCCTTCCGAAAGACCAGGGCAAAAACGGCAAAAAGAACCGGCAAGATCCCCGCGTATTCGGAGTTGAGCTTAAAGGGGTTTCGCCCCCAGTAGGTGTCCGACGCCTTGTCCGCATACCCCCCGAACTCCGGCACGATCAGCGACGCGACCTCCTCTGGATGCAGCGAAAAAGAGGTCGCGTGCTCAAAACTCGTCTTCTCCGCCGTCCCGCGCACGGAGTAGTTCTGCACGTAAATATAAGAAGGTAAAAGCTGTACTGCGCCCACGGCCAGCGCCACGACCAGGGCGACCCCGAAAAACCCGGCGACCCGAGCGGCCTCCTGCGCTCGACCCTGATCCCCGGACTCTGGACCCTGGACCCTGGACTCATATATGAGGAGATAGAGCCGAAACAAAAAATAGAGCCCCACTCCCCACAGCGCGAAATAGGCCATCTGATTGTGAGAACTCAGGATAGATAAGCCGGTGATGCCGCCCAGCATCAAAAAAGGCCGCAGGCTTCGAGACTGAAATCCCCGCTCCAGACAATAAAATTGGTACGGCAGAAGGGCGATGACATACATCTTGGCATCCTGCCCGGCAAACACAAACGTCACAAACGTGGGCGCGAACATGTAACATAGCCCGCCGAACAGCGCCGAGCCCCGCCGCAACCCGAAGACTCTGAGAAAAAAGTACATACCAGTGCCGGCCAGGAACACATGGAGGATCAGTTTGTACCCCAGCGCCCGATGAAGGGGCAGTAAAAACTGCAGAACCGCCGTCGGATAGAAAGTGTCCCCGTGCATGGCATCCACAAAAGGCAGCCCGCCCAGGATGTACCGGTCCCACATCGGCATCGCCTTGAATGCCCGCACGAAGTCTCGATAAAGCCCTCTAAAAAAAATGCCCGATGGAACGGTGTCCGACCCGAACAACATGCCATCGGAAAAGACAAAATCCGCAAATAAAACCAGCGTGAGGACCAGAAAGCCGCCAATGACGATAAGATCGGCCCGCCGATACCCTTCCAGGAAATCCCCCCCTCCGGCGCGACGGCCCCCCTCTGCCTGTCGCTCGCGGTCTTTCCGTCTCGACTTTGCCAAGCAGACCTCCCATCCACAAAAAAAGAGGCAGGGTCAACAGAAGACCACTGCCTCGCCTGAAGACGGAATTCTACCGCCTGAAGGCGGAATCCTAAGCCTTTGTGCTTTTCTCAATGCGCCCGATCTCGTCGCGAATCAGCGCCGCCTGCTCATACTCTTCACGGGCAACAGCCTCCCGGAGACGGGCCTTTAACACAGCGACCTTCCGCTGAACGTTGTCGGGAGGATCGTGCCCTTCTGGAGAGTCAACCTGAACCGATTCAAAAGACTCCGAGGAGGGCTCCGAAAGCACCTCTATCGACTGTTCCGCTTCAGCCTGTTTCTCCATGGGGACAACGCCCGCCTTGGTCAGAACCTCCTCTGACACATAAATCGAAGCCCCTACTCTGAGGGCCAGAGCAATGGCATCGCTGGGACGGGAGTCGATCTCTATCTGCGTCCCGTGAGATTCCAGCGTGATCTCTGCGTAAAAAGTGTCTTCCTTGAGGGCGTTGATATGAATCTTCACGACCTTTGCGTCCAGGCCCTCCAGAATCGACTTGAGCAGGTCGTACGTGATCGGCCTGGGCGGAGGCTCATTGTAGAGTTCCATACAGATCGCATTCGCCTCGAACGGCCCAATGGCGATCGGCAAAAAGATGCGGGGAGGCTGCTCCTTATCCTTTAACCAGACCAGAGGACGGTTCGTCTGCTGCTCAGGCGTAACCCCCACAACCTCCATTTCAACCATGGTCTTGATCATCCTTTCTATAGTGTCCGGAGATGGAGCGGACGCCCAACCTCATCAGGGTCAGGCAATCTCACAGACACCTAATATAACACATCCCGGACACAAAAATGTGCGATGATATCGCGATTATAATTTAGAGAAAATCCTGGAAAAATCAAGAAGAAAGTTGTAGGGCGCGATCGGGGATCGCGCCAATGAGAGGAATACAAAAAAGGAGGCTCACCGCACAACGACCGACTGCCCCTGGCCTTTTGCCTGTTCCACAGTCAAAGACAATCGCCACCTCCCGCCCTCTTCAAAGAAGTGTTTCTTCTCAAGCTGCGTCAGGACGTTTGGCGAGCGAAGCAAAACCTCGAACAGGCTCTGGAGTTGCTCGCTATAAGTAGACTTAAACTTGTCGCTTAGGCAACTTTTAAAAAGCTCGAAATTCTTATCGCGAACAGCGCGTTCAAGGGCGGACTTGGTACCTTCCCAGGTCGAAAAATCCATCTGATACACCTCAGCTACCGCGGAGGGGACCTCCTGGGGGGCATAGTAAACCTCGACGTTGTGAAAGACGCCGAGCCTCTGCCAGTGAGATGGAATGCGCTCCACGAAGGGAGGATAGTCAGAATAAGAGAACTTGAAATCGCCGACCCCCAGGAAAGGGTTCCGGTCCACGATCGCGTAAGCGTCCCGGACATCCCGGACATCCCGAAGGCCCCTGAGGGGCTTCAGGCGATTCCCCGGGCCGCCCGGCGGATCGATATACCCCTTCTCACGCCCGAAGTAGTGAGACATCCTGAGCGGCCACCACCCCTCCGTCACGAAGAGGTCCTTCCGGGGCCGGTCCTTCAGCAGCGCGTGGGCCGCCCGATAGGGAGCGATGTGATCCAGGCTCCCGGCGGCCTCCTTCCGCAAAACGCCCACAGAGGTCGCGATCAGAAACAGCAACGTCCCAACCCCGTACGCCACCCGCGCCCCCCCTGCCCTGTGCCCCGTGCCCCCTCTCTCGACCGGAGACCGAAGACCGGAGACCGAAGACCGGTCCCCCGTCCCCGGTCCCCCGTCCCCGTGAATGAGACGCTCCACCCAGAGCGCCACCAGCAGCAGACCGGGCATCGTCTGAACGGTAAGGTATCGGGGCAGTTTGACCATGTGCTGATACTTGCTCAGGCTGATGGTGCCGAACTCGCTGTAAAGATACGTGATGAGCAACCAGAGAACAGGAACGCTCAGAGGGGCCGAAAGACACGCCCCCCACCGGGACGCAACCGACAGTCGCCCCTTTGACCTTGTTCGGCCCCCCTCAGCCGGCCCCTGGGCCGCCGGACGCGCCTCCCGCCACATCTTAAACGCCCAATAAAAAAAGCACGGGAGAATGAAATAATAAAAAAACCCGAACAGGTACCGGCTGGCCATGAAGGTGTGCGCCTTGATGCCATACAGGTAGCCGAAACTGGGGTTCAGAGGCTCCACCTGTGAATAGATGATCGGAATCATATATCCCAGGTTGCGCGTGAGCTGAAGCTGCGTGATCCGGCCCAGACTCTCCTCGTTAGCGCGGATCTTTTTGAGCAATGTCATCTCATAAAGCAGATCGCCACTCTTAAGATAATAAAAGAAGTAAAGAAGTCCCAGCGCAACCCCAAAGGCGCCAAAGACCAGCCATGCCCCTCGGCCCAGCCGTCGCCGGGAAAAGACGAAACAGGCGAAGAAGAGGAAATGGTAGACCGCCGTAACCCTGCAGAGAAACGCCCCCAGCATCGCCCCTGCGCAGGCCCCATAGAACAACATCGCTTCCTGGCGGTCCGTCGCAGCCTCACCCTTCAGAAAAAAGAGCACCGAGAGCCCCATGAAAAATGAAATAGCAATGTCCGGCATGAGCTGCGTGGCGAACAGCGCATCGCCCGGAAACACCGCTAAAAGCAGGGCCGCATACAGCCCGACGCGATCCCCGAACAGCCACCGCCCGATCAGAAAAAGGACGACGATCCCTCCGAGAGAGTAGGCCAGAGACCCCCATACCGCCGCCACGTCGCTCACGCCAAAAACCCAGAAGGAGAGGACCACCGGAAGGATGGTCGGCCACCGCAGGGAGCGAAACTCGCTCTCTGCCGAAAAATATCGCTCCCCGCTCAGAATCTTGCTCACAAACCGGCAGTACGTGAAATCGTCCGCCACGCAAAGCCCTAAAAAGAAGACGACCCGGAGGACCAGCGCAAACCCCAGGATCAGGAGAAGACAGTGCCCGGGCCTCAGCGCCGACAGCCGCCGACTCAGTCTTGTCACCCATTCCGCTCGGAGCATAGAGGTGGCCTTTTTTTCGTTTGCACTCGGAAACACAAATCTATAAATTGCTACGACAAACGGACCTCTTTAAAAGGAACCTCTTCATGAGCATTCGCAGCCAGAGGGTCCTGGAAGGCGTGGGTGGGACCTATGCCCGGGCCCTTTACAGGGCCTCCGGCTTTACGGAAGACGACCTGCGCCGCCCGCTCGTGGCCGTGGCAAACTCGTGGAACGACTTCGAGCCCGGCCACATCCACCTCCGCGAGGTCGGCGCCGCCGTCAAAGAGGGCATCCGCCAGGCCGGCGGCACCCCCGTGGAGTTCAACACCGTCGCCCCCTGCGACGGCATCGCCCAGGGGAAGGGCATGCACTACGTCCTTCCCCTGCGCGACATCATCGCCGCCTCCGTGGAACTGATGATCCACGCCCACCAGTTCGACGGCACGGTCTGCCTCTGCACCTGCGACAAGATCGTCCCCGGCATGCTCATCGCCGCCGCCCGCTGTGACATCCCCGCCGTCTTCGTCACCGGCGGCCTGATGCCCCCCTACCGCCCCCCTGACGGAGGGGTGCGCGTCACCAGCGACGTCAAGGAGGCCATGGGGGCCTACAAAGCCGGAAAGATGGACGCGCAGACCCTCAAGGACATCGAGTCCACGGCCTGCACGACCTGCGGCGGTTGCAACATGATGGGCACGGCCAGCACCATGTGCGCCGTGACCGAGGCCCTGGGCCTCTCTGCGCCCGGCAATGCGACCCTCGATGCCACCAGCCCTGCCCTGCGGGAGACGGCCATCTGCGCAGGCCGTCGCGCCGTGCAGCTCGTCCGCGACGGATTCTCCGCCAGAAACTGCTTCACCCCCGCCTCCCTGGAGAACGCCGCCCGCCTGGCCCTCGCCATCGGGGGGTCCACCAACCTCCTCCTCCACCTGCCGGCCATCGCCGCCGAGGTGGGGGTGGCGCTCGACCTCGACTGGTTCGAGGGCATCAGCGACACCACCCCCCTGCTGGGCCGCTTCAAACCCGCCTCCCAGTACAGCGTCACTGACTTCGGCGAGGCCGGCGGCGTGGCGGCGGTCCTCGGCGAGCTCCGGCGCGCGGGCCTCCTGCGGGGAGAGGCCAGCACCGTCTGGGGTCACACCGTCGGGGAGTGGGTCCGGGAGACCTCTACTCAAAACCCCGAGGTCCTCGCCCCGGCCGACCGCCCCCTCGCCCCGCAGGGAGGCATCGCCGTCCTGCGCGGCACCCTCGCCCCGGCCGGCGCCGTCGTCAAGCGGAGCGGCGTGGCCCCCGGCATGCTGGTCCACACCGGCCCGGCGAGGGTCTGCGAGTCCGAGGAGGAGGTCCGGGACCGCCTCAACAGCGGCGACGTGAAGGCCGGCGACGTCCTCGTCATCCGCTACGAAGGACCCGTCGGCGGCCCCGGCATGCGCGAACTCTCCATCCCCGCCGCCCTCCTCGTCGGCATGGGCCTCGGCGAATCCGTCGCCATGGTCACCGACGGCCGCTACTCCGGCGCCACGCGCGGCCCCTGCATCGGCCACGTCTGCCCCGAGGCCGCGGCCGGCGGCCCCCTTGCCGTCGTGCAGGACGGAGACCCTATTCACATAGACATCCCCGGAGGTCGCCTCGACCTGCTCGTGCCCGAGGCCGAGATTCAACGCCGTCTGGCCGCCTATAAGCCCCCTGCCCCTAAAGAATGCCGAGGCTTTCTGTCGCTCTACGCAAAGATGGCCCGCGGCGCAGATGAGGGGGCGCGCTGGCAACTCTGACCTCACCATCCCCTCGATACGCAGCCTCCGGCTGCTACTCGGGGATACGGCTCCGACAATCCCGAGTAGCCCCGCAGGGGCGTATCGAGGGGTCGCCCTCCGCCTTTTCCTTTCAGGAGGTATCCATGAACCTGAGCCCCATCTTTTCTGGCGTCGAGCACGCCGCAGCCTACTTCGTCCTGGGTCTGATCGTCCTCATCCTCGGCCGCCGGATCTTCGACTGGCTCACCCCCTACAGCCTCAATGAGGAGATCTCCCAGAAGAACAACGTGGCCGCCGGCGTCACCGAGGCCGGCTATTACGTCGCCCTCGCCATCGTCACCCACGCCGCCGTCGCCGGTACCCCATCCCTGGGATCTTTCTACATGGAGATGGCCTCCGCCGTCGTCTTCTTCATCCTCGGCCTCATCGCCCTGGCCGTTGGCCGATGGGTGCTCCACAGGACCGTCCCCTTCAGCATCGACAAGGAGGTCGTGGAGGACCAGAACGTGGCCGTCGGCGTCGTGGAGGCCGGCTTCTACATCGCCCTCGCCATCCTCATTCACAGTGTCGTGTCTTGATCGCGACTATAGCCCTCCTAACTCCTTCTCAAACGCCCTCACCGCCGCCCCCGGCTCCGGCGCGGACAGCACCGCCGAGATCACGGCCACGCCGCGCGCCCCGGCGTCGAGACAGGACCTGACGCGCCCCGGCTGAACGCCCCCGATCGCAAACACGGGAAGGGCGATCCCCCGAGCCACGGCCTCCAGCCCCTCCAGCCCTACGGGAGGCCCATACGCGGCCTTGGAGGGGGTGAAAAAGACCGGGCCGAACGCGACGAAATCCGCCCCGGCGTCCTCCGCCCGCCGCGCCCCGTCGAGACTGTGCGTCGAGACCCCCACAAGCCCCCCCGGCCCCAGCGCCCGGCGGGCCGCGCCCACAGGCAGCCCGCTCTCCGGGAGGTGGACGCCCGCCGCGCCCACGGCCCGCGCCACGTCCGCCCGGTCGTTGACGAACAGGCGCGCCCCCCTCAGCTTCAGAACGGCCTGGACCTCCTCCGCCAGTTCAAACACCTCTCCCGGTGGCAGGTCCTTCTCCCGGAGCTGCACGGCCCGGACCCCCGCCTCGCACGCCGCGCGAAGCGCCTCCACGAGGGGCCGCCCCGCGCACTGATGACGGTCCGTGACCAGATAGAGACGAAAGTCAACCATAAAAAAGCAACGCAGAACGCGGAACGCAGAACGATGAACGAAAACCCATAAAGGCCATTTTGTTTTCGTTCATCGTTCATCGTTCTGACTTCATCGTTGTTTTTGTTCATCGTTCATCGTTCTGACTTCATCATTGCTCGTATATCCTCACCGTCAGCAGGCCGCTCTGGAGCCTGCCGGACAGGAACTGGCCGCCCGCGCTGCTGACGATCCCCTGGAGAACCACGTCGTGGCTGCCGGGGCCGACCCGCACGACAGCGGAGATGCCCACGGCCGTGTGCCGTCGCTCGGCCGTCTGGGCGTCGTCTACCCCGGAGAGATTGCCCGCCGTGGCGTTCCCGTCCACCCGGACGCGGAGCACGCAGTTGGACCCGGACGCCAGCATCCCGTCGAACCGGATGTCCAGGACCGACGGAACGGACACCCGGACAGTGGTGAAAAAGTCCTCGATGTCCGCCCAGCTGTTGGCGCTCACGGCGATGGGCGACTCCCGGGACCCTTTCGGCCCCACCGTCACGTAATTCAGCCTGAGCGGCAGAGGAGAACCCACCCACCGCCCCTGACGGTCGATCACCGCGCCCACCCCCGAAATCGCCACGCTGTCCGCCCTCACGGCGCGCGCTGTCACATCTCCCCCCACCCACCGCCCCTGGCGGTCGATCACCGGCCCCGCGCCGGAGATGCTGACGGAGGCGGGCGAGACATCCCGCCCCTTCACGTCGTCGGCGGCCCCGGCGCGAAAGGCGTAGCCCACGCTCACGATCCGCTGCCGGGGGACCAGCTCAGGATCATTCTCAACCTTCACCCCCAGGTAACGCTCCGCCTCCGCAAAAAGGGTCTGGGGAATGGGGACCACACCCCCCAGAAGGACGCTGAAAAGCCCGTCCGTCACCGCGACGGTCTGCGTCTCCGTCCAGAGGGGGGAGCCGCCTGTCGGCGCAGGGTAGACGGAGAAGACCAGCTTGAAGCCCCCGGTCAGCGCCGTGTCCCCCACCGCCAGGTGGCCCTGATAGTTCAAAAGGGGGGGGACCTGGGCGGTTAGAGAAGACGCCCACAGAAAAATCAGGACTGCTGCCATAGACGCGGACTGTTTCATGATTCAGCTCCCGCAAAGAGATGATTGAGGAATGCGATTCACAAGCTTCAAATTTAGGCCGGAGAAACAGTTTGAACAAGGAAAAAATGCTTGACTTGGAATTCAATATATCGTATTCTTTTATCAATTTTCACTATGGGTTGTATATCCAGGAGGCATTCGTGTACCTTTCACGGTTGACGGTGTTCGGGTTCAAGTCATTCGCCCAGAAGGTCGACATCGACTTCCGGGGCGGCATCACGGCGGTCGTCGGGCCGAACGGGTGCGGAAAGACGAACATCGTCGACGCCATCCGGTGGGCCCTCGGCGAGCAGCGGCCCGGCGCCATGCGGAGCAGCCGGATGGAGGACGTCATCTTCACCGGGTCGCGCAACCGGAAGCCCCTCGGTCTGGCCGAGGTGACGCTCACCATCGCCAACGACAAAAAAATCCTCCCCGTGGAGTTCACCGAGGTCACCGTCACCCGTCGGCTGTTCCGGTCCGGCGAGAGCGACTACCTCCTGAACAGGATCCCCTGCCGCCTGATGGACATCCACACCCTGTTCATGGACACGGGGCTGGGCGCCCACGCCTACTCCGTCATCGAACAGGGGATGGTGGACGCCATCATCAGCGACAAGACCGAGGAGCGGAGGCACCTCTTCGAGGAGGCCGCGGGCATCACCCGCTACAAGGTCCGGCGGAAATCCGCCTGGAACAAGCTCCTCTCCATCCAGGCGGACCTCCAGCGCATCGACGACATCGTCGGAGAGGTGGAGCGGCAGGTCCACTCCCTCCAGCGTCAGGTGCGCAAGGCCCGGCTCTACAAGACCTATGCGGACCAGGTGCGAGACATGGAGGTCCTGCTGGGTCGCTTCCGCTACTTCGAGCTGGCCCAGAAGGCCAGGCCCGCGCTGGAGGAGATCCGGTTCCTGAAGGAGGACGTGGAGGTCGGGGCCAGCGACCTAAGCCGCGCCGAGGCCCGCCTGGAGAAGGTGCGGGCGGACCTGACGGAGCAGGAGCAGGCCCTGTCAGCGATCGACGCGGAGCTCGCCCGCCATCAGGCCGCCGTCTACGCCAAAGACCGGGACGTCTCCGTGGCGCGGGAGAGCCTCCGGGGGATCGAGGCCTTCCTGGAGAGGGCAGGCCGGGGGAGGTCGGACCTCGCGCTGCGCCTCGACGCGGTCGCGAAGGGCCGGGAGGACGCCGACGCCGAGGCCCGGCGCATCCGGGAGGCGCAGGCCGAGGCCGGGCAGGCCCTCGCCTCCGCCGACGCAGCCCTCAGACAGGCCCAGGGGCTTCTCGACGAGCAGCGCGCCCGCGCCGAGGCCGACAAGGCGCGCCTGATCGACCTGCTCCAGAGACGGGGAGACCAGGCGGGCAGGCTGGAGCGTGCCCGCGCCGAGCAGGACGGCCTGCTCGGACGGCTCTCGGAGGGCGAGGCCGAACGGCAGGTGACAGCCGCGCGCGCCGAGGTAGCCGCGAAGAGCGCGGAGATGGCCGCGGCGGACATCCGGGCCGCCCAGGAGCAGATGGCCGGGGCGCTCGGCGAAAAGGACCGTCTCACAGCGGCCCTGAGCCAGACCCGGGGGCGCATCCAGGCGCTCGTCGACGAGCAGAACGAGGTCCGGCGGAGGATCGAGGCCAACCGGGCGCGGGTCCACCTGCTCGAACGCCTGCGGGAGGGGTTCGAGGGCTATTCGCAGGGCGTCCGGTCCCTGGCCGTGGACTCCCCCCACGCCGCCCACATCCGGGGCGTGGTGGCCGACCTCCTCGACGTGGACGAGCCTTACGCCCGCGCCGTGGAAATCGCCCTCGGACGCTCCCTGGAGGCCCTGGTGGTCTCCGGGACCGCCGAGGCCGAGGCCGCCATCCGCTACCTCCGGGAGGGCGCCAGGGGCACGGCGGCCTTCTGGCCCCTGAATCGCCTGACCGGGGCAACGGGTGGACAACCCGATTCGGACGCCGCCCCCGGCTGGGAGGTCCCGGCCGCTCCCGGCGTCATCGGAAAAGCCTCGGACCTCGTGCGCTGCGACGGGGCCTTCGCCGGCCTGGTCCACCGACTGCTGGGCCGCACCCTCGTCGTCCGGGACCTGACCTCGGCCCTCACCCTCGCCCCGACCCTTGCCGGATCGGGGATCGACCTGGTCACCCTCGACGGCGACCTCCTCTCCGCCAGCGGCCTGATGGCCGGCGGCCGCCCCGGGCAGGAGCAGGAGCGCGGCCTGATCGGTCGCCGGGGGCAGATCGAGGCCCTGCGCCGGGAGGTGGAGGAGGACGAGGCGCGACTCGGCGTCCTGTCGGAGCAGGTCGCAGCGGCGGAGGGCGAGGCAAAAGCCCTTGCGGGGCGTCTGGAGGAGGTGGAGCGTCTGGCCGCCGACCTGCAGAGCAGGATCGCCGGCCTGGGGCGGGACCACGACAACGGCGAGGCCGAGGCGAGGCGGCTGAACGAGCGGCTCGCGGCCCTGTCCGAGGAGCAGGGGCGCATCCAGGTCAGAGCCGGGGAGCTGCGGGGGCAGATCGAGGCGCAGGAGGAAGAACTCCGGAGGATGGACGCCGAGCGGGCGGAGCTGGAGCGCCTCGCCGAAGCGCACGCAGCGGCCCTGCGGGAGGCCGAGGAGACGGTCCGCTCCCGGCAGGAGGCCGAAAACGCCCTCAGGATGAAGGTCGCCTCTCTCCAGTCGCGGGCGGAGGAGTTGAGCCGGGAGGCCCAGCGGCTCGAAGCCGAGCGGACATCCCTCCAGCGCCAGATCGAAGCCACCGACGCCGAGGCCGCAGAGGCGGCCCGCCGCAAGGAGGCGATCGAGGCCCAGCGGGCGCGCGACGAACAGGAGATGAAGGCCCTCCACGAGACCCTCTCGGAGATCGAGCGCCGGCGCTCCGCCCAGGGGGAGCGCCGCGAGGAACTCGCCCTGGCCGCGCGGGGCCTGGAGGAGGACATCCGGGCCCGCGGGCGCGCCCTCAACGAGCGCCGCGAACGCCTGCACGGGCTGGAGCTGAGCCTTCAGGAACTCAAGGACAAGGCCGACGCCCTCCGGGACCGGCTGCTGGACAGCCACCGGGTGGACGTCAAGGAGGCCGGCCCCCCGCCCGACGAGGGGGGATTCAGCGCCGACGTGATCGAGAAGCGCATCTACGAGTTCCAGGAGCGCATGCGCCGCCTCGGCGCGGTCAACATGGCCGCGCTGGAGGACTACGACGTGCAGAAAGAGCGGTATGAGTTCCTGACCAAACAGCGCAACGACCTGCTGGAGGCCGAGGAGACCCTCAAGAAGACCATCGCCAAGATCGACCGGACCGCGCGCAGCCGCTTCCTGGAGACGTTCGAGAATATCCGGGAGAACTTCCGGAAGACCTTCGTGGCCTTCTTCGAGGGGGGCGAGGCGGACCTCTCCATGGAGCCCGATCAGGACCCGCTGGAGGCCCCTATCCACATCACCGCCCGCCCTCAGGGCAAGCGGCTTCAACTCATCAACCTCCTCTCCGGCGGGGAGCGGGCCCTCACGGCCATCGCCCTGCTCTTCGCCATTTACCTGGTCAAGCCCAGCCCCTTCTGCATCCTCGACGAGGTGGATGCCCCCCTCGACGACGCCAACATCGGCCGGTTTACGCGGGTGCTCAAGGAGTTCGCAAAGGACACGCAGTTCATCGTCGTCACGCACAACAAGAAGACGATGGAGGCCGCCGAATCCCTCCACGGCGTCACCATGGAGGAGCCGGGTGTCTCCAAGCTCGTCTCCGTCCGCATCGGCGTCAACGGCCGGAGCGGCGCCAACGGCGACGGACAGGCCGTCGAAGCCGCCGAGGCCGCCTCCGATTGAACAGACTATGGACCACTGACCACAAGACCACTGACCACAAGACCGTGAGGCTTTTGCATTGGTCCTATGGTCCTGTGGTCCTGTGGTCCTGTGGTCCTGTGGTCTATCTTATTTCCCTGCTCCTCCCGCCTTTCTCTGCGCCCTTTGCGCCCTCTGCGGTGAATGTTTTTATCCCACCCGCTTCCCGAAGGCATCGGCGAACAGGAAGAAGTCCGTGAACCCCACGTTCCCGTCCCCGTCCAGATCGAACCGAGCGTCGCTCGACCCGAAGGCGTTGGCGAACAGGAAGAAGTCGCCGAAACCGACCTCCCCGTCCCCGTCGAAGTCCGGCGAGGGCCGCCCGCCCGCGCTGGTGAGCATGCCCCGCACGTCGGTCTGGATCGTCTGCCTCCCCTCTGTCCCCCGATCCCAGATCACGAAGGGTACCCTCAGCGTCGTCTCCCCCTCAAACCCCGCCAGCGCCTCGAACGAGAGCGTCCCTAACAGCCCGTTCCCTCCGCCCGTCCCACCCCCCAGCGTCGTCCCCCCTACCTCCACGTAGTCCCCCTTGGGGTCTGTGAGTCCGATCAGCCCCGGCACCACCGGCCCGGCTGAAAAGCTCTCTCTCACAAACGCCACCTTCCTGGGGTCAAACCCGATCCTCACGGTGAACCCCCGGATGGGCGGGGCCTCCTCGATGAACAGTTGAACCGGGACCCTCCTGCCCGGCCTGACCCCGCCCGCCGTGCCCTGTCTCTGATTCCCCTCCGCCGGGTTGAGGTCCACGGACAGGCTCAGGACCACGCCTGCGCCGCTGAGGGGGATGGACAGTCCCCTCCGGTCGGGATCGTTGGACGAGGCCGTCAGGCTCCCCGTGTGATCGCCGGGGGCGGCGGGTCTGAACGAGACGGTCACGACCTGGCTGTCGCGCGGGACCAGGACCAGGTTCGGACGCGGCGCGACCAGGGCGAATGCCCCGGAGGAGGTCACCCGCAGCGTGTCCACCCGCAGGGTGTCGTTGCCCGCGTTGGTGAGCGCCACCGGGAGTTGGACAGCCACCCCGGTGGCCACGTCTCCGAAGCCGAGGCGGTCGGGCTGATAGGTCAGCGCAGGCTTGAGACCTGTCCCGCTCAGGCGGACTGCAGCCGGGCCGCCTGCCGCGTTGTGCGCGATGGACAGGGAGGCCAGAAGGGGCCTGCCCGACGTAGGCCGGAACGTCACCGTCACCTTCGCGCTGTCGCCCGCGTTGATCGTCTGTTGCGCGGGGCTGACGGCAAACTGCGCCGAGTCTGCGCTGAGCGTGACCGTCAAGGCCGCCGCGCCGGGATTCGAGACCGTGAGCGTCCGGCTCTCCGACGACCCGACCCGCACGCCCCCAAACGACAGGCTCGCGGGAGACAGCGCGATGCCCGGCTGCGCCAGGGCGCTCACGGTGATGAGCCCCTCCTTTGTTCTGGTCAGGACCTGTCCCCCCTCCGTGGTCACGTCCACCCGCACGGTGTAGACCCCCGGCGCGCGATAGAGGTGCTCCGGGTGGACCTCCGCGCTGGTCTCCCCGTCCCCGAAGGTCCACCGGACAGAGCGAATCAACACATTCTGTGTCACCAGCGTGAACCGGACCTCCAGTTGCCCCCTCCCCGTCGTGTTCGTGACGCTGAAGTCCACCGACGACCCTGCGCCACTCAGCGCAAGCGTGGAGGGACTCCCCGGCGCGTTGTGCGCGATGGACAGCGTCGCGGACTTCGTCCCCCCCGCCGTGGGCGCGAACGTCACCGTGATCGTCTGACTCCCCCCCGCCGCAATCGTCGCGGTCGTGGGGCTGACGGTAAATTGGGACGCATCCGTCCCGGAGACCGTGACGCCGGTGATGG
>CAYRZX010000027.1:0-2861 GCA_964428665.1 uncultured Gemmatimonas sp.
CCTAAATCCAAGCAGAAACCGTCACTTGTGGTAATCTAACATTGTCAAGTTAATATCCGGGTCGCAATTGTGGAACCCGGCCTCATCCAGACTCCGATTTTCGACAAACTGCGGCCGATTCCCGCCGATACACGGTATCCGCAGGATCGGCACATTCGCGCGCTCTTCGCGGCCTCACTTGAGCACCCGGTGTCGCCAGCCGTGGTGGGGGAGCATATCCGGCAGATCGTTGAGAGCGGGAGTTGGCAACTCCGCTATCCGGTGGGGCCAGATGCTGTGCCGTTTCTCGCGTGGCGCGCTGGCATGTCGGATGAGGAGTGGGTCGACTTCGGGGCTATACAAGACGATGAGGCATGGTGCACGCGCATTGCACAAGACTTTGGGTTGGATGTCCGGCCCTATCTTTGACCAGGGTACGGACTGTGCCTCGTCATCCCTGGCTAACAGATTCGACATCTCGACAGGCCCGCCTGAACGCCCTTTTGCATCAGGAGGAAAACCATGACGACAGCTCGTATCAACATCGCAACGAAATCCGGAGAGGGTCAAATTGTCGATGTATTAGTGATGGCGTTTAGCGCTGACCCCGCTGTGCGTTGGCTGTATCCTGATCCGCATCAGTACCTCACAAACTTCCCGGACCTCGTCAGGGCATATGGCGGTAAGGCATTCGAACAAGATACCGCCTACTACGTTGACGGTTTTTCAGGCGCTGCGCTTTGGCTTCCGCCGGATGTCCATCCTGACGAAGAAGCGCTGGGTGCCCTGCTTCAACAAACCGTATCCGAGGGGGATCGAGAGGAAGTGTTTGCCGTCCTCGAACAGATGGGTAGCTACCACCCGAGTGAGCCTCATTGGTTTTTACCCTTCATTGGTGTGGACCCGGCACATCAGCGCAAAGGGTATGGCTCGGCATTATTGAAGCATACACTTATGCAGTGCGATCGCGAAAACAAGCTTGCTTATCTCGACTCCACAAACCCGGTGAACATCTCATTTTATAAACAACACGGGTTTGAGTTACTCGGCGAAGTTCAGGTTGGGGCATCCCCGCCCATTCATCCGATGTTGCGTAAACCACGATGACCAGATCAATGCCGCCAGCGCTGCGGGCGCGGCTGACGCCCAGCGTTAGGGGGCACAATGGGTGGAGTGGATAGAACCACGAACGCCACAAACCCTTCCTCAGGAGGTGCGCGATGGGCAAGATCAACATAGGACGAGTGATTGTCGGTGGCCTGCTGGCGGGAGTTGTATTGAACGTTGGCGAGTTCGTGCTCAATGAGCCGATTCTGGGCGACCAGTGGACGGCGGCGATGGCGGCCCTGAATCGACCTCCGATCGGGGGGAGTATGATCGCCTGGTTCGTGCTGCTGACGTTTGTGCTCGGGATCGCCCTTGTCTGGCTGTATGCGGCCATCCGGCCCCGCTTTGGGGCAGGCCCGAAGACGGCGGTGTGGGCCGGAGTGACCGTGTGGTTTTTTGCGTGTCTGTGGGGTTTCGGGAGTACGTGGGTGATGGGGTTGTTTCCCGCGCGCCTGGTCGGGATCATCCTGGTGTGGGAACTCATCGAGGTGCCCCTGGCGGCGGTCGCGGGGGCGTGGCTCTATAAAGAGGTCGAGCCTGCCTAGGTCCAGTCCCCGCGGTCTCGGAGTGGGCGGGGCGAGTCTCTTAGGGAGGAGGAGGACCTGCTCGATGACCTGTTGCGCGGGGACTAATCCACCCCGGCCAGGGCCGTCTTGATCCACCGGAGGGCGCGCATCGGGGCCTCGGAGTAGTTGTAGAACAGGACGCCGTCCCCTCCGGCGGCCCTGACGCTGGCCACGGTGTCGCTCAGGTCGCCCGGCCCGCTCACCCCCTCGAACCCCACCCGGATGCCCGCGTGCAGCGCGCACGACTCGCCGATGACCCCCCTGGCCCCCCCGACGAGCGCGAACGCCTCGGCGGGTTTTTTGTGGTAGATGGTGACCTCTATGGCATCCACGGCGCGGGCGAGTTCTGCGGACGGCGCGGCGAAGGAGATCAGGAAGAGTTTGCAGCCGGTGTCCCGGATGCCCGCCTGAATCTCCTCGATCAGGGTCTGCTCCACGGTCTTCCGAAATGCGAGGAACTCTCCCAGGCCCGGATGCCGGTCGATCATAGCGGGCAGGGAGGTCGGGCGGCCTTTCGACCGGAAGGGGCTCTGCCGGAACAGGTCGTCCAGGTGCTCGCGGACCGCGGCCTGGACCTTCCGGGCGTCCAGGCCGGCGGCCTCCGCGCGCTTCAGGCAGGCCTCGCAGAAGCAGAGGGAGAGGAGTTGCTCCTCGAACGGCGTGAGGACGACCCCCGACCGCTCGTGGTGATGGCCGTGCGCCCGGCCCATGTAGCCGGGCGATTCGAGCTGCACGGCGTGCGTGCCGTAGCGGGAGGCGAGGTCCCTGACCAGGGCCTTCAGGTAGACCCGGACCTCCTCGTTGGCCGGGCAGAGGGCGTGGGGGTAGGGGTCTCCGAAGGCGTTGCGGACCACGCAGTCGGGGTGGAGGAGGCCCAGGCGGGTGTTGTGGGCGCAGATCGTCCAGGCGACCAGTTTCAGGCCGATCTTCTGGAGGTGCTTGGCGGCCCGGTCGAACCAGTCGACCTCCTTAGACACCGTCCCGACGGCGGGCTTGAGCTTCGTCTCCCCGTAGAGGTCCATCTGGGGGTGGAAGTAGGCCACGCCGTCCTCCGGCAGGTAGACCCGGTTGACCGGGTTGTGGGGGAGGATGAACCAGCCCGCGTGGTAGGAGGAGGCGATCTGGACGGCCTTGAGGCCGAGGTCCGCCGCAAAGTCCAGGACCTTCTCCACCCCCTCGTCCCGCAGGTCCCACGCGAACATCCAGAGC
>CAYRZX010000027.1:2961-30854 GCA_964428665.1 uncultured Gemmatimonas sp.
GCGGTGGTGATCATGTTGAGGACCATCTTGGTGGCCGTGCCCGCCTTCATGCGCGTGGAGCCGGTGATCACCTCCGGCCCGACCAGGGGGACGATCTTCACGTCCGCCTCCACCTCCCGGGCGGAGGAGGGGTTGCACGTGAAGAAGATCGCGCCGGCCCCGATGCGGCGGGCCTCGGCCAGCGCCCCCCGCACGTAGGGGGTCACTCCGCTGGCCGCGATGCCCATGACCACGTCCCGGTCGGAGAGGCCGCGCTCACGAAGCGCCCCGGCCCCACGCTCCGGGAAGTCCTCCTCCTTGCCGAGGGACCGGACGAGGGCCTCATACCCGCCCGCGATGACGCCCTGGACCATCTCCGGGTCGGCCCCGTAGGTGGGGGGGCACTCCGAGGAGTCCAGCACGCCCAGCCTGCCGCTGGTGCCCGCCCCCACGTAGAACAGGCGGCCGCCCCGCCGGAATGCCGTCGCCACCAGTTCGACGGCCGCAGCCACGGCCTCCAGCACGGCCTCCACCGCGTGGGCGACCTTCTTGTCCTCCTCGTTGATGACCCGGAGGACCTCCAGGGTGGTCCGCTCGTCGATGTCGGCGGAGGCCGGGTTGCGCTGTTCGGTCAGCAGGTGAGCCCACTTGGACACGAGTGATTCCTTTTCTCGCAGGAGATTCTATGCGCCCTCTTTTTCTCTTCTCCCGCCGCCCGGACTTAGAGGCCATCTGGCCGTTCGTGCCGGAGCGCCTGATCGCCCGCCTCGGCGAACTCGGCGAGGCGCAGGTCCTGAATGCGGACCGCGACAGGCCCCTGTGCGAGCAGGCCGACCTCGGCAGGGTCGTGGGCATCGCCCACTTCGGCGGGAGGCTCACGGACGCCTGCGTGGCCGCGGCCCCGAACCTCAGGATGGTGGGGGGCGTGCTGGACATCGGCGGCCACCGCAACCTCCCCATCGACGCCCTGTTCAGCCGGGACATCGCCGTCATCGACGCCACGCGGGCCTGGGGGCAGTCGGTGGCCGAGTGCGCCGTCGCCCTGGCCCTGTGCGCCCTCCGAGGCATTCCGCAGTGGCACTGCCGCATGGCGGACCGGGAGCCGCTCTGGACCTACGCGGCGCAGCAGTTCTGCGACAACCCCGGCTTCGTCAACGGGGACCTGGGCGCGAAGCGGGTCGGCGTGATGGGCCTCGGGGCCATCGGGGGCCGGATCGCCCGGTGGTGCTGCGCCTTCGGCGCGACGGTCTTCGGCTACGACCCCTTCCTCCCGAAGTCCCGGGTCGAGTCGTGGGGCGTGACCCCCGTGGAGATGGACGCCCTCGTGGAGGCTGTGGACGTGCTGTTCGTGGCCATCCCGCCCACGCCGTCGGCCAGGGGCATCCTCTCGCGGGAGCGCATCCACCGGCTCAGGAGGGGCGCGCTCGTGGTGGTCATCACCCGCGCGCAGCCCGTGGACATGGAGGCCCTGCGGGAGCGTATCCTGGCCGACGAGTTGTTCGGGGCGTTCGACGTCTACGATGCAGAGCCCCTGCCCGTGGAGGACCCCCTGCGCGGCAGGGCCAACGTCGTCCACACCCCCCACATCGCCGGCCGGACGCGGGACGCCAACCTGCGCGCCGCCGATGTCATCGCCGACGAGTTCGGGCGGCTCCTGCGCGGGGAGGCCCCGGAACTCCGCCTGACGCGGGAGGCCATCGCCATCCGCGCCGAGGTCCGGGAGACGCCGCCGGTAGGGTAAAAAACTTGAACCGGAGAAACGGAGAAGGGGGAAGGGGGGACCCCGCTTCTCCGCTTCCCCATTTCTCCGTTTCGCTCTTTTCAGCCATCTATTCCGGCCCGAAACGCGTCTCGCGCCCCGAAAAAGGCGTGAGCGTAAGCCGAGATATGCCCTCTTCCGCCGTCGGCGCTCCTCTCCTGCCGGGCTTCGTCGGGACTCCCTCGCTCCAGGTAGGAGGCCACCAGCGACGACGCCTGGGCCTCCGAGCGAATCGCCTCCGCCATCTCCGCCGCAACGTCGCAGATCCGCCGTACCCCTTCTGCGTCGTAGGTCCGCACCCCGTCGATGAATCGGTTCAGTTCTCCCAGCCTGTTCACTATCTCCCGCGCCCTCTGGGTCGCCTTCGTCACGGACCCCTGTCCGTAGACACGACGCTCGAACGGGTCCGGGCTCACCTTCTCCCCGAACCGCTCGTTCAGGAGCGCCCATCGCTTCGCGGCCTGCGTCGCCCGGCTGCGCGTCCGATTCAGGGCCACCTGCCATCCGAACGCCCTGAGGGGGGTCTGCCCTTCGAGGCGGGTGGCGAGGCTCCGCATCATCGCCATCTCGCCGACGAAGACGTGGGCGAAGGCGTGCATGTAGCCATAATAGACGGTCATCGACACCGATTCCCGCTCGTCCATCGCTGCCCCGCTCAGCCAGACGTGAAAAGTGAAACGGCAGACGGCAGACGTGAAAACAAGAATCCAGAATCCAGAATCCAGAATTTAGAAGAAAAGCAAAACCGGTTCTCATTCTGGATTCTGAATTCTGACTCCTGTATTCTGCCTTTGCCGTTTGCCCTCTGCCGTTTGCCCTTATTACTGCTATTTCACGGCCTGAATCTGCAACATCGACCCTGCGTGGGCGTGGGGCCCATCCTCCGGGGTCTTCGTGGTCCCGTCAAACAGCCCGTTGAGCGCCGTCAGAAGGCGGTCGATGTTGACGCCGTAGTCCCGCGCCGCGTCACCCAGGATATGGTTGTCGCTGATGCTGCACGACGAGCACCCGCCCAGGTGGAACCCGGCCATCACCGCCGCGGCCTGGGGGTGCAGCTTCATGGCCTCGCCCACGCTCATGTCCCTGTGAAAGGCGGGGCCCCCCTCCCGCCGTCGCAGCTCTGTCTGCACCCGCGACAGGATTTCGCTCTTCATCCGCTCGTGAGAGACGTTGACGAAGGCGCGGAGTTCGTCCGTCCCCCGCTCGAGGCGCTCGACCTCTCCCTTCAGCCTGGCGCAGCGCCGCCAGCTGGCCAGCGAGAGGAGGATGAAGAGCCCGACGGCTCCGTAAAGGATGATGTCCATGATCGATACCTTTGAATAGAATAGTGGGGATCAGCACATTGCATGACATCAGAATTGGCATGAATATAATAAAAAAAGACCCCTCAGGCCATACCTTTATCGACCCTCCAAATGAACCGCCCGGACCTCTTAGAGAGGGCCGGGCGACTCAAAAAACAACCACGGGGGGACGACGGGCCGTAGGGGGTCGGTCAGCCTCGTCGGCCAGCCACCGTGGTTGTATCTTCCTTTTACCTTCCGCTCAGTCCGCCGCCTGGGCCTCCTCGGCCTTGCGGGCGATGGGCTGAATCTGGAGCAGACCTCCATCTCTATCCGGAACCTTCAGGTCGATCCCGGTGGCGTACTCGGGCAGCGGCACGTCCTTCTTGTTGGCGTAGATCGGGTGCCGCCCCTTCGTCTTGAACCACTCGGCCGTCGTGGCGTTCATGTACATCTTCTCGATGATGTTCCGCCAGCCGATGCCGGTGTTATACGCGCAGAAGGAGATCTCGCCCATCTGCGTCCCGTAGGGGATGATGCACATCTCCGTCCGCCGGAAGTCGTAGTTGAACAGGTCCTGGAACCACATCCCGGCGACGAACAGGATGAGCCATTCGTCCTGTTTCCGGTTGGCGTTGTCCTGCGCCCCCATCTTGCCGCCCAGCGCCCCGCCCGTCTGTTTGTCGAACTTCTTGAGCATCGCCCTGAGGGTGAGGCCCTCCGGCGTCCGGAGCGGGTCGTAGTTTCGCAGGACGCTCAGGGCCACCTGGAACTTGGTCCAGAAGGGGCCCCGGGCGGAATCCACGATGGCCCTCGCATCCTTGAAGATCTGCTCCGCGTTCAGGAACTGCGTCAGCGGGGCCCAGGCCTTCGTGTGCTTGTGGACCATCAACGCCGTGCCGACGCCGCAGTTGGGATGGCACCCGCATTTCATCGTCCCCCAGTCGGACCCCGGCCCTTTCATGTGGTCCGTCAGGTCGGAGATGCTCCCGATGGCGGACAGCGGGAACCAGTCGCGCAGGGGCTCGGAGATGCCTGTCTGCCGCTTTACGTCGTGGGCCAGGTGGGACAGGGTGTAGCGCTGCCGCATCCGCGCCTCGTCGTCGATGTCCTCATCCCGCCCGGTGAACGAGACCGGTTGAAAGGCGATGAACGAGACCTTGTCGGAGTTGGCGATGGCGAAGTCGATGATCGGCCCGACCTGGTGGTCGTTGATCGTGTTGACGATGGTGACCACCAGCACCACGTCGATCCCCGCGTCGTAGAGGTTCTGGATGGCCCGCAGCTTGACGTCGAACAGGTTGCTGATCTTCCGGTGCGCGTGGTTCTGGTTCCCCACGCCGTCGAACTGCAGGTAGGCGAGGCGCAGCCCGGCCTCCCGCGCCCGCCTGGCGTAGTCGGGGTCCTGGGCGAAGCGGATGCCGTTGGTGGCCGCCTGCACGCTGAAGTAGCCGACCTGCCTGGCGTAGGCCACGGCGTCCAGGAAGAGGGGAGAGATCGTCGGCTCCCCGCCGGAGAACTGGATGGACATCTGCCGGCGGGGCTGGATCGTGATGGCGTCGTCGAGGATCTTCTTGACCTCGTCGAACGTCAACTCGTGGACATAGCCGACCTGGTTAGCGTCCATGAAACAGGGGTCGCACATCATGTTGCAGCGGTTCGTCAGGTCCACGGTGAGCACTGTCCCGCGCCCGTATTTGATGGAGGAGGCGCCGTGGTTGTGCAGGTCGGTGATGGCGTTGAAGTCCCGTCCGGGGTAGAGGCGCTCAATGCGTTCGAGGAACTTGGGGTCGATGGACATCACGTCCGTGAAGGTCCCGTGCTTGGGGCAGGTCTTCTCCATGACGATCTGCCCGTCCCGCTCGATGATCTTAGCCTTGATCTCGCCGGGATGCCCCTGGATCAGGAGGTTCAGGTCCGCCTCCCCGGAGAGGATCATCTCCCGGGCCTCCTTGACGCATCTGGGACAGAGGGAGTCGGTCTCGCGGGGCCAGCCCAGCTTGGGCATGGACCGCTGCTTGCTCTTGAGCAGGGGCGCAGGGGCCCACTTCGGCTGAAAGGACGGAGACGGTTTCAACACCTTCGTGTTGAAGAACTGGAACAGGTGCCAGACCACGGCCGCCACCTTCGTCAGGGCCACCTCCGTCACACTGGAGAGACTCATGGCGCAATCCTCCCTAACTTATTATATTGCGATACTTAGGAGATCGGGAAACGGCCAAACCCTCTCCCAAGAGATGATCACCGATTCAGAGGTTCTATCCGAGGGCCTATAATAGCCAAAACCCCTCCCCAAAGCAACGTTTTTGCAGCGAACGGCCTGTTCTGAGACTTCGGGCGTCGTATAGGGGGCTGAAATGCAGTGGAAGGACTCCTCAGAAATCTCCTAAATATCAATTTGACCTTAATTTTCAGGTACTTCCACCATATAGACCTGGCTCCAGCCCGTCCGGTCGGAGGTGAAGGCCACCCACCTCCCGTCGGCGCTGAAGGAGGGGTGGGGGTGGGTCCACTGGGGCCCATAGGTCGACTCCCGCAGGTCCGGGCCTGGGGTGGGCGGGGCCGGGGCCCGGGGGGGGATGGGGCCCTCCTCGGCTGGCAGGTCAAAGGCCCACTGCGTCCCTTTGTTGGAGCTTTTCGGATGGCAGAGCGTCCGGCGCCTCCCGGTGGCCGGGTCGATCAGCTGCAGGCCGATGTCCGGCAGGTGGGTGTCGCTCGCGATCAGGGCGCCGTCCCGCCTGGAGCAGGGGTGCCACCCGGTGAAGTTCACGATCGTCCGCAGGCCCGTCCCGTCCCGCCGGATGGCCCGCACGGCGCGGGGCCAGTGCACGAACATCACCTCGTCTCCGGGGCCGAGCCACGACTCGTGGGTGATCCACTCCGTCGGGGGCTGGCGGTAGAGCAGCCGGTCGTTGGACCCGTCGAAATCGACCAGGCGCACCCGGTGTTTTACGTCCCCTGAGTAGAGAATGGTGTTATCCGCGCGGGGCGAGAACTGGATGTGCCCCACCTCGCCCGCGGTCTCGAAGACCGTGCGCGCCCCTGAACCGTCGACCCTCACGGCGGTGATGTGGTTTCGACCGTCCCGCTTCACATTCGTGGCCACCAGGGACCCGTCGGCGCTCAGGTGACAGTTGGACAGGGACGCGCCCGCAAAGGAGGCGAGGGTCTCCTGCCGGCCCGTCGCGACCTCCACGGCCCGGACCGCCTCCCCGGCCGTGAAGACGACCCTCCCGTCCCGCGTGGGGACGCCTGAAAACGTGTTCAGGTCCGGCTGATCCGTCAGCTGCCGGACCTCCCCCGACGCGACCTCGGCTGCGAACAGGTGGGGGGGACCGAGGCGGTAGGAGACGAAGATCAGAAACCGCCCGTCCGCCGTGAAGGACGGGTTCGTGAAATAGAGGTGGTGATGCACCGACGGATGGTCTGTCATCTGCCAGACCGTCGCGCCGGTGGCCTCGTCCACCGCGCTCTTTTTCTCCGGACGAAAGGTCTTGAGCATGGCCTCCACCACTCCATTTTGGTTAAAAAAACCGCTTGACAGACAAAAAAGATTGTCTTATCTTAGGGGCACCCTCACAATACTCTGGCTTCGGCGGGGTGTTCATCTCCGTTGGAAGCGATTCTTGAGGCCACTCTGTCGCCCGGCAGGGTGGCCTCAGTTTTTTCCGCTGGCGCGATCCCCGATGCGGCGGCATCCTCGATGCCGCCCTACAGATTATCTCCGCCCGTCCGCGAGTTGAAGCGTGGGCACGATCGTGACCTCCCGGACCTGAGACTGCGGGGGGAGGGTGGCCAGGAAGACCGCCACGTTCGCGATCTCCTCGTCCTGCAGGATCGTGGAGGGGTCCTCGCCGGGGTGGTTGTCCGCCCGCATTCGGGTCGCCACCGCCCCGGGCGAGATGGTGTGCACCTTGATCTGGTGCTCCCGCACCTCCAGCGCCAGGGTCTCCATAAAGGTGATGGCCCCGGCCTTGGCCGCGCAGTAAGCCGAACACCCTCGATAGCCCCGGTGCCCGCTGATCGACGCCACCGTCAGGATGCACCCCGATCTCCGGGCCACCATGCCGGGCAGGACGGCCTGCGTGCAGAGGAAGACGCCCTTCAGGTTCACGTCCATCGTCGTGTCCCAGACCTCTTCGGTCAGCTCGGCCACCGGAAAGTGCCTGGCGTAGCCCGCGTTGTTGACCAGGATGTCGATCTGGCCAAACTCGGCGAGCGTGCGGTCCACCATCCGGCGGACCTGATCCGCCCGGCTCACGTCTGCGGGGACGGCGATGGCCCGCCGGCCCGCGGCCCGAACCTCCCCCGCCACCCGGTCGATCTCGGCCCGGTTCCTGGCCGACACCGCCACGTCCGCCCCCTCTCCGGAAAGGCCAAGGGCGATGGCCCGCCCGATGCCCCGGCCCCCGCCCGTGATCAGGGCAACCTTATCTTTCAGTCGCATGGAGACCTCTTTCAATGTCCTCCGCCGGCCGGGGGCGAGCGCTTCTTGGCGGTCGCGCCCATCACGTCGACGCGGCCCGACGCGAGGTTGTACCTCCCCCCGGCGATGGTCAACTTCCCCTCGTGGATGAGATGGGCCAGGATGGCGCTCCGCCTGACCACGTCAGCCAGGGCCGCGCTCACGTTCTCATCCACCGCGGCGGTCAGCAGGGCGTCTCCGGCCTTCCCCGAGGCCCGGACCTTCTCGACCGCCGGGGCGATCTTGTAGACGATGGAGGCGATGTGGCCGGGGACTTCTCCCCCCGCCACCGTGGCCGCCACGGCCCCGCACTTCTCGTGCCCCAGCACGAAGAGCAGGGGGACGTGCAGGTGCTCTGCCGCGTACTCGATGCTCCCCAGCGCGATGGAGTCGGCGACGTTCCCGGCGACGCGGACGACGAACAGGTCGCCAAGCCCCTGGTCGAACACGATCTCCGGCGGCACGCGGGAGTCGGAGCAGGAGAGGACGATGGCGAAGGGGTGCTGGCCCTTCGCCAGCTCGGCCCGGCGCGGCGCGCCGATGGCCTTTTTGGCGTACTGATCGCCCGAAAACCGGCGATTCCCGTCCATCAGCCTCTTGAGCGCCTCGTCGCCCGTGACCCCGCCGCCCTCGTGCTCCTCCGCCGCCCCGACAGGGCTGCCCAGCGCCACGGTTGCCAGGATAAAACTGGCGATGAGCGTCCACCGCGTCCACTGTGTCGTCATAGGATGCCTTTCTCTAAGGTGAGGCCGCTTCGCGCGAGGGCGGCTCGAACGTGTAGCCCACGCCCCGGATCGTCCTGATGTAGCTGTCCCCCGCCACCTCCAGCTTGGACCGGACGCGGCGGATGTGGACGTCCACCGTGCGCATCCCTCCGTAGTAGTCGTAGCCCCAGATCTGGTTGAGCAGGTCGCTCCGCGTGAAGACGCGGCCCCGGTTGATGACGAGGTGCTTGAGCAGTTCGTACTCCTTGAGCGTCAGCTCGATGGGAGCGCCCCGGACCCGCACCTCGTATCGGGTCAGGTTGATCAGGATATCGCCGACCTTGACGATGCCTGTTTGAACGAGACGATCATCCCGCCAGAGCATCAGGCGCATGCGGGCCTCCACCGCGCAGAGGCTGTAGGGCTTGACGATGAAGTCGTCGATCCCGGATGAAAAATCGAGGCCGCGCACCCGCTCCTCGTCCACGATCGCCAGAATGGGCGCCCTTCGCGCGACCTCCCGATCCCGCAGCGCCCGGCAGATCCCGCCCAGGTCCTCCTCCGGCGCCTCGACGTCCAGCAGGACGAGGTCCGGGGCGCAAGGTATCTCAACCTCCGACAGCCGTGTCTTATCGACAAAATGGGCGATGTGTCCGGTGTAGATGAGGTCCGATCTCAGCTTGGGACCGTAGACGTCATTGGCAATGACCAGGATGGTGCTCATAATAGCCGTCAATAATAGAGGGTCTTCTCTCCTCTGTCAAGCGATATTTTATCTTGTTTGAGCCGCGATTATTTCGTACTTTACATCGCGAAAGTACGAAGGAGCGCGAAAAACGCGAAGCCGCCCCCAGCACCCCCTTGAAGGAGAGCGCAGACCATGCCCACCCGATCCCTGTTCTGGATGTTGCTGGGGACGCTTGCCGTCCTGGCCCTGATCTTCCTGAGAGTCGGAATCGACATCTACACGGACTGGCTCTGGTTTCTCAGCCTGGGCTATGGGTCCGTCTACTGGACGCTCCTGAAGGCCAAATCCGCCGTTTTCCTGACCTTCTGGGCCCTGTTCGTCCTGATCGCCGGGGCAAACGTGGGGATCGCCCGGCGCTATGGCCGGCGCACCAGGCGCACCTCGCTGGGGGTGGTCATCATCGACGCCTTCCCGGGCCTCCTCTGGAAGCTCCGGCACCCCTGGATCGCCTGGGCCGTCGTGATCTTCGTCCTGGGCGCGCTGATGGGCCTCGTGGCCGTGCAGATGTGGCTGGCGTGGCTGCGCTACGGGCATCCCGTCCCCTTCGGCGTGGCCGATCCCCTTTTCGGGCAGGACGTGGGATATTACGTCTTTTTGCTGCCCCTGATCAACTTTTTTCAGGGGTGGCTGGTGGCCGCCGCGCTCATCTCCACCGCCCTGGCGCTCGTGTCCTATTACATAGACCGATCCCTCCTGCGTCAGGACACGGGCTGGGAGATGACCTCCTGCGTGGCGTCGCACCTGTCGGCCGCCGCCGCAGGCGTGGCCCTGCTGGTGGCCTGGGGATACCATCTCAAAAAGTTCGACCTGCTCTACGCAGGGGAGGGCCTCATCGCCGGCGCGAGTTACACCGATGCCAATGTCCAGCTCTTCGCCTACCGCGTCATGCTGGTCATGTCGGTGGTGCTCGCCATTCTGTGCATTTACAACATCTACTTCAAGGGCTGGCGATTGCCCAAGTACGGGGCCGTGGGGTTCGGCGTCTGTCTCGTCGGCCTCAGCTGGGCGCTGCCGGTGGTGGTCCAGCAGTTCATCGTCAGGCCGAACGAACTCGCCAAAGAGACCCCCTATCTTCGCCACGCCATCGAGTTCACCCGGAGGGCCTACGCCCTCGACCGCATCGAGGAGCGCGCCTTTCCGTCGGGCGGGGGCCTCACGCTCCAGGCGGTGCAGGCGAACCCCCTCACGATCAAGAACATCCGTCTGTGGGACCAGCGCGCCCTGCGGGAGGGCTACCGGCAGCTCCAGGGGATCCGTCCCTACTACCAGTTCACGAGCATCGACGTGGACCGCTACACGATCAACGGGGAGTACCGCCAGGCGATGATCGCGCCGCGGGAGCTCTCCACGGCGCAGCTCCCGGCGCGGGCCAACACCTGGGTCAACCGCCACCTCATGTACACGCACGGCTACGGGGTCTGCCTGAGCCCCGTCAACGAGATCGCAGGGGAGGGCCTTCCCGCCCTGTTCATCAAGGACATCCCGCCCGTCTCCAGCGTGGACCTGCAGGTCAAACGGCCCGAGATCTACTTCGGGGAGCTGATGGAGAACTACATCATCATCGGGACCGGGACGCAGGAGTTCGACTATCCGCACGGGGAGGCCAACGTCTACACCACCTACCAGGGCGAGGGGGGGGTCTCCATAGACTCCTTCTTCCGCCGCGCGGCCTTCGCCTGGAAGTTCGATGACATCAAGATCCTGCTGTCGGGGGACATCACTCCCAGGAGCCAGATCCTGTTCAACCGGCAGGTCGTCAAACGCGCCCAGCTCGTCGCCCCGTTCCTGAACTACGACAGCGACCCCTACGTCGTCGTCGTGGACGGGCGGATCTTCTGGGTCCAGGACGCCTACACCACCACCAATATGTACCCCTATTCCGAGCCTTACGCCCGCCGGGTGCGGGGGCCGAACTACATCCGCAACGCCGTGAAGGTCGTGACGGACGCTTACACCGGCGCCATGACCTTCTACGTCTCGGACCCGGAGGACCCCCTCATCCGGTCCTATCAGGAGATCTTTCCCGGCCTGTTCCAGCCATTAGAGCGGATGCCGGAGGGCCTGCGGGCGCACCTGCGCTACCCGGTGGACCTGTTCACGATCCAGGTGTCCCTCAACAACACCTTTCACATGACGGACCCCCAGACGTTCTACAACCAGGAGGACGTCTGGAGCATGCCGCAGGAGATCTACAACGACCGGCCTCAGCCCATGCCCCCCTATTACGTGATCATGAAGTTCCCGGACCGGGCCAGGGAGGAGTTCGTGCTGATGCTCCCCGTCACCCCGGCCAACAAGGACAACATGATCGCCTGGATCTTCGCGCGCTGCGACGCCCCCGACTATGGCAAGCTCGTCGTCTACCGGCTGGCAAAGGACAGGCTGTTCTACGGCCCCATGCAGGTCGAGGCCCGCATCGACCAGGACCCGACCGTGTCGGAGGCCATGACCCTCTGGACCCAGAAGGGGTCGAACGTCATCCGGGGCAACCTGCTGGTTATCCCCATTGAGCAGTCGTTCCTCTACGTGGAGCCCCTCTACCTGAAGGCCGAGCAGAGCGAACTCCCCGAACTCAAGCGCGTCATCGTGTCCGACGGGGAGCGGGTCGCGATGGAGGAGACCCTGGACCGGGCCCTCGCCTCTGTGTTAAGAAGGGCAGCGTCCCCGGGGCCCCTCGCAGAAGTCGCGGCGGTCCCGGCGAGGCGGACGATGGGCGACGCAACGGTGGGCGACGCGACGGTGAACGACCTGGCCTCCCAGGCCCTCGACCGCTTCCGCAGGGCGCAGGAGCGGCTGAAGGCCGGAGACTTTGCGGGCTACGGACAGGAGTTGAAGGAGCTGGAGCAGGCGCTGGAGCGGCTGAGGCAGAAGGCAGGCAGTAACTGACCGGAACTGACGCGGCGCCGAGGCGTCTGACAAAGTACAGAGGATATGCCGCCATGAACAGAGCTTTTTTTGCGCGTCTGACGTTCTGGCTTTCGTGCGTAGCGTGGCTCCTTGTTGCGGAGTCGGCGCTCGCGCAGGTCAAGAACCCCTTTGAACGCTCGATGTTCCAGTCTCAGGCGTCCAAGGGAAAAGAGACGACTTTTCTGCTCATGATAGGGGGGGCCTTTCTGCTCGTCGGCGTCCTCTACTTCGTCCGCTCGTACCTGCGGAGCCGGAGCGCCAGCATCAGTCTGGACGACATGGCGGACCAGGACCTCACCACCGTCAAGAGGGGGTTCTTCGGCAGCTTCGCCACCATGGTTTCGGGCAAACGGTCCGTCCGGGAGCTGGCGCTGAATCGCCTCGTGGAGATGCGCCCCCCTTCGCTCAACTGCTCGATCGTCCGGACGGCGGATGGGCGGGAGGCGAACGAAGATGCGGGCCGGGCCGTCCTGTTCCACATGAACGGGGAGATGTTCCTGCAGGACAGGGCCTTCTTCATCACCACCCCGGACGGCATCAAGGCGGAGGACCGGGCGCTGTTCAGTGGCGAAGGGGAGGTCATGAACCTCTGGTTCCTCCACGACCGCATCCCCTACACGGTCAACTGCGAGGTGAAAGAGCGCATCCGGTTCCCCGCCGAGATGCTGCGGAACATGGACCCCAAGATCGGGGTCGGGTACCGCCTTGTTCCGCTGACCAACGTGGCGAAAAGGGACAAGCGGCAGACTATCCGTTTCTCCCACAAGATCGGGCGGGGGGCCCTGCGGGTCTACCCCCAGGTCCTGTTCGATGTCTACATCCAGAAGACCGATTTTCGCTTCCCCACCGAGGGGAGCATCCCGCCCCGCCTCAACTCCGTCAAGCCGATCCCCTACAGGACGCCCAAGGAGGGGGACGAAGGCGACTTCTCCGCCGAGCGGGTCGTCACCGCCTTCAAGGAGGCGATCCGGCTGAACCACACCGAAGACCGGGTCGTCTACGTGAGCAAGCCCTACATGGACGATCGGACGAACAAACGCACCCTCATCGACCTGGGCTGCGCAGAGGTGCTGGGGCTCGGCGCGCAGGAGGCCAGCCGGACGATCCACATCAAGAAGCCCATGAAGTCCAGGATCAAGAACCGAAAAGACCCCCACTACCTCAACGAAGGGGACATCATCGTCCTGGACTACATGTCCCGATCCCCTCTCGACGGCAAGAGTGAGTACTATGAGATGCCCTGCCAGATCATCAAGGGGGGGATCGAAAACATCACCATCCGGCCCCGGCGCAGCCCCCGCCAGGAGATGAACCTCTCCGTCGAGCTGCTCGACTTCAGCGTGAACGGCCTCCGGTTCGAGAACAGCCGGGAGTTTATTGGCTATGTCTTCGGGGAGGGGGAACAGCCGGCAACGCTGGAGGAGCAGAAGGAGGCCCTGGAGAGCATGGGGTTCATCTTCATGTTTTATCCCAAGCTCCGGTTCACCCGGGACACCGAGGCTTACAAGCCCGACCTGCCGCTCACGTTCTGCATCTTAGGCAAGATCGCCCGGTGTGAGGTGGAAAAGAACGAGGACACGGCGGTCACCGGACGCCTGAAGGAGTTCGGTGTGCGCTACACGTATGACCCTGCCGAATACTCGATTGACGATTTCTGCTGGGACCGGTGGATCATGATCCGCCCGTTCAAGGAGAACCATTACTTCAAAGAGGTCCATAAATCCTTGAACGGCCTGATCGCCCACCTCGAAAGCCAGTCCAAAGACTTCCTGGAGCCGCGTCGCCCGGCTGGTCAGGCACAGGCGGAGGAGAAGGTTACAGCTTGAACGATGAAGTCAGAACGATGAACGATGAACTAAAAACAAGGCAGCCTTCGCGGGTTTTCGTTCATCGTTCCGCGTTCATCGTTCATCGTTGGGGTTTGCGCCATGGAACTCGACTGGATGGTCCTCGCCCTTATCGTCGCCTTCGGGATCTTCTGCATCCAGATCTACCTGGTCTACCGGAAACAGGTCATGCTCCTGCAGCCCACGGTGGAGCAGCTTGAGAACACCAAGGGGACCATCGAGACGCAGATCGTGGAGAGCGACAGGGCCACGGAGGAGACCTACGAGAGGACCTCCGAGATGGAGAAGGAACTCGCCCTCCTGGACGCCAAACGGTCGCAGCTCCAGGAAAAACTCTCTGAGAACCAGATGATCCTGATCTCTGCCGGGGATTTCAAAATGGGCGAGGACGAGGAGGGGGCGGCGGACGAATATCCCATGCACACGGTCCTTCTCAACGCCTTCCTGATCGACAAGTACCCCGTCACGAACCAGGAGTATAAGATGTTCGTGGACATCACAGGCCACCGCCCCCCCCCTCACTGGACCGGCATCGGGGGGACCTATCCCATCGAGCAGGCGGACCACCCCGTCGTCAATGTCTCGTGGCACGACGCCAACGCCTACGCCAAATGGGTCAACAAGCGGCTGCCCACAGAGGCGGAGTGGGAGAAGGCCGCGCGGGGCCAGAAGGGGCAGGTCTATTCGTGGGGGGACGCCTTCCGGAAGGACAATACCAACTGCAACAACGAGCACGAGGGGACCACCTCGGTCAAGGCGTTTCCCCACGGGGTCAGCCCCTACGGGGTGATGGACATGTGCGGGAACGTGTGCGAGTGGGTGGAGGACTGGTATTTTGACGAGTATTACAAAAATTCCCCGATCGACAACCCGCCGGGACCGCCCGGAGGGCAGTATAAGGGGGTCCGGGGGGGGTTTTTCGGGGAGAACAAGGCGGGGGTTCGCTGCGCCAGCAGGCATTACGCCCCGCCGGCCGCGATGCAGGAGCACGTCGGTTTCCGCTGCGCCAAGACGCCTACAAAGTGAGTGCTGAGCGATGAGTCCTGAGTCCTGAGTAAAGGTAAAAACTCCGTTCTTTGATTTTACTCAGCACTCAGCACTCAGCACTCAGGACTTTTTATAGCCAGCTCTTGATCCATTCCCAGGTCGTCATCCGCGCCACGTCCTGCTCCGCCACGGCCTCCACCGTGGCCAGAAGGCTGTCTCCGAGAAATACCTGCAGAGTCCCCAGCGTCTCCCCCTGCCGGATCGGGGCCGGTCGCTCATCCGCCTGCTTAGTCACGCTCCGTTTGATCGCCTTCTCCTGGCCGCTTCGCAGCAGGGCGGAGAACCCCGTTCTGGCCACCAGCCTGACCTTCTCCTCCTTGCCCCGGCTCACCGTCACCTCGCCGAGCGTCTCTCCCTCCCTGACCACCGGCACCTTTTTGTACTGACTGAATACCCTGCTCAGCAGGCGGGCGCTCTCCGCGAAGCGCACCTTGTTGCTCGGGGAACCCATGACGACGGAGATCAACCGGAGATCGCCCCTCTTAGCCGTGGCGACCAGACAGAACCCGGCCCGCCTCGTGTAGCCCGTCTTGAGCCCGTCCAGGCCGGGGAACTTGCCGACGAGGTGGTTCGTGTTGGACAGGATGAACGTCCCGCCCCGGAAGGTGTCCTCCGCCTTTGAGGACCACTCCAGGATCTTGGGGTGTTTCACCAACTCGCGGGCGATCAGCGCCAGGTCGCGGGCGGAGGTGACGTTCACCGCCGTCTCGTCGTCGTCCAGGCCGTGCACGTTCGTGAAGTGGGAGTCGCGGAGGCCCAGTTCCTGCGCCCTCTGGTTCATCATCTCCACGAACCCCTCGGCGGTGCCGGCCAGGTGCTCGGCCACGGCCACGCAGGCGTCGTTGGAGGAGTGGATGGCGATGGCCTTCATCAGGTCTTCAAGCGGGAAGGTCTCCCCCTCCTTGAGATAGACCTGGGACCCACCGATCTTGCTGGCCCACGCCGACGTGGTGATGGAGTCGGCGAGTTTCACCTTCCCCTCCGCCACCATCTCCATCACCAGGAGTTCCAGCACGGTCTTGACCGTGCTGGCCGGGGCGCGCGGGATATGGGGCCTGTCCTCGAACAGGACCCGTCCTGTCTCGGCCTCGATCACGATGGCCGAGGCGTAGGGGGGACCGACCCCCTCAGGCCCCTCCTCCCCGGAGGAGGCCGCTGTACGCCGGGGCGCGCGGGCGCTGACAGGAGACGAAAATGAGAGCAGGAGGACGACAATCAGGATGCGCTTGAAAACGGACATGGCCATTCTCCTCCGAACCTCGACCGATTTTTGCTTGCCTTCTGAGGGTCTTTCTCGTATCTTTTTTTGCGCTTTACTCTCTCGTGCCCCTATCGTCCAGTGGTCAGGACACCGGTCTTTCAAGCCGGTAACAGGAGTTCAATTCTCCTTAGGGGCATTTTTCTTTTCACCACGGCGTCGCAACCCCGACCTCCCTCGCCACCCCCTCCAGGGCCTTCTGATGCTCCGGCCCCACCGGGATGCCCTCCGCCGCCCAGAGCCGCTCCCGCTCCCACTCCAGCCCGCCCGGCGCGTCCGCCCGGTCGTAGCCCGGCGCAGGCCGCATCTTCCTGAGCGTCCCGATGAAGTCGTCCATCTGTCGCCGGAATGTCTTCAGGTCCGTCAACCTCCCCAGGTCCACGGCGAGGAAGAACGCCCCCTGATTGACCCCCTCCCATTTCCGGGGTCCCAGTTCCTCCTGCGACACAATCCCGGCCAGGATGCCGCCCAGGGCGTTGCAGACCAGGCCCAGCCCCATGGTTTTGAAGAAGACCGCCGGGATCCTGGGGAATATCTCTTCGAGGGTCGCCCCGAAGATCCGGCTGTGGCTCGTGGCCATGTCCAGGACGAGGGGCGGCTGGTCCCCCGACGGGACCCCGAAGCTCATGGGCGAGGCCCCGCCCGCCTCCAGGATCGACGCGCGTGAGAGGAACTCCCGGAGGTGGGACGAGACCGCAAACCCGAGGCAGTCGGCGGCCACGGCCACGCGCGTGTAGTGCCCGGCGGCCCCGAAGTGCCCGTGGTTGCTCGTCATCCCCACGGCCACCCCCGACGCCTTCGCCTTCTCCACGGCGATGCGCATCGCCGTGAAAGACGGGGCGTAGCCCAGTCCCCCGTCCCCGTCCACCTGGACCGAGGTGGGCGACTCCTGCGCCACCTGCACCTCCGGCCGGGGGTTCAACTTCCCCTCCCTGAACAACGTCAGGTAAGACGCCGTCTGCCGCGTCCCGTGGCTGAACACCCCCCTCAGGTCCGCGGCCACGAGGGCGTCGGCCATCATCTGCGCGTGATCGTCGTTCAGCCCCACCTTCAGATACGCCGCCTTCACAAGGCATCTCAGGGCGTCGGGCATCACCCGGATCGCCGTCTTTGGAACCACGTTCATCAAAGACCCCTTCTGTTGCAGTGAAAGTGTTTTCAGGGTTGGGCCTGCGCCTGGGGGGCCTCCTCCGCGCCCCGAATCAACTCCACCCGCTCGACGGCGCGTCTGCGGTCGATGAGGGCGCCGACCACGCGCCCCCCGGCGGCGCTCAGGGCCGTGCCGCCCACCCAGGTCAGCCAGAAGGCGAGACGGCCGTCGTTCAGCTTAGAGATAGGCTTCTGGCCCAGCGGCGGGAAGTAGCGGTCCTGAATCGCCACGCCAAGCCCGAAACTGGCCGCAAAGCCCAGCAGCCCCACGTTGAACATCAGCGACCTCCGGTAGCCGGTGCGCCTGTTGACCCGGATCTCCTCCTCGCCGATGAGCTTTCCACGACGGTCCAGGACACCGTTCACCCGGAGGCGCTGGACGTCTCCCCAGGCCACCTGCGTGGTGTAGGTATAGGCCTTCACCGGATGCTCCTGATGCACCACCTTTCCGGTCCTGACCACCAACCCCCGGTCGTCCACGTAGACGACGCGACCGTGGATGATCTTATCCCCCACGGTGACGTGCACGTGGTCGCCGATGCGGACCTTTCGTTCGTAAGGGGGACGGACCTGGACCACAGAGGCGCATCCAGAGGCAGTCAGGACGACGGCGAGCAGGAGGGCGACAGGGGCGCGCAGGGGGCGAAGCAGATACACGGACACCTCCCTCTTCTTCAGAGGCGCAGCACGGGCGCCTCACCAGAACGGATTGATCACCATTTCAGGGGAGATATCCAAAACCGACAGCCGGCCCGGGGAAGGGGGGCTGTCATTTTTGCCGTTCACACCACGAAATCCCCGGACCTGTCGCTGCGACAGCAGCGGAAGCCCAGGTCACGACGGCGCTCGGACGCGCGAGCGTAATCGCGGACGCTACAGGTGACCCCCTCGCGGGGGCTGGACCACGAGCCCCCCCGGATGACCTTGACCTCGCTGTTGTCCGGGAAGACATCGGTGTCCGTCCACTCCCACGCGTTGCCGACCAGGTCGTAGCAGCCATACTGGCTGGCCCCGTTGGGGAAGTGGCCGACCTCGGTGGTCGTGTGGAGCCCGAGTTCCTTGTTGTTGCAGTTGTAGCGATTGAAGACGTTGCCCCAGGGATAGAGCCGGCCGTGAGGGCCGCGCGCGGCCTTCTCCCACTCCGCCTCGGCGGGGAGACGCTTTCCCGCCCACTTGGCGTAAGCCGTGGCGTCGTGCCAGGAGACGCCGACCGCGGGGTGATCGGCCTTCCCGGCAGGATAGGTCCCATCCTGCCAGCCGCCGGGCAGGTGGGGATACCCGCTGTCGTCGATGAATCGTTTGTACTGGCGGTTCGTCACCGGCGTGACGTCGATCTCGAAGGCCTCGAGCACCACCGGCTTCTTCGCCTCGCCCATCAGGAAACGCCCGGCCTCCACCCGCACCATGCCTGCCCCCTCCTCGGCGTCGTAGGCCCCGACCACCCCCTCCTCGCCCTGGCCGATGCGCCGGTGGCGGGTCGACTCGCTCAGGTGGACGTAGACGGCCAGCTCCTCCTCGTCGGCGGGGAACGGCTTCCCCTGCCGGAAGATGGCCACGAGGGCCTGGTCTTCGAGAAACTCCCGCAGATGGGGCGGGGCGTTGGCCAGGAGGTTCCCGTCCCCGTCCTTGAAGATGGCGTCCTGCATCTCGGCCAGCAGGAGCGGGCGCTGCAGGACGCGATGCGTGAAGTCCTCAAAGGCAAAGGAGAGGATGATCCACTTGGCCAGCAGGTCCTCGTCCATCCCTCCGTTTTCGAGCAGGCCCTGCGACTCGGCCAGGCTCCTCTGGATGGAAAAGGTGTTGAGGAACCGTTTGACCGTGCGCGGGTTTCTCCGGACGGTCTCTGCCACCACGTCGAGGTACTTGAGGAGGGGGTTGTCCTTCGTCTGCGCGCCGATGAGGTCCTCACGGATGAACGACTGGATGTGCTCCGCCCGGATGGGCGGCAGGTTGAACTGCAGCTGGATGATCTTGTCCATGTAGGCGTGCTCGTCAAACCCCTCGATCTCGGCGTAGCGCGCCTTCACGGCCTTCTCCACGATCTCGCTGTCCATGCCGATGACGAAGACGCACCCCGGACGGTCCATGAAGAGTTTAATCGTCTCCAGGACGCGGGCGACGCGGTCGGGCTGGCAGCGGTCCAGGTCGTCGATGAAGATCGTCAACGCGCCCGCGGCGTCGGGGGACTCGCCCTGTCGGAGCGCGGCGGGGTGACCGGTGACGCACCAGGTGATCAGGCGGTCGAGAAATCGCTCGAACTCCCGCAGGAGGGGGATGTTCTTGACGAGCGTCGCGTCATTTTCGAGGAAGCGCTTGAGGTCGGGCGCCCCGCTCCTGGCCACGAGGTCATCCATGGCCCGCGAGATGCCCGCCCAGTCGAGGCCCCCCTCGCTGCGCCGCACGTTGACCAGGCGCTGCTCCGGGAAGCCGTCCGCCACGATCTGCGACACGATCTCCTCGATCAGGACGACGAGGATGGCGTCCCGGTTGGAGTATTTCCACGCGTTGAACCAGACCGTCCGGCTGCGCCGGAAGACGCCGTCACCCCCGCTGGCGTCGATCTCGGAGGAGACCTGGTTGAGCTTCTCCCGGATGGTCCGCATGAGGGTGGTCTTGCCGCTCCCCCACGCCCCGTTGATGGCTATTGTCAGGGGCGTCTGGTTGGCCCGGTCGGCGATGATCTTGGCGAACGTCTCCCCGTAGACGGAGAAACCGAAGTGGTGCGCCCCGTCCGCCGGGGAGTCGTTGTGGATGCGAATGCGTTTCGTCCGTTTCAGCGCGTCGATGAGCATAGGATAAAGACCGGGTACCGTGATTCGGGTACCGTGATTCGGGTACCGTGATTCGTAAAAACCAGATTCCAGGCCAGGTGGGCGGGGATGGGACGGATCACGGATCACAGATCACGGATCACGGTTTTCGGAATCTGTAGACATTTGCCTTTTCGTGTTCCCAGGCCGCTGCGCAGGCCTCCCCTTCGACATCGTTCAGGGCGACCTGAGAGATCTCCACGTCGAAGTCGAACTCCGCGTCCGACAGGAAGAGCGTGACCTCTGCCCTGGCGAGGGGGGGTGTCGGGCGAAGGCCTGAGAAGGAAAAGGTCCGCTGCAGCCGGCCTTTCGGGATCGAGACGGCCAACGAGAAGGTGACCGAGGTGATCTCGGAATGGCCCGCATTCTCCAGGCTCAGCGACAGGAAGTCTGGGCGTTTCTGAAAGACGCGGTTGACGATATCGCACCGGGGGACGCGCCCTGCCCTCTCCATGTCGTGTAACCAGTCGAGCGCCTCCTGGCAGAAGCCGTCGGACAGAAAGGGCCGGCCGGCGGCATACCGCAGTCGGACGGTCGCCCCGGAGGGCATCTCCGGGGACTCGGTCTTGAGCCCCGGCCTGACAAACTCCACCCCCCCGTCGCTCAGGAGCCGAAGCTCCCGGTTGCACCCTCTGGCAATGGCCCGCTTGGTGGAGGGCCGGATGCGGCCATCGTCGGTCAGTCCGTTGAGGATGTTATAAATAGTCGCCTTGGATACACCGCTGGCCTTCGAGATGTCGATGGCGGAGATGCCCTGAGAGACCACTTCTTTTTCGATGGCTTCTTTAAGGGTCATGACAACTGGTTCACAAGGGCAGGGTGAGATTCATCTTCAGCGCCTTCTAAGGTCGCTATAATTTTATACCTATGGTTTTTAAAGTTGTTTAAGTTCCTCGAGGTTAATGTAAGCAATGTCCGTATTAAAATCAAGGATAAAGTATATTTTGGTTTATTTTCTTGACTAAAAGTAAATTTATGTCTATATTTTAGCAACTTGTTGTCATAAAAAAGAGATAGAGACGCCAGGGGGGTCGTCCCTCGCTCCTGATCTGCTTGACAATCCTGAGACGAATCCGTATTATACGGAGACACCTGAAGGAGGGAGGGTGTGTATCGAGAGCACTGGGGCCTGAAAGAGCTGCCGTTCGAGAACGTGCCCGATCCCCGGTACTTCTATCCGTCGCCGGAACACCAGGAGGCCCTGATGCGGCTGTTCTACGCCGTGAACAACCGCAAAGGGGCGGCGATGCTCACCGGGGAGGTCGGCTGCGGAAAGACCATCCTGAGCCGCACCCTCGTCCAGGACCTGTCCACCGACCGCTACGAGGTCGGCCTCGTGGCCAATCCGAGCCTCCCGCCCCTCGATTTCCTGCGGGAGATCCTGTATCAGCTCGGCGTGGAGTCCAGCTCAACGTCCAAGATCGACCTCCTTCACGCCCTGAACGACGTCGTGGTCAGGAACCTCAACGCCGGAAAGGACACGGTGATCCTGATCGACGAGGCCCAGGCCATCGACGATGAGGCCACGCTGGAGGAGCTGCGCCTGCTCCTGAACTTTCAGCTCAACGAGCGCTTTCTGCTGACGCTCATCCTGATCGGCCAGCCTGAGCTGCGGGAGAAGGTGGGGCGCATCCGCCAGCTTGAGCAGCGGATCGCCATCAAATACCATCTCGGCCCGCTTTCCCTCGAAGAGACGCGCAAATACATCCTCTACCGGCTCGAAAAGGCCGGCCTTCAGAAAGAGGTCGTGTCCCCGGAGGCCTTCACCCTGATCCATCGCCTGACCCACGGCATCCCGAGAGATGTCAACAATCTCTGTGACCTGAGCCTCCTGCTCGGCTTTAGCGGGGGGGCGCGAGAGGTCGATCTCTCTCTCATCCAGAAGGCCGCCGCCGCGGTGACGCAGTCCTGAAACCAGTGGTCAGTGGTCAGTGGTCAGTGGTCAGTAAAAAGAAGGGCTTTCCACTCGTCACTCATCACTCATCACTCATCACTTCTTTATGCCTCGTCTTTCTGACATGGTCCGGCGCGGCGAGAAGGCCGTGAACTCTCCGCCCCCGCGCCAGGACCCCCCTGCCCCTCTCAAGACCGAGGACGATGCGCGCCTGCGGGACCTGCCCGTCCTGCGCCAGATCTACAACGAGCTGGGCACGGTGGTCTCCCTGGCCGAGCAGGTCCACCGCCTGTCCGAACGCCTTGAGACGACAGGGGCGGAGGTCGCCGATGTCCGCGCCTCATCCGGGGAGACGCCGGAGGCCCGGACGGTCGAAGAGGCGCCTGCGCCGGCGGAACCTGTCTCGTCGGCGTCCCCTCAGGCAGCCGAGGAATCCCTGGACGTAGACGAAGAGGCCGTCTATGTCCTCTACCGGCGCGCCTACGCCTTCGTGGAGGAGGTCATGCTCGCCGCCCGCGAGGGCCGGCCCTTCAGCGTGGACGTGGCCTTTGCCATCATCTCCCGCATCGTCGGCACGGAGGGGGCCACGGACCTGCTCTACAAGCGAGCGATCTACGCGCGGGAGGAGGAGGAGAGTCACGGGTTCAGCGCGGCGGTGATCACCCACTCCGTCAACGTCTGTGTCTACGCCCTCCGGATCGGGGAGGGGATGGGCTTCGACCAGCACAACCTGGTCGACCTGGGGGTGGCCGCCCTGTTGCACGACATCGGGATGACCCGGCTGCCCGATGCCCTCATCGAGAAGAAGGGGAAGTTCACGGACCAGGAGATGGCCGAGATGCGCCGGCATCCGCAGTACGGCTACGAAATCCTGGCCCGGCTGGGTCAGCAGTACCGATGGCTGGCCGAGATCGCCCTCCAGGAGCAGGAGCGGGAGGACGGCAGCGGATACCCGCGAGGGTTGCGAGGGGAGCAGATCCACGAGTACGCCCGCGTCGTGGCCGTGGCCGACTTCTTCGCCGGCCTGACCCGCTCCCGCCCCGACCGCCGGGGGATGATGCCCTACGAGGCCGTGAAGTTCATCATCCAGAACCAGCGCGCCCTGTTCAACCAGCGGGTCCTCAAGGTCCTGCTGGCCAAGCTGTCCGCGTTCCCCCTGCGGAGTTACGTCAAGCTCAACTCCGGGGCCATCGGAAGGGTCGTGGAGACGTTCGAGGCGCACACGATGCGGCCCACCGTGGAGATCCTCTACGACTCGCAGGGGAGGCGCGTCCGAAACGTCCAGACGATCAACCTCCGGGAGACGCCCATCCTGCACATCACGGAGGTGATCGCCGAAGAGGACCTGCCGGGGAGGAACAGGTGATGACAGAGGCAGTCATTCCCCGCCGCTCCTATCTCGACTTCAGCGCGGCCATTCACGAGCGGGCGGATGAGGAGCGGTTCCCGCTGGACGGCACGCTGGAGCTGACCCACCGCTGCAACCTCGCCTGCGTCCACTGTTACGTCAACCTCCCGGCGAACGACCGGGAGGCCCGGGGCCGGGAGCTGACCCGCGAGGAGTGCTGCCGCGTGATCGACGCGATGGCCGAGGAGGGGTGCCTCTACCTCCTGATCACCGGCGGCGAGCCCCTCCTGAGGCGGGACTTCAGGGACATCTACCTCCACGCCAAGCGGCGCGGCCTGTTGATCACCCTCTTCACGAACGGCTGCCTGCTGACGCCCGAGATGGCGGACTTCCTGGCCGAATACCCCCCCTTCTCCGTCGAGATCACCCTCTACGGGGCGTCGGAGGCGGTCTACGAGCGGGTGACCGGCATCCCGGGGGCCCACGCGAAGTGCCTCCGGGGCATCCGGCTGCTGCGCGAAAGGGGACTCCCCCTCAGGCTGAAGACCGTGGGCCTCAGCCTCAACCGGCACGAGGTCGCCGACATGAAGCGGATGGCGGACGATCTCGGCGTGGAGTTCAAGTTCGACCCCCACATCCACCCCCGCATCGACTGCTCCCACCAGCCCTGCGAGACGCGCATGTCGCCGGAGGAGGTCGTGGCCCTCGACCTGGCCGACCCGGAGCTGGCGCGGGCGTGGCGCGAGGAGTTCCTGCCGGAGAACCTGAACGTCCCGGACTCCGACGACCTCTACCTCTGCGGGGCCGGCGTCGCCAACTTCGTGGTCGATCCCTACGGTGAGCTGGAGATGTGCCTCATCTCCCGGCACTCCGGACACAACCTCCGGGAGAAGGGGTTCCGGGAAGGATTCTACGACTACTTCCCGAAGCTCCGCGCCCTGAAGCGGGAGCGACCCACCCGTTGCCGATCCTGCGACCTCGTGGCCGCCTGCCGGACCTGCCCCGGCACCTCGGTCCTCGAACATGGGGACCGGGAGACGCCGGTGGACTATCTCTGCGAGATCACCCATCTGCGGGCCGAGGCCTTCGGCGGCCGGCCCCGACATGAGGGGCTGCTTCAGATCGTCATGCCTCAGTGAAGATGCACCGCCTTATTCATCTGCGCATCGCCGGCATCGACATCTCCCTCGACCTGGACGGCGTCCGTCTGGACCGGCGCCCGGGCCCTTATTCGGCGTTCTTCACCGACGACCCCGCCGCGGACATCCGGCTGAACGTCGCTGAAGGAGAGGGGCCCTCTCCGCGCGCCTCTGCCCCGGCCTTTGAGATGCCGGGCCACTGGCGGCTCTACCGGGAGGAGGGGCGACGGGTCCTGGAGATGTTCGACCCGATGACGGGCCGGCCCAACCGCACGGCGGAGATGGGGGACGACCTGAGCGAAGGGGTCGTGACCCTCGGCCCGGAGGGGCGGATGGATCGCTCCGGCCGCACGCTTTGTGAACGCCCGCGGCGTCGGACCCTGGCGACGATTCTGGACCCCCTGCTCCGCATCCTGCTGATCGAGCGGGCGGGCAGGGCGGACGGCCTGATGCTCCACGCGGCCGCCTTTGACGTGGGGGGCGTCGGCCTGGTCTTCGCCGGCGCGTCCGGGGCGGGCAAGAGCACCCTCTCCGGCCTGTTCGCGGAACACTGCCCGGATGCGACCGTACTTGGAGACGAACATATCGTTCTCAGGCAGCAGGGGGGCGGATGGACGGTCCACGGCACGCCCTGGCCCGGCATGGGGTTCGCGGTCTCTCGCGGGGGCGTCCCGCTGGGCCGGGTCTACCTGATCCACCACGACCGCCGCAACCGGGCGTACCGGCAGCCCGCCCCGGCGAACTTCTCGGACCTCCTGGCCCAGACCTTCCTCCCCCGGTGGGACGGCGACGCCCTCTGCGCGACCCTCTGTCGGCTCAGGTCCCTGGCCGGGGAGGACACCCGGAAACTTGGCTTTGTGAACACGCCGGAGGTCGTTGACTACATCCTCAAAGAAGTCCTGAGTCCTGAGTCCTGAGTCATAGGCTTTGACCCTGGACTTTTGACCCTGGACTCTGGACTTCAGGAGATAGACATGGCGGAGCGACAGCGATACGTCAGGCCGGAGGTTTACGAGGTGCTGCTGGACGTGAGCCAGGCCGTGCTGGCTCCTTGCAAGAGCGGGGCGCCCAACGCCAGAGATGGGAATCGAAGGGGTTGGTGCAACAACACCTGCAAGTCACGCACGACCAAAACGGCCGCCAACTCCAGGGCAGGCTCGTGACTGAACGCTACGCGCGCAACCCGGATTTCATCTTCCGGAAGATCGCGGACGAGGTGATCCTTGTGCCGGTCCGTTCGACGGGCAAGGGGATGGGCAGCGTCTACACCCTGAACGGGGTCGGCGCGGCGATATGGGACCTGCTGGACGGGAAGAACGGGGTGGAGGAGGTGCGGGACCGGCTCGTGGAGCAGTTCGAGGTGACGCCGGAGGTGGCCGAGGCGGACGTGCGGGAGTTCCTCGCCCGCCTGGCGTCCGTCCGCGCCGTCCTGCCGGTGGAGGGATAGGGCGTGGATCGTGAATCGTGAAACGACCTCACCCTCCCCCAAACCTGTGGATGAGGCCCTTGAAACCCCCTCCCTCTCCGCGTGCGGAGAGGGAGGGGGTCAGGGGGTGGGTGAGGTTAAAAAGGGGCAACTCTCACGGTTGCCCTGTTTTGGTTTCATGGTCAGGTCACAACGGGGTCCCCGTGCGACTCAAGGACAGGGTAGCGATCGTCACCGGCGCGGGCAGGGGTATCGGGCGGGCCATCGCCCTCCGCTTCGCTCAGGAGGGCGCGAGGGTCGCGGTGGACGATCTCGACGCAGAGGGGGGGCAGCGGACGGTCGAGGAGATCCGGACGGCGGGGGGGGAGGCGATCTTCGCGCGCGCGGACGTGAGCGACGAGGCCGCGGTGCAGGGGCTCGTGCGGACGACGACGGAGACCTACGGGGGGCTGCACATCCTGGTCAACGACGCGGTCTGCTCCGGCGAGGACATCACGCGGGACAACTGGGACGCCAACATCGCCGTGAACCTCAAGGGCGCCTGGCACTGCTGCAAGCACGCCATCCCGGCCATGAGGATGAGCGGAGGGGGGAGCATCGTCAGCATCAGCTCGGTCAACGGCCTCCTCGGCATCAAACCCTATCACGCTTACAACGCCACCAAGGCCGCCCTCCTCAACCTGACCCGCAGCATCGCCGTGCAGCACGGCCGGGACGGGGTCCGCGCCAACGCGATCTGCCCCGGCACCATCCGGACGGAACTCTGGGAGCCTATCCTCCGGCAGAACCCGAAGGTCTGGGACGAGCTGGCGCGGTGGTACCCGGTCGGCCGACTCGGCGAGCCTCTGGACATCGCCAACGCCGCCCTGTTCCTGGCGAGCGACGAGGCGTCGTTCGTCACCGGGGCGATCTTTGTCGTGGACGGCGGCCTGTCGGCAGGGCTGATGGAGTTCGGGAATTTTGAGTGACAGGAGAACCCATGAAAATCACCCACGTGGAGACCGTCCCGATCCGGGTCCCGCTCAACCCCCGGCGGGCCATCCGGGGGAGCCGGGGCTACCACACGGTCTCCCCCTTTCTGCTGGTCAAGGTGCAGACTGACGCGGGCATCACCGGCCTGGGGGAGGTCTCCTGCACCCCGAACTGGAGCGGGGAAGACCAGGTCACGGCGGCCCACTACGTCCGGGACTTCCTGGCCCCGCTTCTCCAGGGGGAGGACCCCACCGGGGTGGAGCGATTGACCGTCAAGCTGCGCACCGGCATCGCCCAGAACCCCTTCACGAAGTCCGCCCTCGAAATGGCGCTCTGGGACATCCTGGGCAAGTCCGTCGGCCTGCCGGTCTACCGGCTGCTGGGGGGGGCCGTGCGGGACTTCGTGACCACCAAGTTCTCGGTCTCCGGCCTGGAGCCGGAGAAGGCGGCGGAGATCGCGGCCTGGGCCGTCAGCTTCGGGTTCAGGACGATGAAGGTGAAGGTGGGCATCGAGCCGGAGCAGGACGTCGCCCGGGTCCGGGCCGTGCGCGAGGCCATCGGCCCGAACATCCGCCTGGGCGTGGACGCCAACGGGGGCTGGTCCCCGCGCGTGGCCATTCAGACGGTCCGCAGGCTCTACGACTACGACATCTACTTCGTGGAGCAGCCCGTCCCGCCCCTGGACGTGGCCTGGATGGCCGACGTGCGGGACCACGTTGAGGTGCCGGTGATGGCCGACGAGAGCGTCTATACCCCCCAGGACGCCCTGGCCCTGGCGCGGGCCGGGGCCGCGGATGTGCTGTCCGCGTACGTGGGCAAGGGGGGCATCGGCCCGGCCCGCAAGGTCGCGGCCGTGGCGGAGGCCGCCGGACTGACCTGCACGGTGGGCAGCAACCTGGAGCTGGGGGTCGGCAGCGCGGCGATGATCCACCTGGCCATGTCCACGCCGGGCATCGGGGCGGAGGAGTTTCCGTGCGACATCATCGGCCCGCTCTTCTACGAGGACGACGTCCTGAAGGAGCCTCTGTCCATCACAGGGGGTGAGGCCCGTCCCTTCGAGCGTCCGGGGCTGGGGGTGGAGCTGGACGACGCGAAGGTGGAACGGTACAGGGTCAAGTAGGGGCGACCGGCCGGTCGCCCCTACGGAATAGAAATTTT
>CAYRZX010000028.1:0-30674 GCA_964428665.1 uncultured Gemmatimonas sp.
GCGCTCTGGTCGGGATGTATGCCCGGCTGAAGGAGATGGGACAGCTTGAGGCGTATCTGGCGCAGGTGGTGGACCCGGCAACCGCGCCGTTCTGAACCGGACAACCGGAGGGGGGACGCAGGACGCGACCCCCTTCACCTTGACAGGGGAGAAACGACGATGGAGCAGACGACACTTGACACGTTGACCCGTCCTTTCACGCCTGAGCAGATACGGCAGCGGGAAGGACGCGGGGGCAAACTCCTTGACTACGTGGAGGCCCACAGCGTCATCACCCGGCTGAATGAGGCGTTCAACGGCGCTTGGAGTTTCGAGGCCGTCGAGTACAAGACCCTTGAGGGCGAGATCGTCGTCAAGGGGCGGCTTACGGCGCAGGGCATCACCAAAGAGCAGTTTGGCAGCAGTGAGGTTCACCGCCACAAGGGACAGGACGGCGAGAAGGGCGCGCCGGTCAGCATCGGCGACGACCTGAAGGCCGCAGCGTCGGACGCCCTGAAGAAGTGCGCCACCCTGTTCGGCGTCGGACTCCACCTTTACGAGAAGCCCCAGGCCGCACAGAGTGGGCCCCGGGTCGACCGGAGGACGCCCCAGGAGCGCCCGGCGGCGGGAGGGCGCCCGACGTCCACCAGCCCCGGCCCCGCGCGCTCGGGATCCGGACCGGCGCAGCAGGCCGACCGGAGGCCGGGGCAGGGACAGAACGGCCAGCAGAGGCCCGTCAGCGGCAACGGCAGGCCGGTCAACGAGGGGTATCACAGGTAGCACCACCACGGGGAGAGCGCCCGGCCTGGCACACAGGACGTGAGCGGCGCCGGCGCTCCCCCGTAACAAGGAGGGTAGAGCGATGACTCATGAACAGGTCAACCTCAACATTGAGAGGTGGAAGGAACTGCTCGGCTACAACGACGCCGAGTCGGGCGGGATTGTCAGCAGAATCGCCGAACTCCAGGCGCTGGCGGATCTCCTTCATGTCTACACCACCAGGTCCGGGGATGTCCCCAATGGGGACACCATCTCAACATGCCATATCGCCCAGCAGCTGGGCCGGGCGATTAAGATGATGGAGGAGGACCTGGACTCGATCATCAAGCGCAACATCGCCGAGATCAAGGCCGAGGCAACCGAGATCGAGGACGACGACGAGGGCGAGGACGAGGAGTGGTCGAAGAACTGAGCGCCACCGCCAGGGCCAGGGACGGCACAGGCGGACAGCAGGGCCGGGAGAGCCAGGGAAGGCAACCCCGGCCCTTTCACGTTCACGATGGAGGACCACCTATGGCAGTCAGAAAGGATGAGAAGTCCGGCAAGTGGCTGATGGACGTGTGGATCGGGGTCCACCGGGTCAGACGGCTGTTGCCGGACAAGCGCACGGCTGAACTCGTGGAGAAGGACCTGAAGCTGAAGGAGGCGCGGGGCGAGTATCTTGGTATCCGGGAAGTGAAGGCCGTCACGTTCGAGGCGTTCAGCGTGGACTATCTCAAGTACGTGGAGACGAACCTGAGCGCCGGGCGGGTCGAACAGGTGGAAAAGGTCAATCGGACGGCCCTGGTTCCGTTCTTCGGTACTCGATACCTGAAGGACATCACCTTGAAGACGGTGGAGGATTTCAAGGCGGAGCAGGCCAAAAGGCTCAAGGCGTCGTCCGTCAACGAACACCTGTCCGTCCTATCGGCGATGCTCAACCTCGCCGTCAAGTGGGGGAACGTCAAGGACAGTCCCTTGAGAGGGATCAAGCGCCTGAAGGTGGACAAGGTAGAGCCTCCGCACCTGTCCGTTGAGGAGAGCAACCGGCTGTTGGACGCTTGCCGGGAGGACCGGGACCTGTTCACCTTCACGGCGCTGGGGCTGAACACCGGCATGCGCGTCGGGGAGATCGTCAACCTGACGTGGGCAGACGTGGACCTCCGGCGCAGGATCGTAAAGGTGAGGCCCAAGACGGAGGCCGAGGGCGTCAAGGCGTGGCGGGTCAAGACGGGGGACCTCCGGGACATCCCCGTCAACGACTTTCTGGACGGGGTTCTGAGCAGGCATCCCCGGCACATCGCCAGCCCCTACGTCCTGCATCACCAGAACGGGACGCCTTATACCGAAAAGTTCATGGGGCGACCGATAGAGAGGGCCGGTAAGCGGGCCGGGTTGTCTGTCCACGTTCACCCGCACCTGTTGCGCCATACCTTCGGGACGGCGCTGGCAGCCAACGGCGTGGACATCGAGACGATCCGGCGGCTGATGGGACACGCGGACATCCACATGACCATGCGCTACCTGCACGCGGCCCCGGACCGGATGAAAGGGGCGGTCGAAACGCTGGCCTTCGGGCGTCCGATTGCACAGGATTTGGACAGTCGGGCAGATGGGCGGAATCAGCCGTAACCGTAGGGTGTTGCGTCGCAGGCCGTTACAGAGACGACGGCCTTGAACATTCGATTTGTGCTCAAAACAGTACGCTTGACTTCGGGCCTCTGCGGACGTAGATTCTACGCTATGGAATCCGGCATCGACGCGCCTGTCTCTGGCCTGCGGCTCGTCTGCGACGAGCCGTTCCGCATCTTCTTCCCCCTCGGCATCGCCTGCGGCCTAATCGGGGTGTCCCACTGGATGTTCTACCAGGTGGGGTGGACCGAGCAGTATTCGTGCTTCTACCACGGCCTGGTCCAGATCCAGGGGTTTCAGACCTGCTTCGTCGTCGGGTTTCTGATGACGGCCCTGCCGAAGTTCCTGGAGACGTCGGGCGCCCGCCCCTACGAACTCTTTCTCAATTTCGGCCTTGTGTTGAGCAGCCTCATCGGCCTGATGATCGGGAACTGGACGGTCGCGGAGCTCAGTTTCGTGGCCCTGATCCTGCACACCGTCCTGTTTGCGGCCAGGCGGTTCAGGAGGCGGAAGGACATGCCTCCCGACGAGTTCGTGTTCATCCCGTTCGGGCTCCTCTGCGCCCTGGCAGGGGGAACGATGCTGCTCGGCCGGGCGGCCGTGGAGACGGGGCGGCGTCTGGTGGAGCAGGGGATGATGCTGTTTCTGATCATGGCCGTCGGAGGGTTTCTGGCCCCCCGGCTTCTTGGGTGGCCCAGAGCGCCGGAGGGGCAGGCGCGGCGCACGCGGATGATTCTCTATCTGCTGACAGGGGGGCTCCTGCTCCTGAGCTTCGCCGTGGAATCCGTGGCATCCGGCCCGGCAGGGAGGCTGCTCCGCGCCGGCGTGATGAGCCTCTATTTTTTCGGCGCGCTCCGGGTCCACCGGCTGCCCCGGCGAAAGATGTGGCACGTTCGTCTCCTTTACCTCTCCCTCTACCTCGTCCTGTCCGGCCTCTGGCTCTCCGGCCTGTTCCCCGACTATGAGGTTGTGGCGCTGCACGTGACCTTCGTGGGCGGGTTCAGCCTGCTGACTCTGTGCATCGGCGCCAGGGTGGTGGTGAGCCACTGCGGGTTCGAGTCGCTCTGGGAGCGGAACATAGCCGCCGTGGTGATCCTGGGGGTCTGCTTCCTGGCCGCACTGGGGCTGCGCGTGGGCGCGGATCTGTATCCGGACGCCTATTTCCTGTTGCTGGCGCTCGCCGCCGGGTTCTGGGTGGCCGGGGCGGCCGTCTGGGGGGGGTATTTCGCGCCGAAGATGAGGGGCGTGGGCACGTCGGAGTCATAATGGCGGAAGCGAAACGGATTGAATACCGAGACCTCGTCCAGTTTTTCAAGGACGCGCTGACGGCCGCGGGCGTTCCGGGGCGCGTGGCGGAGGTCGAGGCGGAGATCGGGGCGGAGGTGGACCTGTGCGGGGTGCACTCGCACGGGGCGCAGCTTCTGCGAATGACGGTCCAATATGTCCGGGGCGGTCTGGTCCATCCGGACCCGCAGATGAGGGTCGTGGCGGAGTATCCGGCGTCGGTCCTGATGGAGACGGACCGGGGGATCGGGCGTTATACCTCCGCTCTGGGCATGGACACGGCCGTGCGGCGGGCGGAGGCCTTCGGGATCGGGTGCGCGGCCATCCGGGGCGTGGCACACTGGGGGCGGGGGCACTCCTACGCCCTGCGGGCGGCGCGGGCCGGGATGATCGGGCTGGCGTTCACGAACGCCTTCGCCAACTTCCCGGCGTGGGGGACGCGCGTCCCCTCGCTGGGGAACAACCCGATGGCCGTGGGCATTCCGGCGGGGGCGGGGGAGGAGCCGGTGGCGCTGGACATGGCCATGACGCAGGCGGCCATCGGGAAGGTGCGGGACATCGCGGCTGAAGGGGGGCGCGTTCCCCTGGGGTGGGGGCTGGACGGGCAGGGGAATCCGACGGACGACCCGAAGGCGATCCTGGCCTCCGGGCGCTTTCTGCCGATGGGCGGGCACAAGGGGTCCGGCCTGGCGTTCGTGATCGACCTGCTGACGGGGGGCCTGGCCGGGGGGCTGCTCTGCTACGAACAGGGGACAGGGGGGCGGCCCTCGGACTCGGAGGGGGGATCGACGAAGATGTTCATCGCGATCCGGCCCTATGGGGACTGGCTGCACGAGCGGGTCGCGTCGCTCAAGGCGCACCTGAAGGCCGCGCCTCCGGCCCCGGAGCAGGGGGAGGCGCAGTGGCCGGGCGAGGGGAGCTTCCGCCGCCGGGCCGAGTACCTGGCGCGGGGGATTTTGATCCCTCCCAGGCTGGTGACGGATATGGAGGCGCTGGCGAGGGAACTGTTCGTGCCGTTAAAGTGGAGGGTTTGATGGGCACAGATGCCGCTGAATCCTCGCCGGACGCAAGACCTCGCCTGCTGCGCAGCCTCCGGGGTGGCCTGGCCCTGCTGGGGCCGGGCATCGCCGTGGCCGCTACGGGGGTGGGCGCGGGGGATATGATCTCCGGCACGGTGGCGGGCGCGCAGTTCGGGATGGCGCTGCTCTGGGCCGCGCTCTACAGCGCGGTCCTCAAGTTCGTCCTGAACGAGGGGATCGCGCGCTGGCAGCTCGCCACGGGCAGCACGCTCCTGGAGGGGTGGGTGGAGCGGCTGGGGAGGCCTTTACAGTATTACTTTCTGATCTACCTGATCGGGTGGTCGTTCCTGGTGGGGGGCGGCCTGATCTCGGCGTGCGGCATCGCCGGGCACACGATGTTCCCCGCCCTGTCCGTGAGTGTCTGGGCGATTCTGCACTCGGTGGCCGGGGCGGCGCTGGTGCTGTGGGGGCGCTACAGCGCCTTCGAGGGCGCGATGAAGGCGCTGATCGGGGTCATGTTCGTCTCCATCATCGGGAGCGCGTGCGTCCTGCTGCCGGACCTCCCTGCGCTGCTGCGCGGCCTGGCCGTGCCGTCCGTGCCCTCCGGGTCTGTGAAGTCGATCCTGAGTGTGATCGGGGGCGTGGGGGGGAGTCTGACGATCCTCTGCTACGGCTACTGGATCCGGGAGTCGGGCCGGACGGGGCCGGCGTGGATGCGGGGGACGCGCATCGACCTGGGATCTGCGTATGCCGTGACGGGGCTGTTCGGCATCGCCGTCATCATCCTGGCCTCTCAGGTGCACCCTGAGACGGCAAAGGGGGCGGGCATCGTGCTGGGCATGGCGGACCGTCTGGAGGCCGTCCTGGGGCCTGCGGGGAGATGGGCGCTCTACCTGGGGTTCTGGGGCGCGGTGGCCAGCTCGCTGCTGGGCGTCTGGCAGGGGGTGCCGTATCTGTTTGCGGACTTCGTGGCCCTGCTCAAACGTCTGGGACCGGAGGAGCGCGCGGCGGTGGTGAGCGCGAGATCCCCGTACTACCGGGCGTTTCTGGGGTTCCTGACGTTCCCTCCCATGCTGCTGCTGACGCTCCAGAAGCCGGTGGCGGTCGTGCTGGCCTACGCGGTCGTGGGGGCGCTGTTCATGCCGTTTCTGGCCGGGACGCTGCTCTACATGAACACGAGGCGCGCCTGGATGGGGGACCTGCGCAGCGGGTGGGTGACGAATGTCCTGCTGGTGTTTGCCCTGCTGGTGTTTCTCTATCTGGGAGTGAACGGCGTGGTGGAGGGGGTGGGGGGATAATAAACGCAGAATGATGAACGATGAACGCAGAACGATGAACAAAACCATCTTATGCCCAAACTCATTCTCGTAAAACACTCGCTGCCGGAGGTTGTGTCCGATGTGGCAGTTAGCCGGTGGCGTCTGTCGGAGGAGGGACGGCGTCGGTGCAGGGTTCTAACTGAGAAGCTGGCTGTTTACGGCCCCGGCGTCATTGTGACCAGCGTTGAGCCGAAAGCGGTGGAGACCGCGGAGATCATTGCCGATGCGCTTGGGAGGCCCTTTGAAGTGGTCGAGGGGTTGCACGAACACGAAAGGAGCAATGTCGGATTTCTGGAAAAGGAGCGGTTTGAGGGGGCAGTTGCCGAATTCTTCAGGAGGCCTCAGGAGCTGGTCTTTGGAAAAGAGACCGCCGATCAGGCGCATGAGCGGTTCGCCGGGGCGATCACGGAAGTGCTGGAGAAGCATTCAATCGAGTCTGTAGCCGTGGTCGCGCACGGGACCGTGATGGCGCTGTTTGTCGCGCGGGCCAATGGGCTGGACCCCTTTCCTCTTTGGAAACGGCTCGGCCTGCCGTCGTTTATCGTGTTGTCCAGGCCGGAGATGGGGTTGATGAGCGTTGTTGAGGAGGTAATGGGATGAAAAGGAATAAGAAACCAAAATTACTTGGGCGTTATATCGTTGCTGACCCTCGAATTTGTCACGGAAAGCCCACTTTTCGCGGCACACGCATTTTTGTCGCCGACGTGTTGGAGCAGGTTGCCAGCGGCATGGCCTGGGAGGCGATTATTGAGGAATGGAATGGCAACATTACCAAGAAGGCCATCGCCGAGGCTGTACTGTTAAAAGCTCACGAGGTGAAAACATGAAAGAAAGAATCTCAATCAACCCCACCATTCACTTTGGGAAGCCTTGCGTGGCTGGTACTCGGATCACCGTTCAGAATGTCCTTGAACTGGTAAGGGAAGGTATACCGTTTACACAGATCATCCAGGATTACTACCCTGACTTGAAGGTCGAGGACATCCGCGCCTGCATCCAGTATGCGATTGATGTCATAACCGTTGAAGATATTCATGTCGGGACAACGCCAACATGAAATTTCTTCTTGATCAAGATGTTTACGCAATAACTGCTCGGTTTCTGAGCGGATTAGGGCATGACGTTGTTACGGTTACCAAGATAGGGTTCTCTCAAGCAGACGACTCTGAATTGCTCCGTATCGCTCAAGGGCAAGGCCGCATTTTCGTCACAAGAGACAGGGACTTCGGTGGACTGGTCTTCGTCAAAAGGATGGGGATAGGCGTCCTCTATCTTCGCATCTCCCCTTCAACTCAGAATTCGGTCCACGAAGAACTGAAAAAGGTTTTGGAAATCTACCCGGAGGACGAACTGACGAAAGCCTTTGTCGTAGTCGAGCCTGCAAGACATAGATTCAGAAAAATAAGGACGACGCCATGAATGTAAGTCTTCTTAAAAACTCTGACGGTGCGTGGTCCACCTGGACGCCCATGCCGAGCCTGTCCCCGGCCTTCTCGGCGGAGAACGGGCATCTGCGCGTGGCCGGGAACGGCAACCGGCACTGCTTCGGGGCGTGGACGCAGCGGGTCCCGGCGCAGCCGGGGAAGGCCTACCGCCTGCGCGTGGCCCTGCGCTGCGAGGGGGTGGAGGACCTGTTCCTGCACGTGACGCCGCACGTGGTCTGGAGGAGGGGGGAGTTGCCGGAGTCGAGCTGCGCGGAGGACGCGGTCCGGGGCTTCCGGCGGGAGGGGGGCCGGGTCGTGGGGGAGGATGTCTTTGTCGCGCCCGGCAACTGTGACGGGGCCGAAGTCCGGCTGCTGCTCCGCTACGCGCCGGAGGGGGTGGTTCTGTTCGAGGAGGTCTCGCTGTCCGAGGCGGAGCCGCCCGCGCCGCGCAGGGTGCGCGTGGGGACGATGAAGTTCCGGCCGCCGAGGCCCGCCAGCCCGGCGGACCACGTCCGGCTCTACGGCGAGCAGATCGACCGGCTGGGGCTGGCGCGGCCGGACCTGGTCCTGCTGCCGGAGTTCGCGAACACGGCGTCGCTCCCTCCGTGCCGGGGCGTTGACCTGTGGGAGTTCGCGGAGCCGATTCCGGGGCCGTTCTGCGCGATGCTGGCGGAGAAGGCGCGGGCCTACTGCGCCTACGTCTGCGCGGGGGTGGTGGAGCGGGACGGGGATTTCATGTTCAACGCCGCCGTGCTCTACGACCGGGAGGGGAAGCTGATCGGCAAGCAGCGCAAGGTGCACCCCTACTGGCCGGAGGAGCCGATGGGGATTCTGCCGGGGGACAGCTTCGAGGTCTTTCATACGGACTTCGGGACGGTGGGGATCATGATCTGCTACGACAGCTGGTGGCCGGAGTCCGCGCGCCTGCTGGCGCTCAAGGGGGCGGAGGTGATCCTGTTCCCGAACGCGGGGTATGAGGAGAAGATCCTGCCGGCCAGGGCGATTGACAACAACGTCTACATCGTGGCGTCCACGCTGAACTCCCCGGCGGCCATCGTCACGCCGCGCGGGGATTTGCTGGCCGTGTCGGCGGTGAACAACACGCTGACGGCGGAGATCGACCTGAACGACCGGCCCAAGTGCCACCCCAACGCCGGGGGGAACCTGAACCCGGGGCCGGGCGGGGCGCGGTGGGCGCGTAACGCGAATTCGACGCGGGTCTACGAGGAGATCCTGGCGGAGGTGCAGAGTAGCTATTCATAAGGAAAGGCCATGAAACCGGTCGGACAACTCCAGTACTTCCGGTCAAACGTGGACGGCGGGCTCCACCCCTGCGCCGTCTGCGCCACGGACACGACAGGTGAGCCCAAGCCTCTGATCCTGGAGGTGAGTCCGGGCGCGCTGGGCAACCTCCCGGGGGCCGTTTCGATGACGGAGGAGATCGCCGGGATCGCCGCCCGGCACGGGCGCGCCTGCGTCGTCCTCCGCCCGACCGGGCGGGGGTCCGGGTCCGTGTACCAGAACTACGGCGAGGTGGACGTCCTGGAGGCGATTGAACACGTGGCGTCTCACTACGCTATCGACCGGGACCGGATCACCCTCACCGGGTCGTCAATGGGCGGGGCTGCGGTCTGGTACCTGATCTCGCACTATCCCGACCTCTTTGCGGGCGCGGCCCCGTTCTGCGGCTACTGCGATTACAGGCTGTGGGAGAAGCCGGGGGGATTGACGTTTCACACGCACGCGTGGGAGGAGGCGTCCTGGAGGTCCCGATCCGCCGCCTTTCTGGTCGGGAACCTTGAACATACGCCTGTCTGGATGGTCCACGGGGAGTGGGACCGGGCCGTGGGGGGCGGAGTTTCGGTGGAACACTCGCGCCAGATGGCCCGGCTGATGGAGGAGAAAGGATATTCGCACAGGTATACGGAGGTCCCCAGGACAGGGCACGGGTGCCGGGTGCCTGAGGTCTGGGAGAAGGTAATCCTCTGGTTGTTGGAACAGAAAAAACGGAGGAACCCCGATCACGTGTCGCTGGCCTCCTATGGCTTGCGCCACAACCGGTCCTACTGGGTGGCGATCGAGCAGCTTGCGCGTTACGGCGATCGGGGCGCGATTGACGCCGGGTTCGCCGGAGACAGCCGGGCGGTCGTCCGCACGGACGGGGTCCGCGCCTTTTCGCTGGGTCCGGTAGAGGGCCGTGGGGCTGTCCCGGTCGTGGTGGACGGCCAGGGTCTGGGTGAGGTCGATCTGAGCCGGCGGCAGACCTTTCGGCGCGGTGAGGACGGCGTCTGGAGGGCCGGCGTTTTTGATCTGTCGAAGGAGAAGCGGCATCGCTCCTCGGGGCCTGTCGGAGACCTGTTTTATGACGGGTTGATCCTGACTCCGGGGACCGCCGGGTCGGAGGAGGAGGCGTTTTTTACCTCCTGGGCGGCCAGGGACGCAAAGGTGTACTATCGCAACCGGAACGGAGGGGTGCATCGCGGGGGCATCATGGGGGACAATGCGGTGGACCTTCCGGTCGTGAACGACAACGACCTTCAGGAGGACGCGCTGGTCAACAACAACCTGCTTCTGTACGGGACGCATGCCTCGAGTTCCGTACTGGCGAGGTTTGAAGGGGAGTTGCCCCTTGCCTTTGAGGGGACAACGGTTCGCCTTGCAGATAAGACCTATACCGCAAAACGCGTCGCCGTTTTCGCCGTTTTTCCTCATCCCCTGAATTCAGAGCGTTATGTCGCCGTCCACGGCGGCGTGACGCCCGATGCGATCTGCTGGGGGAGCCATCTGGACATGCACCTGTTGCCCGACTATATGGTCTACTCCGAGGGTGAGGCGCTGGATTGGGGGTTCTGGGGGAACGACTGGAGGTCTCAGAGGCAGTCTTAAGAATGGAGCGTGTCATGGCGATCAACCTTGAGCCGTCGAAAAGCGGACTGCAGGCCGAGCAGCGGCGGCTGGACGCCTCCGCCCACAACGTGGCGAATGTGAGCACGGACGGGTTCCGGAGGCAGGTCGCGACGGCGCAGGAGCGTCCGTCCGGCGGGGTGGATGTGCGGGTGGATAGCGTGCAGGTGTCGGAGGAGGCGCAGCGGGCGCTGGCGGAGGCGAAGGCCGAGGGGCTGGCGTCGCAGCCGGAGAACGACGTCAGCGTCGTGGACGAGACGGTGAATCAGGTCGCGGCGAAGGCGGCGTTCCAGGCGAACGCGAAGGCCCTCAAGACGCAGGACAGGATGATCGGGGCGCTGCTGGACGCGACAGGTTGACGGGAGGGATACATGTCAGACATCACGCAGCTCAAGGATCTCTGTCTGGAGACGGTCCTGGCCAGCGAGGGTCAGGCGCGCTGCAAGATCGCCGTGCCGGACGGGGAGGGGTGGGCCGGGCTGGGGGCACAGGTCCAGGGGCGCATCCGGGAGGTGTCGGGTGCGACACCAGAGGTCGTCCGGGCGGCGACGGTCTCGGAGGAGGACTGGCGCGGTTTTCACCTGATCGTCCTCGGGAGCATGCTGAACAACGCCGCGATCTTCCGGCTCTACACGAACCACTACGCCTTCACGGACGACGCGTATCCGGGCGAGGGGGGGTGGGAGGCGCGCACGATCCACAACCCGTTCGGGCACGGGCGCAACGTCGTGCTGCTGGGAGGGAGCGACCTGGAGGGAGCGCAGGAAGCGGTGAGGCAGTTGATGGGCCTGCTAAGAGATGATGGGGTTCTGGGGCGCGTGAACCTGTCCCGGTCGGCCCACAACGGCGTGGATGCGCCGGACGTCAGGCGGGCGGCGGAGGTCGTGGCGGACGCGGACGAGGGCTACGCCCGGCCGGCGGGGAAGTACTATTCGCCGTGGACGGGGATGACCCGCGCGTGCGACTACGGGATGCGCTACCACCAGACCGGGGAGCGGGTCTTCGGGGAGATCGCCCGCGACCTGACGCTCCACTACATCGACATCGCGGAGCGGGAGAACGACTGGAAGCTGACGGGCTACGGGTACGGAGACCCCTACTTCTGGCCGTGGCGGTTCGCGATTGCCTGGGACCTGATCGAGGAGGGGGATGTCTTCTCGGACGAGGACCGGCTGCGGATCACGAACATGGTCCTCCAGACGGCGCGATGGGTGGCGGACCTGGGCTACTTCTCGATGGAGGGGAGCCCGGAGGGGATGATCCGGCAGAACCACTGCACGTTCGCGGCGCTGAGCCTGAACCTCTGCGCGGGCTATCTGAAGAAGTATTACGGGATCGGGGAGTTCGACGGGCGGCTCCGGGACGTGGAGCGGGTCTTCCGGGGGCAGGCGACCTCCTCCCGGTCGAACGATGACGCGGGGTTCGGTTACTGCTGGCTGGTGCCGCGCCACATTTTGCAGTACTTCCTGGAGCGGGGCGAGACGGACTACATGGAGAAGGGGTTCCTGCGGGCGATGGGGGACTTCGCGATCCTGACGACGGACAACCGGCGGGATGAGTGCACGTACGGGGACGTGGGGACGTACGCGCGGGGGTTCGGGTGGAGCCGGGCGTATTCGGTCCTGCTCAAGGCGGCGTGGTTCCACGACGACGGGCGCTACCGGTGGGCCTACGACTGGTTGACGGCGGGGAAGCCGACGGACACGCTGGACAGCTGGTTCGACGGGGCATACCACCGGCGCACCACGCCGGTGGAGCCGAAGGACCTGCTGGGCATCTCCGTGGCCCGGATGGACGAGGGGATGTACCGCTGGGTTCTGAAGAATTCCTACGGGCCGTTCGCGCCGCGCGAGGCGGCGTTCGACAAGATGTCGTTCCGGAAGGACTTCGACCCGAACGGGGAGTACATGCTGATCGAGGGGAGTTCCACGTTCGCGCACGGGCACGAGGATGGGAACTCCATCGCGCGGCTGACGTGGGACGACCGGCTCTGGCTGGCGGACCTTCACTACATTCGAAAATACCCGAAGCATCACAACAGCGTGTTCATCATCCGGGACGGGGAGAGCACGAACATTCCGAAGCTGGCGGAGGTGGACCGCGGGGAGCCGCTGATTCCGCTGTCCAACTCGTCGCCGGGGAGCCGCATCCCGGTTCTGGCGAGCCTGGACCTGAGGGCCGATTTCCCGGACGGGGGGTTCACGCGGACGTGTGTGGCGCCTTACGCCGGGGCGCGGTGGGGCCGGAATGTAGCCTGGAAGAAGGGGAGGTTCTTCCTGGTGATCGACGAGGTGACGGCGCTCCAGAGCGGGGACTACCACCTCCAGTGCTTCTGGCGCGGGCTGGGGGATGTGCGGCTGGACGGGGAGGATATGATCCTGTCGCAGGGGGGGGTCTCGTTCCAGGTCCGGAGCGGGGACGGGTCGTCGAAGGAGACGCTGGAGGAGGGGCTGAACTTCCTCCATAACTGGAAGAACTATGAATACAGCCCGGACGGGGTCGTGAAGATCGTCATCCAGCGGCAGCATCTGTATATGGCCGAGGGGCAGCGGGCGTTCTATTTCAACCTGCTGACTCCGCAGAAGGAGGCGGGGCTGAGGATACAGAGGATCGGGGAGAGCGTTGTCAAGATCAAGGCGGAGGTCGGAAGGCGGAAGGCGAAAGGCAGGAATCGGAGTGTGGAGCATAAGCGACACGTGCCTTTCGAGGCGTTGATCGGCGTCGGAGACGGCGGGTGCAGGGTCGGGGGGCTGGAGGTCGACGCGGGGCTGTTTTGTGTGGAGCGGGATGCGGCGTCCTTCGTTGGGATACGGCGGGTGAAGGCGGGGCGGTTTGCGATGGCGAGCAGCGCAACGGATGGAAAATTCGTTGCGCCGGTCTCGGTCGATCTCGATTTCAAGACGGGAGAAGGGACTCTGATCGCAGAGGGCGCGGCGGAGGTGCGGATGTCGGCGCAGCGCGTCGCGCTCAACGGGAGGGCCGCCGGAAGGAAGGGAAAGGACGGGCTGATCGCGTTTTCGGTCGCGGGGGGGACGCACCGGCTGAAGGTCACGGGGCTGAAGGGGGACGCCTTTAGGCAGGCGATTGAGCAGCGGCACGCGGGCTATGCGGACGCCCGGCTCAGGCGGAGGCCGGCGCTGGCCCGGAAGGATATGAAGGCCGTCTGGACGTTCCGGGGCGAGGGGGGCATCCGGTCGATCTTCGCGGGGGACGTGGACGGCGACGGGCGCGCCGAGGTGGTGGCCGGGTCGGGGGCCGGGGACGTGCATCTGCTGGGGTCGGACGGAAAGGAGCGATGGCGGCAACGGGCGGAGGGCGCTGTCAGCTCGGTGCACGCGTTCAAGGGCACGGGGAGGCGGATGAGCGTGGTGGCCGGGTCGGAGGACTGTGGGGTCTACCTGTTCGACGCGGCCGGGCGGCGGAGGTGGGTCTTCCGCCGGGGGAGGCACCACGGCCGGGACAGCAGGGTCGTGGCCGTGTCGTCGGCGGACCTGAACGGGGACGGGAGGACGGCGGTCCTGGCCGGGACGGAGAGCTGGCAGCTCTACGCCATCGATCTGGACGGGTCTCTCCGGTGGCAGGCGGACATGTGCCATCACAGCGTGACAAACCTTCTGCCGGAGGACTTCGACGGGGACGGGAGGACGGAGATTGCGGTGGGGACGGAGTACTACAACTGCGACTTCGTCAACCCGGACGGGACGATCCGGTGGCTCTACCGGATCACGACGCCGGAGTTCACGGCCGTGGCCGCGGCGGACGTGAACGGGGACGGGGTGAAGGAGGCGCTGTTCGGGACGATGGACGGGACGCTGCACGCCCTGCCGCCCGTGGTTTCGGAGTACCGCGCGATCTCGACGCCGCCCTACCGGATGGGCTACGCGGAGGCGGTCTGGAAGGTCAATCTGGGTGACGAGCCGTCCGGGATCGTGGTGACGGATGTGGACGGGGATGGCGAAAAGGAGATTGTGGCGGCCTCGACGGGCGGGAATCTCTATATTATAGACCTGTCCGGGAGGAAACGGGCGCGGCGGGACCTGATGCGCCCGCTGACGGCGCTGACGGTGTTGAACGGAAGGGAGGTGGCGGTGGGGACGGCGGACGGGGGCGCGCTGGTGTGCGACGGCCGGGGCGAGGTGATCCGATCCTGCGTCCTGCAGGGGGGCGTGACGGCCCTGCGCGCTGCGGATGTGGATGGGGACGGCGCGGAGGAGGTCGTGGTGGCCACGATGAAAGGACAGGTGGCGGTGTTGAAGTGAGGAGACCTCACCCTCCCCCAAGACTGTGGATAAGGCCCTTGGCGCCCCCTCCCTCTCCGTATACGGAGAGGGAGGGGGTATGGGGGTGGGTGAGGTCCGTCTTGTAAGAAAGGAGTTCTACGTTGGCAAAGGTACCGAAGAAGAGCGATCTGGCGATCAACGGGGGGAAGCCCGTGCACACGAAGCCGTGGCGGACGGGGCCGTTTCACTTCTCCGCCGAGGTCGCGGCGTTGAAGAAGCTGCTGTCCGGCCCGGCGCTGCCGCTGGCGCGGGGCCGGGCGGTGATGGCCTACCGGGAGGCGCTGCAGAGGCTCTACGGGATGAACCACGCGATCCCGACCAGCTCCGGGAGCACGGCCATTCACGTGGCCCTGTTCGCCGCCGGTGCCGGGGCCGGGGACGAGGTGATCGTGAGCCCGCTGACGGACTACGGGAGCATCATCGGGATCTTCCAGCTGAACGCGATCCCGGTGTTCGCGGACGTGCAGCCGGATGGGCTGCTGATGGACGTGCAGTCGGTGGCGGAGAAGATCACGCCTCACACCCGCGTGATCATGCCGGTGCACAACGGGGGCTATGCGGTGGACATGGTCGGGATCATGAAGCTGGCCCGCAGACACAACCTGATCGTGATGGAGGACTGCGCGCAGTCGCACCTGGGCTCGCTGAGCGGGAAGTACCTGGGGACGTTCGGCCACCTCGGGGCGTGGAGCACGAACGAGAGCAAGCACATGAAGTCCGGGGAGGGCGGGTTCGTGCTGACGAACGACCGGAAGATGGCCGAGATGGCGGACCTGTTCTCGGACAAGTGCTACCCCCGGTTCCCCGGCGCGCCGCCCACGCCGGCGTTCCCCGCGCTGAACGTCCGCCTGAGCGACGTGAACGCGGCCCTGGCTTTAGTCCAGCTGGAGCGGCTGCCCAGATGGACGGCGCAGCGGCAGGCGTTCGGTCTGGCGTTCTACGAGGGCATCCGGGGGATACCGGGGATCAAGCCGCATCCCCTGCCCAAGGAGGCCCTGCCGAGCTTCTGGTGGTCGCTGTTCGTGGTGGATAAGGATGTCCTGGGCGTGACGGCAGGGGAGTTCTGCCAGATGGTCCGGAAAGAAGGCATTCCGGCAAGCGCGGGCCCGCAGCGCTACGTGCCCGCGTGGGAGGTGTTCCGGCAGTTGCACAAGAATCCGAACGTCTTCAGGAGCTACCGGCCGGGGCGGCTGAAGAAGGGGTCCTATCCGCTGGACCTGGCCCCGAACGCGATGACGGCCGGGGAGCGGCTGGGGTCGATCCAGACGACCCAGCACAACACGGTGAGCGAGGCGCGCGCCGCGGTCCGGGCCGTGCGGAAGGTGGCGAGCGCTCTGCTGGGGAAGGCGGTGTAGACCTTTTTTCGCGCGTAAGGTGGACAGATAGGGGGCGAGGCGTGTCTCGCCCCCTGTTCCCCGTTCAGGCGTCCCCTCTTTAGCGGAAACCAGGACCGTATAAGGAACCCAAACTATGGCAGTTCGTTTTCATCCCCATGCTCAAGAGCGCATGAAGGAACGAGGCACTACGGAAGATGAAGTAAAAGCCACTGTTGAACATGGCGAGCAATTCCCGGTCAAATTTGGACGTGCCGGATTTCGACGCAATTTCACGTTTGACAGTGTATGGCGCGGCAGACATTATAGAACCAAACAGGTAGAAGCGTACGCCGTTCAGGAAGGCACTGACTGGCTGGTGATTACGATCATCACTCGTTACTTTTGACGGTCTGGAAAGGATGGTACACCATGAAATTCACTTATGATCCTCGCTACAATATCGCCTACATTCGTTTCCAGGAGAAATGTGACGCAGTGGAAACCGTTCGGGTCAGCGATGAACTGATCGTGGACATGGCTCCGGATGGAACGATCTATGGCATCGAGTTGTTGAACGCGAATGAGCAACTGCGCCATGAAGACACAGGTAGACTTTTGGTCGTCAACGAAGCCACTGGCGAACAGGTTGAACTGCCCCTATCCGTGGGCTGATAGAAGGGGCACAACTTCATCAGAGGACACAGGACACGGGGGGGAGGTATGGAATTCAAGCGGGTTTTCTCGGGTGCGCCGTGGGAGAAGAGGGTGGGTTACTGCCGGGCCGTGAAGGCCGGGCCGTTCGTGGCGGTGAGCGGCACGGCCCCTGTGGGGGAGGACGGCAGGACCTTTGCGCCGGGGGACGCCTACAGACAGACGAGGCGGTGCCTGGAGATCATCCAGCGGGCGCTCCAGGAGCTGGGGGTCGATCTCTCCTGCGTCGTCCGGACGCGGATGTTCGTCACGGACATCTCCCGGTGGGAGGACTACGGGAGGGCGCACCAGGAGTTCTTCGGCGCGCACCCGCCGGCCACGTCCATGATTCAAATTGCAAGCCTGATCAACCCTGAGATGCTGATCGAGGTGGAGGTGGACGCGGTCTGCCCCGCTTCGGAGTAAGGAGGCTCTGGTAAGTTATGGCAAGGTTTATTCTTGGGGTCATTGTGGGGGCTTACGCTTCCTATTACTGGTTTGTGCAAAGGCCCGCATCACAGGAAAAGACATATACGGTCCAGTCCATCCAATCCCATTCCCCACAAAAGAACGCGAATTCCAGGACCCACATCGTGGTCTACCTGGAAGGCGAGTCAGGTCACGTGAAAGAGCTTTTTTGCGAGTTTCCGCCGGATTTGAAGCTGGATGGGAGTGAAAGCATGGGCTGGCGAGGGCTCAGGAGGGTGAAGGTGAAAGGGGTGGCGACCAAGAACCCGAAGGGGGAGCCGAGCTATTACTGCGAAAAGATAGAGTAACAACATAAGGATTTTGTCATGAAACCTCGCATCGGCTGGTTCGGCAGCATCGACGAGATGGGGAAGCCCGACGCGCTCCGGCGCGTCCGGGAGGAGATGGGGCTGAACACGATCATCCCGGAGAGCCACCTCTGCCACACGTCGGGGTTCAAGGTCTCGCCGGAGGTCACGGCGATCAGCCCTGTGGAGAACTGGCGGGCGCAGCCCACGCTGGCCGCGCACCGGGAGATGCACAGGCTCCCGCCGGAGGCGTTCGCGGTGCTGCCGGGGGTGGTGAGCGGATGGGATGATTCAGAGTTTCTGAGGGTGCTGGACGGGGCGCACGGGCTGGGGATCGAGGTCTGGGGGCACATCGGGGTCTGGAGCTACGGGGGGTCGGTGTTCCCGGACCTGGAGATGCGGGACCTCGATGGGAATCCTGTGAGCGCCGGGGACACGAGGTGGGGCGTGCCGTTCTGCCCGAGCAAGAGGCGGCTGAACGACTGGATCGCGGCGTGCATCGCGGACATCGTGAGGCGGTATCCGATGGACGGGCTGCACATGGACCATGCGCGCTACGCCCCGCCTGCGGCGTTCCACATCCTGTTCGGGTGCGCCTGCGCGGACTGCGAGGCCGAGGCGGGCCGGATGGGCTACGACTTTCAGGCGATGAAACGGGGGCTGCTCCGGCTGCGGGGACGGCTTCAATCCCTCGACGCGGGCCGGGCGCGCAGGGCAGTGGAGCTGGGGATGGGGTTCTTCGATGCGCTGACGGCGCTGGAGCACGACTATCAGGTCCTGTCCTGGTTCAAGTTCCGGTGCGACCTGCTGACGGCGCGGATGCGGCAGTTCCGGGAGGCGGCGGAGGGCGCGGGACGGAAGGTTGACTTCGGGACGGACTGCTTCCCGCCCACGTTCGCGCTGCTGGGCGGCCACTGCTACGTGGACTGGGAGCAGACGGTGACGTTTATCAGCGGGGGCTTCGGGGGGATCGTGGGGTGGGGGGGCGTGGGGCCGCAGCTCTTTGCGGCCTGGGCGCGGCTATGGTGCGGATGGACGAAGGGGCTGTCGGAGTCCGACGCGCTGGCGATGCTCTACAGGCTGTTCGGGTATGACGTTTTGAAGCTCCCGCGCACGGTCGCCAGCCTGGAAAAGAACGGTTACTCCGTCGCGGAGGTGGTGATGCACGAGGTCCGCAAGATGGGCCTCCAGAAGAGCGGGAAGGTGGGATCCTACCCGCCCCTGGTCCTGAACCTGACGCCGGATGAGCTGGAGCAGGTGTGCGACGCGGTGACGGAGAGCGGGCACCAGGGGGTCATCGCCAGCGGGGTAAATCTGGGGAAAAGGGAGATGTTGAATATGGTGCGAGATAAGTTTCGGGGATAGAGGATGTCTTTTTTTGTCATTTTCCTGCTGACGCTCTGCCTTGCGCAGGATGGAGGAGCTGTGGAGTCTTCCAAGAACGTCTTAAATCTGGGCTTTGATCAGGTCGCGTGGACTTTCACGTCCCAGGGAAAGTACCTGCTGGTCGAGGACCCCCGCGCGCTCCGGCAGGTCTATCACCCCTGGGAGGTCTCGCAGGACGGGGACTTCGCGGCCCTGAGCGCGAAGGGGACAGTCCCGGCGAAATGGGAGGGGCCGATCTTCCTGAATCTCTACGCCAACGACACCTACGTGTCCGAGGGGTGGGAGCAGGCCAGGCCGAGGTGGACGCACACCTATGCCGCGTACCACAACTTTGCGGGCCACCGGTTCAAACAGGTTCTGATCGACGACAGGGTCGTCTGGGAGCAGGACGTGGGGGACGCGGAGGAGTTCGACTATTTCAGTCTGGACATCAGCCAGTGGGTCAAACCGGGGCAGGCGTTCACGCTGACGCTCAGGGTGCTGGATAGAGTCGGTTCAGGGACCCGGCTGCCGGGGGATGAGTTTCACCTGGGGATCTGGAGCTGGGACGGTCTGGCGGACCCGGACGCGGAGAAGAAGTTCTACACGCGGGTCTTCTGGGGGGACGTGGCTCTGAGTTCCAGCGCTTCAGTGCCGTGGGAGCAGAACCCGGCGCGCAGAGAGGTGGAACTCCGTCCGGTGCGGCCGGGGGTCTCAAAGCCGGTCAAAAAGGCGACGGGGAGGTTCACGCTCGACTGCCCGGAGGGGCTGCCGGAGGACGGGTACCCGGTCACGTGGGGGATTCCGTTCGGGCAGGGGAGTCTGCTGGACGAGAAGCGGGTCGCGCTGGCCGGGCCGGGGGGGAAACCTGTGCCCGCTCAGACCGCCGTGTTACACCGGTGGCCGGATGGAAGCGTCCACTGGCTGCTGCTGGACCTTCAGGCGGACGGGGGGAGCGCCAACCAGACCTATACCGTGACCTATGGCACGGAGGTGTCCCCTGCGCCGGCCTCAGACGGGCTGCGGGTGAGGCAGATGGAAGATGGGGTCGCGGTGGACACCGGGGCGCTGCGGTTCGAGGTGAGGAAGGGGTCGAGGCTGGCGGAGGGGATTGCTCTGGCTGGAGAGCAGGAGGCGACAGGACAGGAGGTGGCGGGGGAGGTCGTGGCGAGGGACGGGTGGGTCTCCACGCGGTTCGTGGCGGTGAGCGAAAAGGTGGTCCTGGAGGCGGGCGGGCCGGAGCGGGCGACGGTCCTCTGCTCGGGGCATCTCGCGGAGGGGGAGAAGCGGTTCGGGCGGTTCACCTGCCGCATCCACGCCTACCGGGGGAGGCCTTATCTGCGCGTCCTCTTCCGGGTCTTCAACGACACGGACGCGCCCGCGCAACTCGTGGAGGAGATGCTGGCGCGGGTGCGGACGCCGCTGACGGACGGGGAGGCGGTCCTGGGCGACCAGCGGCTGAAGACCACAGAGGCGGAGACCGGGCGGCTGCTGGTGAGGCAGCATAAGTACGACGCCTATGAGGTGTTCGAGGGGAGCGACGCCCGGCGCGCGAGCGGGGGGCGCTGGCAGGGGCCGGTGACGTTGCAGGCGGCGGGGCGTGGGGTCTCCGGGCAGGTCCGGTACTTCGCGCAGCAGTACCCCAAGCGGATGTGGGCCGGCCAGGGGGGGCAGGTGGTCTTTGACCTGTTCACCCGGACGGTGGAGTACGAGCAGTACGTGATGACGCGGGGGGAGGCCAGACGGCACGAGTTCCTGCTCTATTTCCACAGAGGGGAGGGTGAGTCGCCGAAGGTGCAGGCCGCGTTCAGGGCCTTCGAGTCGCCGCCGGTCCTCATGGCCCCCGAATGGTACGCGGAGAACCGGGCCTTCGGGTGGGGCGCGGCCCTGACGCCGGAGCGGTTCCCGGAACTCCATAAGCTGATGATGGAGAGGAGCCGGGTGAGCCTGGTCTGCGCGGCGCCCAACGGCCTGCGGAACTGGCCGGACTCCTACTCGGACTCGATCTACAACGCCTACCGGGGGACCTGGAGCAACATGTACCAGGAGGTGGACTACGGGGCCTACATCATCGCCCTGCTGGCGGGCCGGCGGGCGTGGTTCGACTACGCGGAGGCCTACCAGGGCCACTTCATGGACATCGACATCTGTCACCATCACGCGGACCCGGCCTGGGTCGGGGCGAGCTACGGCATCTCGCCCTACCACACGGGGCACGCGCCCTATTCCCTGAACGCGCCGCTGGCGGGGCTGTTCCTGCTGCACTATCTGACGGGGGACCCGGACGCGCGGGAGGCGGCGGTGGGGATCGCGGACTGGCTGCACGCGACGAACACGGGGGTGGGGGCCAGGTCGGGCCGGGCCGTGGGGTGGCCGCTGCGCAGCACGATGATTGCGTACGAGAACACCTACGACCTGAAACATCTCCAGGCGGGCCGGCAGCTGGCGGAGTCGGCGCTGAGCGCCCTGAGGCCGCGGCGGCAGTTCTTCAGCGAGTCTCCGGCCACGTGGCACTACCGGGGCGGGGTTCCGACCATGAACGCGATCCTGGCGGCGGGGCTGATGCGCTACTGGCGGGCCACCGGGGACGAGCGCGCGGGCCGGGCCTGCGCGCACATCGCTTATAACATGGCGTATAGCTGGATGTCCCCCACGGAGCCGGGCATGGTCCTGGGGGCCGATCCGTTACAGTCGGTCTACCTGACCGGATACGCGATGCAGGACATTCTGCCGCTGTTCTGGGGGCACGAGCTGACCGGCGACGAGGCGTTCCTGAAGAAGGGGATGCAGATGATGCGGGAGAACATCCTGGCCGAGCGAGGCAAGGGGAGCGCCTTCGGGTTGAGCCGCTACTGGGAGATGCAGGACATCCTGCACGGGATGCGCGTCGCGCAGGAGGCGGGGTTCTAAATGGACACACAGGAGATCACCCGGCTCAAGGATATGTGCCTGATCACGACGCTCGTCCGCGAGGGGCAGGCGGAGGCGCAGATCGTGGCGCCGGAGGACGACGCCTGTCTGGAGGCGGCGCGGTCCATTCAGGCGCGGGTCCGGGAGGTCAGCGGGGTTGACCTGGCGATCCGGCGGGAGGCGGAGGCGGGGGAGGGGCCGCAGGCGTGGCACACGGTTGCCGTGGGCAATCTGTCGAACAACGCAGTCATCCGGGCGCTCTACCGGCGGTGGTACACGCTGGTGGACCGGTCGCATCCGGGCCGGGGGGGATATGTCCTCCAGACGGTGCACGACCCGTGGGGGCTGGGGAAGAATGTCGTGGTCGTGGGGGCGAGCGACGGGGCCGGGGCCGGGAGGGGCGCGGAGCGGCTCGGGGGGCTGTTGCAGGCCGGGGAGGGGGGAAGGAAAACGCGAAACGGAGAAGCGGAGAAAAGGAGACGCGGGGAGAAAAGCAGAATCGAAACGGAGAAGCGGAGAGACGGAGAAACGGGGAAAGGACATTTCTCCGGTTCACCGGTTCCCCCCTTCTCCGATTCGGGGGGTGGAGGGGTGGAGGTGGCGCTGGGGCAGACGTTCATCGTGGAGATGGGGGGGGACCGGGGGCGGGAGCGGGAGGTCCTGGCGCAGTGGGCCGGGGACCCTCCGGAGGAGGCGTGGGGCTACGGGCTGGAGGGGGAGGGGGTCGCGCACGCCGGTCTCTATTATGTGGCGACGGGGGACGATCGTTTTGCGGCGCGCTTCCGGGAGGGGATGCTGGCCATGGAGCGGGACGCGCCGGAGGGGGTCCAGGAGCGGCAGGTGCATCTGACGTTCTACCAGAAGACGATCCTGTGGGACGCGCTGGAGGAGAGTCCGGTCTTCAGCGATGAGGACCGGCTGAGGATCACGAACTATATCCTTCGGGTGCTCCGGTCGGGGGAGGGCCACGCGAACAGGGGGTTTCAGCACCATCTCAAAGTCAGGGCCCCGAAGCAGAACCACCAGACGCTGCTGGGGATGGCCCTGTTCTTCGGGGGGATGTATTTCGAGAAGTACTATCGCCTGCCGGAGGCGAAGCAGTGGCTCAGGGACGTGGCGACGCTGTTCAAGGACTACGACGCGCACTCGAAGCCGGTCTGCGACTGCAATTTTCACGGATGGGCCTGCACGCTGGAGAACATCGCGGCGTACGCCCTGGCGGGCGGGGGGAGCCGGTTCTTCGAGAGCGGGATGGCGCGGGAGGCGGCGGATCGGGGGATCATCTCGTGCGACAACCGGGGGTACATGCCGGTGCTGGGGGACTGCCAGACGGCCTGGGGGTATCCGACGAGCCTGTTCCAGAAGGCGGCGCACTACTACCGGGACGGGCGTTACGCCTTCATGGTGAAGCGCCGGATGGAGGCGCTGGGGGACTGCGGGAGGCCGTTCCGGCTGGGGCGGCACGTGTCGGACGAGCTGGGGCGACTGTTCGACGACGTGGACCCGGTTGCGCCGACGGACATGGTCGGGATCAGGGTGGCCCGGCTGGACGACCTCTACTACCGGATGCCGGAGACGGACCCGGACGGGGCGCGGGGGATGTTCGTGCTGCCGCCCAACGTCCCTTACGAGAAGACGTTCGACAAGATGTCGTTCCGGGCCGGGTTCGAGCCGGACGACCAGTACATGCTGTTTGACGGGGTGGGGGGCGGGTCGCACTCGTTCGAGGACGTGAACTCCATCGTGGAGTTCTCGCAGCACGGGAAGACGTTCCTGGTGACAGAGGACAACCTCCACTGGCCGAACTTCCGGGACCACAACGTGGTCACGGTGGTCCGGGACGGGTACGGGGCCACGCCGCCCACGTTCGCGGGGATGGACCTGGTCGCGGACCTGGATCGGGTCGGGTTCACGCGGACGTATCTGAAGGACTACAACGGCGTGGACTGGACGCGGAACATCGTCTGGGAGAAGGGGGGGGGCTTTCTGGTCCTGGACGAGGTGGAGGCGAGGGAGGGGGGAGAGTACACGCTGGAGTGCCGGTGGAAGCTGGTGGGGGACCCGGCGCTGGCGGAGGGGCGGTTCACCGTGACGCAGGGGGGGCACGCCTGCTCGGTCCTGAACGGGGACGGGGCGCGGCTCTGGACGGAGGCCGTGGACATCGGGAGCTGGTCGGACTGGCAGCCGGAGGAGCACGCCCGGCGGCAGCGGCGGTTCGGGCGGGAGGACCTGGTCGCCCACGTCCTGCATCAGAGCGTGGTGCAGGAGATCAAGGAGGGGGGGCGCTACACGTTTCTGAACGCGCTGGTCGCGACGCCGGGGCAACCTCAGATGGACCTCCGGCAGGTGGCGCCGGGGGTCGTTCGGGTCGCCGGTCCGGGGGGAGCGGCCCTGGCCGGGGTCTCCCAGGGGAGTCCGTTCAGGCAGGGACCTCTGAAGGTGGAGGCGCAGCTGTTCCGGGTGACGGGGAGGGGGTTCGCGCTGGCGATGGGGACGGAGGTGAGCGCGGGGCGCGCGCTGTTTTCGAGCGACCGGCCGGTGAGCGTGGAGTACGATTTTTCGGCGGGCAGGGGTGTTTTGATCGCGGACCGGAGGACGGAGGTCAAGCTGCTCGTGGGGAATGAGGGGGAGGTGAAGGTGGACGGGGCGCCGGTCCCGAAGGGGAGGCCCTACCGCAGGGACGGGAAGACGACGGTGACGTTCCGTGTTCCGGCGGGGCGGCACGAGGTCGAGGGAACGCCGGCGCCGGAGGGGGACGCCCTGCTGGCCCGGCTCCGGGAGGCCGTGGAGGCCGCGTCTCATCCGCCCCATCACCGGGTCCACGCGCACGAGGCCCCGGCGCTGGCCGGGAGGGAGGTCTGGCGGTTCCGGTCCGGGGACGAGTTCCCGTCGTTCGGGGTGGGGGACGTGGACGGAGACGGTCCCTCGGAGGTCGTGGTCGGGTCGATGGACGGGCGGGTCTTCCTGCTGAACGCGGACGGAAAGCTGCGGTGGTCGCGCAGGGTGGGGGGGGCGATCAACAGCATCGCTATCGCGGACGTGGACGGGGACGGGAGGGGGGAGATCGTGGCCGGGTCGGACGACTGCGGGGTCTATCTGCTGAACGCGGACGGGTCTGTGCGCTGGCGCTACGAGCCTCCGTTCGGGCTCCAGTACTGGCCCTGGTGGACGCTCGGCGCGTCGAAGGTGAAGAAGGTCCTGGTGGACGACGTGGACGGGGACGGGGCGCAGGAGGTGATCGCCGGGGTCGCCAACATGCGGCTGCACGCGCTGGACGCGCGCGGGAAGGAGAAGTGGAGCTTCCGGACGGACCACGGCGTGTTCGTGACGATGACGACGGCGGACGTGGACGGGGACGGTCTCCGGGAGGTCGTGGGGGGGATGGCGATCAAGTCGTCCAACAGCGCGTGCTTTGCCATCGGTGGAGATGGGAGGCTGAGGAGGCGATACGCCAACCAGGGGTGGACGTCGCAGCTGACGGCGGTGGCGGTGGAGGACGTAGACGGGGACGGAAGGCCGGAGGTGATCTGCGGGACGAACCGGGGGGAGAACCTGCGCGTGTTCGACGCAGGGGAGGGGGCCTGCCGGTGGGGGCACAACCTGGGGGACGTGGTCACGGGCGTGGCCGTGGGGGCGTTCGACGGGCGGCGCGCCGTGGTCGCGGGGTCCCGGAGTTTCTCGGTCAGCGCGTTCTACGCGGACGGGGAGGAGGCGTGGACGTGCAACCTGGGCGCGCCGGTGGGCGTTCTGCAGGTCTGCGATGTGAACGGGGACGGGGAGACGGAGGTCCTGGCCGGGTGCGAGGATGGGGGCGTCCGGGTGATTGACGGGCGGGGGGAGAAGGTGGGACACATCTCCGGCGAGGGCCGGGTGACGGGGATCTGGCACGGGCGGCTGTGGGCGAAGGAGGGGCCGGTGATGCTCGTCGGGACGAGCGACGGGGTATTGAGGGCGTTATGATTCAGTTGGAAAAGGAGACCTCATGGATTTCAGAGACGGATGGGTCACATACGAGGCCTTCGGCGCTCAGGGGGACGGCGTCGCCGACGACATGCCCGCGATCTGCGAGGCGCACAGCCACGCGAACGCGCACGGGCTGGCCGTCAGGACGAAACCCGACGCCACCTACTACATCGGCGGCCGGCCGCTGACCGCGGTGATCGCCACCGATACCGACTGGAACACTTCGCGATTCACCATCGACGACACGCGGGTAGAGGACCACAAGGCGCCCCTTTTCGAGGTGCGCTCGCAGCTGAAGCCGGAGGAGATTCGGATCGACCGGCTCACGCGGGACCAGAAACAGGTGGATGCGCGGCCGGAGCGGGATTGCCACGTCCTGGTGGAGAACCACAACAGGAGGCGGTATATCCGACGGGGCCTCAATCAGAATAAGGGCGTGCCCCAGCGCGATTGTTTCGTGCTTCGTCGGGACGGCTCAGTGGCGTCGCCCATCGATTGGGAGTACGACGAGGTCACCCGGGTCGAGGCGCGGCCGATCGACGACCATCCGCTCGTTCTGCGCGGCGGCGTTTTCACCACGTTCGCCAACCGCACGGAGCAGAAGGTCGGCTACAACTACTGGGCCAGGAACATCGCGATCTCACGCTCGAACACGGAGGTGGACGGCCTGACCCACTATGTCGTGGGCGAGACCGTCGTGGGGTGTCCTTACTCCGGCTTCATCAGCGTTCAGCAGTGCGCCGATGTCACGCTGCGGAACTGTTTCGCCACCGGCCACAAGATCTACTCGACCATCGGGGCGGCGGGAAAGCCGGTCAACATGGGCACTTATGACTATAACGCGAACGGCGTGGTGAACTTCACCATGATCAACTGCCGGATGAACCACATCACCGACCGCACGCGCTGGGGCGTGATCGGATCGAACTTCTGCAAGAACATCCTGCTCGAGGACTGCGTCCTCTCGAGGATGGACACGCACATGGGGGTCTCGGGCGCCTATGTGATCCGCCGCTGCACGCTGGGATGGATGGGACTGAACGCCATCGGCCGCGGCAGGCTGACCGTCGAAGATTCCACCCTGTACGGCAACGCGCTGGTCAGTTTCCGTCGCGATTATGGAAGCACCTGGGAGGGCGATCTCGTCATCCGCAACTGCCGCTGGATTCCGGCGTGCGGAGATGTGAGCTGGCCGCGCATGATCAACGTGAGCAACGACGGCATGCACGATTTCGGCTACCCCTGCTCGATGCCCGGGGAGGTGACGATCGACGGGCTGTTTGTCGACGACACGAATCATCCTGAAGACTACCAGGGCATGTACCTCTTTACCGATCCGGACGGCATGCGCGATGGCGTCGAAGACATCACGCCGACTGCGGAACGGCCCTTCCCGTACGATCCGTGCCGGAAGGTAAAGGTCCGGGGTCTCACGACGGCCAGCGGGAAGAAACCACGACTCTCGCCGAATGAGAAGATCTGCGCCAGTACGGTCCTGATCGAGGCCGACTGATCCCTGGAGTCATTAAGCTATATAGAGGAGAAGGCCATGATCGTCAAGATGGGCCAGCGGGAGCTGGAGCTGGGCGGGAAGCACCTCGGCCACCTGCGCGAGGCCAACGACCTGTTCCACGACCCGGCGGCGCTGCGCGCCCGGATGGAGGAGGACGGGTACCTGCTGATCCGGGGGATTCAGGAGGTGGAGCGGGTGCGGTCGGCGCGGCGCGTGGTGCTGGAGAACCTGGACGCCAACGGGCAGCTGGACCGGGGTTATCCGCTGATGGAGGGGGTGGCGAAGGAGGGGGCGCGGGGGCAGTTCCTGGGGGGGCGCAAGGAGATCACGCGGAGGCCGGAGTTCCTGGCCCTGGTGGAGTCGCCGCAGATCATGGGGTTCTTTGAAGGCTTTTTGGGCGGGCCGGTCCTGACCTACGATTACAAATGGCTGCGGGCCATCGGGCCGGGGAGCAACTCGGGGGCGCACTATGATATCGTGTACATGGGCCGGGGGACGCAGAAGGTGTACACGGCCTGGACGCCGCTGGGGGATGTGCCGCTGGAGATGGGGCCGCTGGTGGCGCTGGTCGGGTCGCACCGGTTCGAGCGGGTGAGGGAGACCTACGGGAAGATGGACGTGGACCGGGACCACGTGACGGGGTCTTTTTCCAACGATCCGGTGGAGGTGGTGGACCGGCACGGCGGGCAGTGGCGGACGAGCAGCTTCAAGGCAGGGGATGTGCTCATCTTCGGGATGTTCACGATGCACGGGTCTCTGAACAATGTCTCGAACCGGTTCCGGCTGAGCACGGACACGAGGTATCAGCTGGCCAGCGAGCCGGTGGATGAACGGTGGATCGGGGAGGACCCCATTGCGCACTACGCCTGGACGAAGGGGGAGACGGTGCCGATGGAGGTCGTGCGGGCGAAATGGGGCGTTTGATCAGGAGACTGACATGAACGAATCTATCCGCGTCACAGTGTGGAACGAGTTTCGCCACGAGAAGAAGAACGAAAAGGTCGCGCAGGTCTACCCGGATGGCATCCACGGGGCCGTCGCCAGGTACCTGCGGACGCAGCCGGACCTGAATGTGCGCACGGCCACGCTCGACGAGACGGACCACGGCCTGACGGAGGAGGTCCTGGCCGTCACGGATGTGCTGACCTGGTGGGGGCACGGGGCCCACAAGGAGGTGCGGGACGACGTCGTGGACAGGGTCCACGCCCGCGTGCTGGACGGGATGGGGCTGATCTGCCTCCACTCCGCGCACTTCTCCAAGATTTTCAGGCGGCTGATGGGGACCACGTGCAACCTGAAGTGGCGGGAGGCCGGGGAGCGGGAGCGGATCTGGGTGATCGACCGCGCGCACCCGATCGCGGAGGGATTGGGGGAGTACTTTGAAATCCCGCACGCGGAGATGTACGGCGAGCCGTTCGACATCCCCCAGCCGGACGAGCTGGTGTTCGTGAGCTGGTTCCAGGGGGGCGAGGTGTTCCGGAGCGGGTGCTGCTTTCACCGGGGGCGGGGGAAGGTCTTCTACTTCCGTCCGGGGCACGAGACCCATCCCATCTTCCACCAGGCGGAGGTGCTGAAGGTGATGGCGAACGCGGTGCGGTGGGCGGCGTCGAGCAGGGGGGCTGCGCCAGTGTTTGGGAACTCCAAGCCGATAGAGAAGCTGTGAGGGTGAGGGTTTTATGAGCAAACGCAGATACAAAGCCGCAGCGATAGGCCGGACCGGCGGGGGGAACTTCGGCCACAACCTCCACCTGGCCTATCAGGGGATCGAGGGCGTGGCCTTCGTGGCCGTGGCCGACCCGGACGCGGGGGGGCGTGAGAAGGCCCGCGCGCAGACGGGCGCGCCCCGCGCCTACGCGGACTACCGGGAGTTGCTGGAGAGGGAGCGGCCAGACCTGGTCAGCGTCTGCCCGCGCTGGACGGACTGTCACGTGGAGATGGTCCTGGCGTGCATCGAGGCCGGGTGCCACGTGTACTGCGAGAAGCCGATGACGGCGACGCTGGAGGAGGGGGACCGGGTCGTGGCGGCGGCGGAGCGGGCCGGGCGCAAGGTCGCCGTGGCGCACCAGGGGGTCTACCTGCCGCAGACGCACGCGGTGCGGCGGATGCTGCGGGAGGGGAGGATCGGGGAGGTGCAGGCGATCTACGCGCACGGCAAGCAGGACGCGCGCGGGGGCGGGGAGGATATGATCACGCTGGGCACGCACCTGTTCAACATGATGCGGTTCTTCGTGGGGGACGCGGCGTGGATGTCCGCGCACGTGACGGCCGGGGGGCGGGACATCGGCCCCGGGGACGTGCGGGCGGCCACGGAGCCGGTGGGGCCGGTGGCCGGGGATTGCGTGAACAGCTATTACGCCTTCAAGAACGGTGTGGCGGGATTTTTCGACTCCCGCAAGGACCAGGCGGGGAACGGGCGGCGCTACGGGATGGAGATCGCGGGGAGCCAGGGCATCCTGTCGCTGCAGGGCGGGAGCGCCGAGGCGCTGATGCTCTACCCCCATCCGGTCTTTCTGCCCGCCGAGGCGTCGCAGGGGTGGGTCCGCGTGGATGCCGAGAGCCAGGCGCTGATGACAGGCAATCAGCTTGCGATCCGGGACCTGATCGAGGCCGTCGAAAAGGGTCGGGAGCCCCTGTCCAGCGCCCGCGACGCGGTGGCCGCGCTGGAGATGATCCTGGGGGCCTGCGAGTCGCAGATCACGGGCGGGCGGGTCGCCTTCCCGATGAAGAACAGGAAACATCCGCTGGAGTGTTTAAGGAGGTTGGCGTGAACGACTACGAGAAATATCTGTTCGATCTGAACGGCTACCTGGTCGTGGAGGATGTCCTGATTCCCGAAGAGGTGGCCGCGTGCAACGCGGCCATTGATCAGAATCGGGATCGCATCCGGATCAGGCCGGAGGAGCAGTCGCTGTCGGGGGGGTCGCCTGTGTTGAAGGGGAAGCAGGGGCGGGGGGACCTGGGGGGGATGCTGACCTGGCCGAAGCCCTGGTGTCAGCCGTTCCGGGACCTGCTGGCGCACCCGAAGATCGTGCCGTATCTGCTGGAGGTCCTGCGGGACGGGTTCCGGCTGGACCACGTCTACGGCATCGTGATGGAGGCGGGCGCGGAGGGGCACGTGCTGCACGGGGGAGGGACGATAGACAACCTGACGAGTTTCTACCAGTTCCACAACGGACGGATGCGCTGCGGGTTGACGGTGGTGTCGTGGATGCTGTCGGACTGCAACCCCGGAGATGGGGGGTTCTGCTGCATCCCCGGCAGCCACAAGTCCAACTACCCCATGCCTGGCGACGTGGCCCGTCTGGAAAAAGACCTGGGCTGCGTGAGACACGTTCCGGCAAGGGCAGGGTCGGTGGTTATCTTCACGGAGGCGCTCGCGCACGGGACGCTGCCCTGGAAGGCGGCGCACGAGCGGCGGTCGATCCTCTACAAGTACTCGCCGGGGCCGCTCACGTACGCGAAGACCCACCTGCCGGCGGGGGTGGCGGAGGTCCTGGACGAGTTTACGCCGGGACAGCGGGCGGTGCTGGAGCCGCCTTAC
>CAYRZX010000029.1:0-30520 GCA_964428665.1 uncultured Gemmatimonas sp.
AAGATCGGGTCGAACAGGATGACGAAGGACCCCACGATCACCGCCGCGGCCGTCAGCAGCATCGGCCGGAAGCGCACGGCCCCGGCGTCCACCACCGCCTCCGTCAGCGGCATCCCCTGCCGCAGCCGGAGTTCGATGAAGTCCACTAAGATGATCGAGTTCCGGACGATGATGCCCGCCCCGGCGATGAACCCGATCATGGACGTGGCCGTGAAGAACGCCCCCAGCAGGGCGTGCGCCGGCAGGATGCCGATCAGCGTCAGCGGGATTGGGGACATGATCACGACCGGCGTCTTGAACGACTGGAACCAGGCCACCACCAGGATGTAGATCAGGATGAGCACCGCCCCGAACGCCAGCCCCAGGTCCCGGAACACCTCGTAGGTGATGTGCCACTCCCCGTCCCACTTCAGGGCGATCCGGTCCGTGGTGAACGGCTGCGTCGCCGTGTAGCGTTCGATCTCATAGCCTTCCGAAATCTGGAGCTTCTGGATGGCCTCGTTCATCTTCAGAATGGCGTACACCGGGCTCTCCTGCCGGCCCGCCACGTCCCCGGTCACGTAGACCACGCGCTTGAGGTTCTTGTGGTAGATGTTCTTCTCCGCGACCCCCTCCTCGGCACGCGCGAGTTCCCCCAGCGGGACCATTCTCCCCCCCGCGCCCCGCACCCGCACGGCGGACAGGTCCTGGACGCTCGACCGCTGCGAGATCGGAAGGCGCAGGAAGATCGGCACGTCCTCCTGCTCGGCCGGCAGGTGGACCAGCCCCGCCCCCGCCCCCCCCACGGCAACGCGCAGGGTCTGCGCCACCTCCTCCGCGGAGACCCCGTTCAGGGCCGCCTTCTCCTGGTCCACGACAAAACGGACCTGCGGCTGATCGTCCTCGATGTACGTGTCCACGTCCACCACCCCCTCGGTCCCCTCAAACACCCGCTCGACCTGCCGGGCCACCTCGATCTGCCTCCCATAGTCCGGCCCGTAGACCTCGGCCACGAGCGTGGACAGCACCGGCGGGCCGGGCGGCACCTCCGCCACCTTGACCCGCGCCCCCGCGCGCCTCGCGATCTCGGCGATCCCCGGCCGCAGCCGCTTGGCGATCTCGTGGCTCTGCGCCCTGCGCTCCCCCTTGGGCGCGAGGTTGACCTGCACGTCGGCCACGTTCGGGCCCCGCCGGAGGAAGTAGTGCCGGACCAGCCCGTTGAAGTTGTAGGGACCGGAGGTCCCGGCGTAGACCTGATAGTCCGTCACCTCCGGGGCCTGCCGCACGTAGTCGCCGACCGCGCGGGCCACGGCGGTCGTCTGCTCCAGCGTCGTCCCCTCCGGCGTGTCCACGATCACCTGGAACTCGCTCTTGTTGTCGAACGGCAGCATCTTGACCGTCACCGCCTTCAGCGGGACCAGGGCCACGGCGGCCAGCAGCAGGAACACCACGCCCCCCAGGAAGAGCATCCGAAGCCGCGCATCCTGGATGAGCGGGACCATCAGCCGGCGGTAGAGGCGCGTGGTCCAGTCCTCCCCCTCCCCGTGCCCCCCCGGCGCGCCGTGGCCGGGCGGGGACCCCTTCAGGAGACGGTAGGCCGCCCAGGGCGAGATGATGAAGGCGATCAGCAGGGAGAAGATCATGGCCGCCGACGCCCCCACCGGGATGGGCCGCATGTAAGGCCCCATCAGCCCCCCCACGAACCCCATCGGCACGATGGCCGCAATCACCGTGAAGGTCGCCAGGATGGTCGGGTTGCCCACCTCGTCCACCGCCTCGGCGGACACCTCCAGCGGGGAGCGGTCCCGGTTGGACGCCATGCGAAGGTGCCGGACGATGTTCTCCACGACCACGATGGCGTCGTCCACCAGGATGCCGATGGAGAAGATCAGCGCGAACAGCGTGATGCGGTTGAGCGTGTAGCCGTACAGCGCGAACACCACGAGCGTCAGCGCCAGGGTCACCGGCACGGCCAGGGCCACCACCCCCGACTCCCGCCTGCCCAGGGCCAGGGCGATCAGAATGCTCACGGAGACCACCGCGATCAGCATGTGCTCTAAGAGTTCGTTCGACTTCTCGTTGGCGGTCTCCCCGTAGTTCCGCGTGACCGTCACGTTCACGTCCTGGGTGAGGACCTTGCCCCTCAGGGCCTCCACCTTCTCCATCACCCGATCCGCCACCACGATGGCGTTCGTCCCCTTCCGCTTGGCCACGGAGATCGTCACCGCCGGGTGCTCGCGGCCCGGCCCCGGGCGGATGCCCTTCTGCCCTGCCGCGGCCCCGGCCCCGAAGAACACATAGGTCGCAGGCTCCTCCGGCCCGTCCTCCACGCTCGCCACGTCCCGCAGATGGACCGGGCGGTCCCCGAAGACGCCCACCACCACGCGCCCCACCTCCTCCGCGTCCCTCAGCAGAGACCCCGCCTCCACGAGCGCCTCGGCGTTGCGGGCGGAGAAACTCCCCGCCGGGACCTGCCGGTTGGCCGCGCCCAGCGCCCCTAAGACGCCCGTCGGAGAGGCACCGTGCCCGGCCATGCGCCCGGCGTCCAGCAGGACCCTCACCTGCCGCCGCTGCCCCCCGATGATCGCGGTCTCCGACACGTCCTCCACCGACTTGACCTCCGTCTCCACCTGCGCCGCGATCCGGCGGAGCATGAACCCGTCGTACCGGTCGCTCCAGAGCGTGAGCGCCAGGATCGGCACGTCGTCGATGGACCGGGGCTTGATCAGCGGCTCCGAGGCCCCCGGCGGGATGCGGTCGAAGTTCGAGTAGAGCTTGTTGTAGAGCTGGACGAGGCTCTTCTCCAGGTCCTCCCCCACCCGGAACCGGACGATCGCCATCCCCATCCCCGGCGAGGAGGTCGAGTAGATGTACTCCACGCCGGGGATCTCCCAGAGGAGCTTCTCCATCGGGGACACGACCCGCTCCTCCACCTCCTTCGCGCTCGCCCCCGGCATCTGCACGAACACGTCGGCCATCGGCACGACGATCTGCGGCTCCTCCTCGCGGGGGAGGACGATCACGGCAAAGACGCCCAGCAGCATCGAGGACACGGCCAATAAGGGCGTGAGCTTGGAGTCGATGAAATAGTGAGCGATCCGCCCCGCCATTCCGTAGCGATTCATCGGATTCTATCCCCATCCTTCAAACGGTCCACCCCGGACACCACGACCCGCTCCCCCCCGCTCAGCCCCGAAAGGACCTCCGCGCGGTCGCCGTAGTCCCGCCCGACCCGCACCCATCGGAGACGGGCCACGCCCCCCTCCGCCACGTACACGCCCTCCAGCTGCCCCTGCCGGACCAGCCCGGCCTTCGGGATCAGCACGGCCCGCCGCTCCCCGCTCTCGATCAGGAGCCGGGCGAACTGCCCGGACCTGAGCCGCCCGTCCGCGTTGTCCAGGACCACCTCCACGTCAAAGGTCCGGCTCGCCGGGTCGGCGGACGGGACGACGCGTTCGAGGACGCAGGGGAGCCGGCGCTGACCCCCCGCGTCGATCTCGACAAATGCGGTCCCCCCGACGCGGAGGGCCTCAACCTCCCCCTCGCTCACCCGCGCCACCACCTTCATCCGCCCCGGGTCCTCCACCACCAGGAGGGGCGCGCCCGGCGCGGCCACGTCCCCCGCCTCGATCATCTTTTTGACCACCACCCCGTCAAAGGGCGCGCGCACGGCGCTGTACGCGAGCGTCGCGTCGATCTCTCTCAGGCCCGCCTCCGCGGCCTGGGCCGCGGCCTGGGCGCGGGCGTGGCCCGTGCGGGTGTCATCTAAGTTTTTCTTGGGCGTGGCCTTCTGATCGTAGAGCGCCTGCATGCGCCTGAGCGTCAGCGCGGCGTTCTCCAGGGCGGACCGGGCCTCCGCCAGACCGGCCTCGGCCTGCCCCCGCCGGGCGGACAGGTCCTGGCTGTCCAGCCGGACCAGGACATCCCCCTTCCGAACCCGGTCCCCCTCCCGCACCGGCGCCTCCGTCACCCGGCTCATCAGCTTCGACCCCACCGAGGCCGTCTGAAAGGCCGCGGTCGTCCCCACAGCCGTCACGAGCGCCGGGACGGCCTGCTCTGCGACGGTCACGGTCTGGACCGGAATCGGCGTCCCGGATTCAGCCTCCTGCCGCTCCCCGCCCCCGCACCCCGCGAAGGCCGCGGCCAGGACAAACAGGATGATGATACGTACATTCATGCGCGTTTCACCCCCAGCTTCGCCAGAATATCCTCCATCAGACACCACTTCGTGAACGACGACTGAATCAGGTTCAGACCGACGAACGCCGTGAACAGAAACCAGTAGGGGCTGATCGTGTAGCCCAGTCCCAGGCTGACCAGCACGAACGTCCCGGCGATCAGCCGGATGTAGCGATCCATCGTCATGGCAAAACCTCCTTGAAAAGCAGTGGTCAGTGGCCAGTGGTCAGCAAAAAGAAATTTTTCCACTGATCACTGACCACTGATCACTGACCACTGATCTTCTTCCCCACCGCCAGCTCCAGGCGCGCCAGCCCGACGCGGGACTGGTACAGCCCCCGGACGGTGCGCCCCTCGGCCTCCGTCAGCGCGGCCTCGGCGGCCAGAAGGTCCGTCATCGTGCTCATCTCCTGCCCGTACTGAAGCTCCACCATCCGGAGGCGCTCCCGCGCCTCCTCCACGGCCTGCCGGGCGACCTTCACCCGCTCCTGCGCCGCGCGAAGGCCCAGGGCCGCCTCCCGGACCTCCAGGCGGACCTGCTGCGCCCCGTAGCGCCGCATGGCCTCCGCCTTCGCCCGCTCCGCCTGAGCGGCCCGAACCGCGCTGACCGTCCCGAACGACAGCGCCTCCCACGACAGGATCACGTTGGCCGTCCACGACTCCCCCTCTCGCCGGAAGGCCCGGCGGGCGTCGAGATCCGACACCAGGAGAAAGTCCGCCCGGGGGACGTAACGCGCCCGCTCGGCCGCCGCCCCGCTCCGCGCGGAGGCGGCCATCTCCCCCTGCGCGGCCAGGTCGGGCCGCGCCCTCAGCGCCTCCGCAATCAGGGCGTCAGGATCGACGGCGGACGCCACCTCGCTCAGGCTGTCCGTCGGCGCGGGCGTCGCGTCCGTCTCCAGCCCCATCGCCGCCTTCAGTCCCTCCTGCGCCACCGCCACGCCGTTGGCCGCCTCGATCTCCTTCTCCCTCAGGTCGGCCGCGCGCACGCGGGCGGCCAGGACGTCGGACAGCGGGACCATTTCCTCCCTGTAATGGGCCTCCGCGACGGCCACGTGAGCCTCGGCGGACGCGAGCGCCTTGCGGACGATCCTCAGCTCCTCCCCGGCCAGGATCAGCCCGTAGTACGCCTGCGCCACGGCGAACGCCACCTCCCCGCCCCGCCGGTCCCGCATCCCCTGCGCGGCCCGGACCCCCGACCGCGCCTGACGCCGGCGAAACACCGCGTCCCCGCCCCCGAAGATCGGCTGCCGGACCACGAGCCGGATGTTGACGTTGTTCAGACCCGAGGGGTGATTGAGGCTGCCCAGGGCAAAGTCCACCTGCGTGAACCGCTCCTGCTTGAGCCTGAACCCGAAGGCGTTCACAGCGTCGTTCGTGCGGGTGTAGGTCTCGTAAAGGCCCACCGAAGGCAGCAGGCCCGCCAGCGCCCCCAGATGCCCGGCCTCCGCCCGCGCCACCTCCGCCCGCGCCGCTGCCATGAGCGGGCTCTGCCCCGCCGCCATCCGCTGCGCCTCGGCCAGGGAGAGGCGCAGGTCCTCGCCCCGGGCCCCCTGCCCTGGAACAGCCAGAAGACCCAAAACAGCGATTCCTAAAATGGCTGCGCGTCTCATCGCTCGCCTCCACCTCCTTCGGGTGTATCCGCGCCGGTATACGTGAATCACGAGTTTCTTATTTTTATCGAAACATATCAATAATACGATATTTTGTGGCCCAAAAAAATGCCGCTCACGTCTTCCTGCCAAACCGCTCCTCGATGCACGCCATCATGTCCTTCAGATGCGAGTCCTTGACCTGGTAGTACATCCGGCGCCCCTCTCGCTCGCTCGTGAGCAGCCCGCACCGCTGCATCAGCCGCAGGTGCTCGGAGGCCATGTGGCTCGGGATTTCGCACTCCTCCGCAAGCTCCCCCACCGTATACCGGCTGTGGAGCATCATCTGCACCATCCTGAGCCGCACGGGATGCGCCAGCGTCTTCAGACACTCGGCCGCCTCTCCCAGCGCCCCCCAGCCGATGAGCTTCAACCCCTCTCTTGTTTTCATGCCATGAATATAATCGAAATATTACGACATGTCAACATGTTTTTTCTCAATTTTTTCCCCGGCCTCAATCCCGCCCCCGATGCGGTCCCGCACCTCCGCCGCAGCCTCGTACGCCTCCTCGCGGACCAGCCAGCGCAGCCGGGCCAGCAGGCGGTCCATCTCCCCGCGTCCCCCCACGTCCCCTGAGTCGGCGAATCGGAGAGGGGGAGAAGGGGGGACCCCGTTTCCCCGTTTCTCCGTTTCTCCGTTTCGGTTCTGCCTTTCCCCCGTTTCCCCGCTTCTCCCCTTCCCCGCTTCTGGGTGTAGGAGGGGCTGAGGGTTGACCCCGCTTCCTCGTTTCTCCGTTTCTCCGTTTCGGTTCTGCCTTTCCCCCGTTTCTCCGTTTCTCCGCTTCCCCGCTTCCGGGTGCAGGAGAGGCTGCGCCTCCTCCTCCTTCTGGAGGAAGACCCCGGAGCGTTCCACGACCTCGTCCGCGATGAAGATCGGGGCGCTCGACCTCAGGGCCAGGGCCACGGCGTCGCTCGGCCGCGCGTCCACCCGGACATGTCTCCCCTCGCGGGTGACCAGCTCAACGCAGGCGATGTAGTAATCCGCCTCCATGCCGAGGATCTCCACCCGCTCCACCCTCCCCCCCAGGCCCTCGATCATCGCCCTCAACAGCTCGTGCACGAGCGGCCTGGGGGACCTGACCTGCTCGATGGCCATGGAGATCGCCCCGGCCTCAAAGGCCCCGATGAAAACCGGCAGCGTCCGCTCCCCCTGCCTCACCTGGAGCAGCGCCACATAGGCGTTGATCTTCTTGTCCATTCCCACGGACACCACGTCTACTTTGACCATGCCACCACCGCCCTTCTACGCCGTCACAAACTCGTGCTCCACTGCCCGCACCGTGAGCACCGGACACGGGGCCTTCCGAACCACCCGCTCCGCCGTGCTCCCGATCAGCCCGTGTACAAGACCGCCGTGTCCGTGTGAGGATGCGCTCCAGCAGGAACACGGGCCTCACCTCCCCTCCAACGGCGATGCCAGCGGCGAGGCGTCCCGCCGCATGTAGACGGAGAGACAGTTCAGACAGACGATCCCGGCGGCGTCGGGGAAGTCCTCAAACAGCCGATCCACATCCACGCCGAACAGGCTGCAAAAGACACAGCCCTGTTTGGCGGAGCTATCCACCCGGACGTAGAAGGAATCCGGCCTCCTTCCGCAGACGATGCACACCTCCCCCTCTTCCATACCCCTCCTCCCCGATGCTGAATCATGGATAGAGCCCCCTCGTCCGGCTCGCCTCGGCCACGCGGGAGACCGCCAGCATGTAGGCCGCCGTGCGCATGTCCACCCGCTCGCGCAGGTGAATCTCCAGCGCCTCCGCGAAGCTGCGGGTCATGATCCCCTTGAGCTTGCTGTTGACCTCCTCCTCCGTCCAGAAATACTCCTGGATGCCCTGCACCCACTCGAAATAGGAGACCGTCACCCCGCCCGCGTTGGCCAGCACGTCCGGGATCAGGAAGATGTTTCGCTCAGCCAGGATGCGATCTGCGGCGGGCGTGGTCGGCCCGTTGGCCCCTTCGGCCACGATGCGCGCCCGGATGGTGTGCGCGTTGGCCTCCGTGATCTGGTTCTCCAGCGCCGCCGGGATGAGGACGTCGCATGGGGTCGCCAGCAGTTCGGCGTTGGTGATCCTGTCGGAGTCCCTGTAGCCCACGACCGTCCCGGCCTCCCGCTTGTGAGCGGAGACCGCCTTCAGGTCGAGGCCCTTCGGGTTGTAAATGGCCCCGCCCGAGTCGCTCACGGCCACGACCCTGGACCCGTAGTCCAGCATCAGACGCGCGGAGATGGCCCCCACGTTCCCGAACCCCTGCACGGCCACGGTCGCGCTGTCCAGCGAGAGACCCAGATGCCTGGCCGCGTCGGCGATCGTGAACACGCACCCCCGCCCCGTGGCCTCCTCGCGCCCCCGCGACCCCCCCACCGACAGCGGCTTGCCCGTCACCACCCCCGGCACGGAGTGGCCCACGCGCATGCTGTAGGTGTCCATGATCCAGGCCATCGTCTGGGCGTCCGTGTACACGTCCGGCGCGGGGATGTCCCGGTCCGGCCCGATCAGAATGAACAGCTCCGAGGTGTAGCGCCGGGTCATCCGCTCCAGCTCCCTGACCGACATGGCCTTCGGGTTGCAGACCACGCCCCCCTTGGCCCCCCCGAACGGGATGTCCACCACCGCGCACTTCCAGGTCATCCACATCGCCAGCGCCTTCACCTCGTCTAAGGTCACGCCGGGGTGATACCGGATGCCCCCCTTGCCCGGCCCGCGAGCTAAGTTGTGCTGCACCCGGTAGCCCGTGAAGACCTCCTCCTGGCCGTCGTCCATCCGGATGGGGATGGAGACGATCAGGACCCGCTTGGGGTTGCGCAGCCGTTGATGGATCCCCCGGTCCAGCTTCAAACGCCCTGCCACGCCATCTAATTGCTGAAGGGCCACCTCCCACGGACTGGCCTCTCCTGCCCCCACCCTCTGACCCTCCTGTGTGACGGACATAATCACTCCTTGAGATGCGATTTTATTCTGGATTCTGGATTCTGGACTCTGGACTCTGCCTTCCGAACGGCAGCGGATACCGCCGAGACCAGCGCCGGCGGGTGGATGGGCAGCACGAAATAGTGGAGCGCTCCCCCCTCAAAGACATCGGCCCGGACCTCGGCGGAGTTGTCCTCGGACAGCACGATCACCGGCATCTTGGGCCGGAGGCGCTTCAGGATCGGCAGCGTCTCTAAGCCGCTCATGCCGCCCAGGTCCAGGGTGATCACGGCTAAGTCATAGTCCTTGTCGAGCACGGCCTTGAGCAGCTCCCCGCTTCGCGAAACCGTCCGGATGCCCTCCCCCAGGCCCTCCAGGATGTGAGCCACAAAGCGCCGAAGGGCATCGTCGCTGCTGGCAATGATGATCCTCATGGCGATCCCTTTCCACATTCGGCCGCGCTCAACAGCGCCCGCGCGCCGGCTACCGCCCGGCGCCCCCCACCGCCCGCACCACGTGCATCAGGTCCGAGGGATCCACGGGCTTCACGAAGTGATAAAAAACCCCGATCTCGGCGATCCGCCGGCTCACCTCCATCGACGTGTCTGAGGAGAGCATGATGATCGGAACCTTGGGCCGCAGCTGTTTCAGGATGGGAAGCGCCTCCACCCCGTCCATCCCCACCAGGTCGACGTCCACCACCACGGCGTCGGCCTCCCCGTCGATGGCCCACTGGATCAGTTCGCTGCTCCGGGGCGTCGTCCTCACGTGATTGGAAGAACTGCCCAGCAGGTCTGCCAGCGACCTCCTTAACTCCCCATCGCTGCTCGCTACGATAATGTCCATTTTTAAAACCTGAATCCAGGCCCTGTCCCCGCCCTCACCCCGACCTTCATCTCTCTTCTCGGCATTGGCTATTCATCTCCTCTGCAAGGCATGTGCCATCCCAAAATCCTCCGCCCCAGTAAATAAACTAACAGGCGGAAAATACAGAGGATAATCCTTGCAGAAGGTCAAAGATCAGGGGAAGGGGAGGCAGGATGTGGGACACTACTGTCTCTATCGTCGGACAATGGCGTCACAGAAGGGGGTTGTCCTGCCCGGAGGGTTTGCATATATTCTCCCGGTCAACGATCAGCCGATCCTTAAATACAGGAGGTCATCATGAATCTCTTCTCTCTGAAGGGACGAGTGGCCCTGGTGACCGGCGGAAACCGGGGCATTGGCCGGGGTATCGCCGAGGGCCTGGCCGGCCACGGGGCAAAGGTCGCCTGCGCCGCGCGCACCCGGTCGCAGCTCGACGAGGCCGTGGCCGCCATCCGGGCCGCCGGAGGCGAGGCCTGGGCCGTGGAGATGGACCTGGAGGACCTGACTGCCGCGCAAAGGGCGGTCGAGGCGACCCTGGACCACTTCGGTCAGATCGACATCCTGGTCAACAACGCCGGGATGAACATCCGGGAGCCCCTGGAGGAGGTGACGGAGGAGCACTACGACCGGATCATGAACGTCAACCTGAAGGGCCTCTACTTCCTGACGCAGGCCGTGGCCCGCCACATGGTCCCGCGCCGGCAGGGCAAGGTCATCAACATCGGGTCCCTGACCACCGGCATCGCCCTCCCCAAGGTCTCCGTCTACGCCTGCACCAAAGGGGCCGTGGGGCAGTTCACGAAGGCCCTGGCCGTTGAGCTGGGGCCTCACAACATCCAGGTGAACGCCATTTGTCCCGGCTTCGTGGTCACCCCCCTGACCGAGAAACTTTGGGCCAACCCCACGATGCGGGCCTGGGGCGAAGACAGGGTGCCCCTCGGCCGCCTGGCCGGGCCGTCGGACATGGCCGGGACCGCCGTCTTCCTGGCCTCCCCGGCCTCCGACTACGTGACAGGGCAGGTGATCTACGTGGACGGGGGCTACATGGCCGGGGAGTCCTGGCCCCTTCCACCCCCAAAATAGGGAGCGGACCCCCTCCGCTCCCTGTTTATTGTTGACATCCGGAAAATTTTATTATAAGTTAGTAAGACAACTTTCAACCCTTCCGGATATCTCATGCCCATCCCCCCCCACGCCAAATACCTGATCATCGGCGCCGGCGTCCACGGCCTGAGCGCCGCCTACCACCTCGCGCTAAGGCTGAAGGCGCGCAGGAGAGGGGGCGGCGCAGACATCCTGGTGGTCGACAAGAAAGGGGTTGCCGCCGGGGCCTCGGGCATCGCCTGCGGCGTGATCCGCAACAACTACTACCAGCCCGCCATGCGCGCCCTGATGGCCCACAGCGTGGAGGTCTGGGAGAGCGACCCGGAGGCCTTCAGCTACCACCCTGTGGGCTACATGCAGATCAGCCCCGAAGCGATGCGCCAGGACGTGGCCAGCATCGCAAAACAGCAGAAGGAGATCGGCTACACCTCCGAGTTCATCGAGGGGGAGGCCGACTGCCTGAACTACATGAGGGGCCTCTTCCACGACTGGCAGGCGAAGGGCATCACCTCGGTCCTGCACGAGAAGAAGGGGGGCTACGCCAACAACCGGGCGTCTATGGAGGGCCTGGCGGCCAAGGCCCGCAGCCAGGGCGTGCGCATCCTGACCGGCGTCCGGGTCACCGGCTTCCGCTACGCCGGGGACGCCGTCTCGGCGGTGGTCACCGACCAGGGCGTCATCCAGACCGACTGCGTCGTGGTGGGCGCCGGGCCCTGGATCAAGACCATCTGGGACATGCTCGACCTGCCTAAGACCGTCAGCATCAAAGGCCGCGACGGCAAAATGCACCCCGACATCCGGATGTGGACCTACTGGTGTCTGGAGGAGGGCACGCTCGGCGTGGACCCCGACTTCCAGAAGACCAACGACGGAAGGATGCCCCCCGTCCTCCACGTGGACACCGACGCCCCCCTCTACTCGGACGTTGACGGTTCCCTGATCACGGACAAACTCTGGGGCATCTACTACAAGCCCGACTTCTGCTTCGGCGGCGTCCAGGGGGGCGGCATGCCCTACAAAATCGAGACCGACCCCGACGAGGTGAGGGTGGACCCCTACGGCCCCGAGTCCCCCGACTTCGTCGTGGGCGACGACTTTGCCCGGATGTGGTGCTCGGCCCTAACCTTCTGTCAGAAACGGTTTGAGGGCAAGTACCCCCTCTTCAGGAAGGACGAGCCGTCGGGCGGGATCGGCGCGTTCACCCCGGACAGCTTCCCGGTCTTCGACCTCTTCCGTCAGAACTGCTACATCATCGCCGACTCCAACCACGGCTACAAGATGATCGGCGTGGGCAAGCTCGTCGCGGATGAGATCCTGGGCGACCGCAGCGCCATTCTGGAGCCCTTCCGCTTCTCGCGCTACGCCGAAGGCCGGCTCCATCCCGTGTCGCACAGCCCCTTTCCGTGGAGTTAATAGCCATGACCGACCTCGAAGCCCACGTCCGGGCCGAAGGCCGCGACGAGCAGGTCCAGCGCGTCCGCGCCAAGATCGACGAACTGGGCGTCAACTACATCTACTATCAGTTCATCTCGGTCACCGGCCGCATCGTCGGCAAGGGCATCCCCGCCGACCACTGGGAGACCACCGCCGAGCGCGGGTTTCAGCTCGTCTACGGCGCGACCGCCAACCTCTTTTTGGACCGGCGCCGCAACTACATCGGATACGGCCCCGAGGCCTCCGAGCTGGTCGGCATCCCCGACCCGGAGACCTTCGTCCAGCTCCCCTGGGACAGGCGCGTCGCCCGCGTCTTCTGCACCCTCTTCCGCAACCGGGAGGAGGAGACCGACGCCGGGGCCTTCCTCACCTCCGACTGTCGCGGCAACCTCCGGCGCATCCACTCGGAGTTCTCGAAGGCGCACCGGGGCCTGCACCTCCGGCACGGCGCCGAGCCGGAGATGATCTGGTTCAAGAAGGGGCCGGACGGCAGGCCCGCCGGGGGCTACAGCAAGCCCTACTGCTACCACATCGACCAGTTCGAGTCCCTCCGCCCCGTGGTCCAGAAGGTCATCGAATACGCCCGCGCCATGGGCATCGACATGATCCAGGGCGACCACGAGGACTCCCCCGGCCAGCTTGAACTGAACTTCATGTTCGACGAGGCCCTGCGCACCTGCGACCGCCTGACCACCTACCGCCAGATCTGCGCCCAGGTGGCGCGGGAGTTCGACCTGATCGCCTGCTTCATGTGCAAGCCCTTCATGGGCGTCTCCGCCTCCGGCTGCCACCACAACATCTCCCTCTGGCGCGGCGGCGAGGACGCCGTCAACCCCCTCAGGCAGGACCCCCTGCCCGGCCTGGAGGGCCCCTTCACCTACCGCCGGGGCGGCGAGAACGCCTTCCTGCCCCTCCCCGGCCAGGTCAAACCGGGGCCCGTCGGCCTCAACTGCATCGGCGGCATCATAGACCACCTGCCCGCCCTCACGGCCATCGGCTGCTCCACCGTCAACTCCTACCGCCGGCTCTGGGACACCGGCTTCTGGGCCCCCGTCTACGCCGACTGGGGCTACCAGAACCGCACCTGCGGCCTGCGCGTCTCCGCCAAAGGCCGCTTCGAGTACCGCGCCGTGGACGCGATGGTGAACCCCTACCTGATGGCCTCGGCCCTGCTCAGGACCTTCGACGACGGCATCCGCCGGGACCTCGACCCCGGCGAGCCGGAGCAGCGCAACATCTACCAGGCCATGGAGCAGGGCAAACAGGTCAAGAAGCTCCCCATGTCCCTCGGCGAGGCCCTCGACCGCCTGGAGCAGGACGAGATCGTCAAATCTGCCCTCCCCGGCGAAATGTACCGCGTATTCATGCACTACAAGCGCGACGAATGGGAGCGATTCCTGGCCACCGTCACCGAGTGGGACCTGGAAAATTATCTGGATTGTTTGCCGTAAAGGGCAGACCACAGGACCACAGGACTACAGGACCACAGGACCCAAAAACTATAGGTCTTGTGGTCTGTGGTCTTGTGGTCTGTGGTCGTTTCACTTGAAGGAGTCTCTTCCCATGTGCGGCATCGCCGGCATCATTTACCGGGGGAGGACCAGCAACGTCGGCGGCGAAATGACCGCGATGCTCCAGTCCATGAAGCATCGCGGCCCGGACTCCACCGGCTACGCCGTCTACGGGCCGCCCGCTCGGGACGAATTCGTCGTCCGCTTCAAGGTCGCCGAGCAGGAGGACATGCGCAAGGGCTTTGAGATCCACCGCCAGGTCAAGGAGCGCCGGGCGGAGGTCGACGCCCGCATCCAGTCCCTGGGCGGCCAGATCGTCTCGGCGCAGGAGGCCACCGACTACGCCTTCCGCTACCGGGTCAGATACCAAGGCGACCTCCGCCGCTTCTCCGACTACGTCGAGGACGTGGAGGGCGCCGAGATCCTCTCCATCGGCGCGTCCCTGGAGTTGATCAAGGACCTGGGCGACGCCGGTCAGGTGTCCGGGCAGTACAGACTCAACCCCTTCGTCGGGACCCACGCCATCGGCCACGTCCGCATGGCCACCGAGTCCGACGTGGACATCTGCTCCGCGCACCCCTTCTGGGCCTACCCCTTCAGCGATGTCTCGGTCGTCCACAACGGCCAGCTCACCAACTACTGGACCAGGCGCCGGGACCTGGAGCGCAAGGGCCTGCGCTTCGTGTCCAACTGCGACTCCGAACTGATCGCCGTCTACCTGGCCGATAAAATCGAGAGCGGCCAGTCGCTCGAAGACGCCATGCGACAGTCCGTGGAGGAACTCGACGGCGTCTTCACCTACGTCGTGGCCACCGCCCAGGGTCTGGGCATGGCCAAGGACGTCATGGCCGCCAAGCCGATGGTCCTCTACGAAGGGGACGACTGCGTCGCCCTGGCCTCCGAGGAGGTGGCCATCCGGAACGTCTTCCCCCAGGAGATCGAGACCTGTGACCCCTACGACGGGGAGGTGCGCGTATGGCGGAACTGACCCGCACGCAGGAACAGGACCGGAAGCGCAAGGGGCTGGACCAGGAGCGCCTCTCGGGGCGAGGACTGCTCACCTTCTTCTCCCCCGAGGAGGAGGAGAACTTCACCTACCCCGACGCCTTCGAGGTCGACTTCAGTCGAAAGGCCGAGTTCGACGCCGCGCAGATGGACCCCCCCGCCGTCAACAGGAAGATCCGGGACCTGATGAGAGAGGGTTACGGCGACATCAGGGTCCACAACCCCCAGGCCCGGCACGCCCTCGGCGTGGGCATCCTCAACCGCCTGAGGCTCACCTTTGAGGGCAGCCTCGGCTACTTCGGCTGCGGCCTGATCGACGGCCCCAGCGTCCGCGTCAAAGGCCGCGTGGGCTGGTCCTGCGCGGAGAACATGATGGCCGGAACGGTGGTGATCGACAAGAACGCCGGCTCCTCCTTCGGCGCGGCCCTGCGCGGTGGCGACCTGGTCTGCAAGGGCGACGTGGGGGGCCGCACCGGCATCGACATGAAGGGCGGCACCATCCTGGTGGGAGGCCGCACCGGCGCCTTCTCCGGGTTCATGATGCAGCGCGGGCGCATGGTCATCCTGGGCGACGCGGGCAAGAACCTGGGCGACTCCATGTACGACGGCGTCATCTACGTGGGCGGGAAGATCGCCTCCCTCGGCGTGGACGCCGTCCCCGCCGGGATGACCGACCTGGACGTGGCCTGGCTGACCCGCAAGCTCCGGATGTACGGCCTCGACGCCCCCAGCGGCATCCAGAAGATGCAGAAGATCGTCGCCGGAAAGCAGCTCTGGAACTACGACAACCTGGAGCCTTCTGAGAAGAAGATCGTGCTATAAAGGAGAAGTCGCCATGGCGACCCGCACCCGAAAATCCGCCAACGGCCGCCCGAAGCGCAACACCCACATCCTCGGCCAGAACTTCCTGTTCTCGCCCCAGGTCATCGACGACATCCACATCAAGGCCGAGCTGGGCCGCTACCGCATGCGCGGCATGGCCATCTTCAAGAAGATCCCCTCCTGGGATGACCTCACCTTTCTGCCCGGCACCCTCACCCGCTTCGTGATCGAGGGCTACCGCGAAAAGTGCGAGACGAAGACCGTGATCGGCCCCCGCGCCGGACGCCCCCTCATCCTCGACATCCCCATCTACATCACCGGCATGAGCTTCGGGGCCCTCTCCTACGAGGCCAAGGTCGCCCTGGCGCGCGGCGCCACGATGGCCGGCACGGCCACCTGCTCCGGCGAGGGGGGCATGATCCCCGACGAGCGGCGCTACTCGTCCAGATGGTTCTACCAGTGCATCCAGTCCCGCTACGGGTTCAACCCCCACCACCTGCGCCTGGCCGACGCCTGCGAGGTCTTCATCGGCCAGGGCTGCAAGGTCGGCCTGGGCGGCCACCTGATGGGCCAGAAGGTCACCGACCAGGTGGCCGAGATGCGCTCCCTGCCCGCCGGGATCGACCAGCGCTCCCCGGCGCGCCACCCCGACTGGCTGGGGCCTGACGACCTGGCCCTCAAGATCGACGAACTCCGCGAGGCCACCGGCGGCGAGATCCCCATCCAGCTCAAGCTCGGCGCAGCCCGCGTCTACGACGACGTGCGCATGGCCGCCAAGACCGGCCCGGACAGCATCTACATCGACGGCATGGAGGGCTCCACCGGCGCCGGCCCCCACGTGGCCACCGAGGAGACGGGCATCCCCGGCATCGCCGCCATTCGCCAGGCCCGCAAGGCCCTGGAGGACGTCGGCAGGTCGGGCGACATCTCCCTGGTCTACGCCGGAGGCATCCGCAACGGCGGGGACGTGGCCAAGGCCCTGGCCCTGGGCGCCGACGCCGTGGCCATCGGCACCGCGGCCCTCATCGCCCTCAACTGCAACAAGGACATCCCCGGGGCCGACTACGAGGGCACGGTCGGCGTGCAGGCCGGCCACTGCTACCACTGCCACACCGGCCGATGTCCCGTGGGCATCACCACCCAGGACCCCGAACTTCGCAAACGCCTCAACCCCGACCAGGCCGCCGAGCGGGTCTACAACTTCCTCCACGCCCTCACCCTGGAGTGCCAGATGATGGCCCGCGCCTGCGGCAAGACCAACGTCCACTCCCTGGAGCCGGAGGACCTGGCCGCCCTCACGATGGAGGCCTCGGCCATGGCGATGGTCCCCCTGGCCGGCACGCAGTACACTGTCGGACGACCCGACATGACCCGGTATTGAACGGAGACCCTCTATGGACAACGAACTCAGCGCACTGAACGTCCTCTTCACGGAGTTCTACTACTGGGTGTGCATTGTCCTGATGTTCCTGATTCACGTCGGTTTCTGTCTCTACGAGGTCGGCGTCTCTCGCCGCAAGAACATGATGCACACCCTGATGAAGAATACGATGTTGATCCCCCTGATCACCGTGACCTTCTACTTTTTTGGATGGTGGATCTATTTTGCCTTTCAGAATGGGCCGGGGATCACCGGAGGCCTGAACCCCGCCCCCTGGGCGCAACCCTGGAACGAACTGATGGGGACGCACATGGGAGGGAGGCCTCACAGCGGGGCGCTGACGGCGAAGGACACGGCAGCCTGGGCCCGTCTCAACGGGGTTTTCTGGGGGGCGTTCTTGATCTTCTCCTGCACGGCCGGCTCCATCCTCTCCGGGGCCGTGATCGAACGCATTCGCTCCAGCGCGTTCTGGCTGTTTGCCGTGATGGTGGGGTCTGTCACCTGGGTCATCGACGCCGCCTGGGGATGGTCGGCGGACGGATGGATGGTCCAGAAACTGGGCTACCACGACGCCTATGCGTCCGGGGTCATTCACGCCATCAGCGGAGGATCGGCCCTGGCCATCCTCTACCATCTCGGCCCCAGAATCGGGAGGTTCCGCCCGGACGGGACGCCCCGGAACTTCCCCCCCCACAACACCTGGCTGACCATCATCGGCCTCTTTCTCATCTACACCGGATTCTGGGGATTTTATGCGGCGTGCAATATCCCCATCTTCGACGTCGACCCGTCTGCAGGCAGATCGTTCTTTTCGGCCACCACCATTTACCTGACGCCGACCACCCTGAGCGCCATCACCCTGAACTTTTTGATGTCCCTCGCCGGGGGATTGATAGCCGGTTATTTCGTGTCCAAAGGAGATCCCTACTGGACGTTCTCTGGTGGCCTGGCCGGGATCATCACCGCCTCGGCGGGAAACGACCTCTATCATCCGCTCCAGGCCCATCTGATCGGGGCCTTCGGCGTGCTCTGCCTCTACAAGCTGCACTACTGGGTCGAGCGGAGATTTAAAATCGACGATGCGGTGGGGGCCGTTGCGGTCCACGGCTACGCAGGGGTGATCGGGGTCGTCATCGCGGGCTTGGTGCTCTGGGGCTATCCCGCCTCTCCCAACGCGAACTACGCGCGCATCACCCCCTGGGGGCAGCTCATCGGCGCCCTGATCATGTTTTTCGGGCTCGGCTTCCTGCCCTGTTTTCTCGTTGCGTCTCTGTTGAAAAGATTCCGTCTGCTCAGAATCCCTGAGCAGATTGAACTGGCCGGGATGGACCATCGCATCAGGGAGATGGAGGCGGAAGAGGCGAATGAGATCGTTCGCGCAGAGCTAAAGGCGGCCCAGAGGTCGGACAAAAGAGAGACGGCTTCGTAAGGAGACCGGTCATGAAGACAGGGCTTGTGGAGAGCTGGGCGAAGAACCCGTCGGAGATGGGACCGCTCTACCCCTTTGTGGGACTCGAAGTCCCTCTGTTCCTGATCTGTTTCATCGTGTGGGTCTTGTACACCGTCTGGCAGATGAAGTTTGAACTCTCGAACCACGCCAGAGAGCGGGAGGACTTGAGTCAGGAGGACAGGCTTCTCAAGACCATCGAGAGCAATCTCAGGAATCATTAGGAGGAGATGATGGGCAAGAAACCCGACCTCGACCACTTCCTCGCAACCGACGGCCTGGACACCCGGCGGGAGAAGGAGATCGGCCAGCACATCGGCTACCGCTACGACGTCAACCTCCTCCCCGACTACGCCCGCCTCACCCCGTTTCTGAAAAAGTACATCGAGGGGATGGGGTGGGAGGACCTCAACTGGCTGGAGGACGTGCACCTCGGCTACGAGGAGGGCCGGCCCGCCGTGTTCGACCGCAACATCAACGGATGGGTCACCGTCCCGGAGGGCATCGCGCTGCCCGACAACCAGCAGGACCGCGACATGCTCGCCCGCGAGCTGCTGATCAAGTTCCAGATGTCCCGGCGTCACCCCCTGCTCCGACTCAAGGAGATTTACGGGAAGTTCTGACAGAATGAGGCCGCCATGACCGATGCCAAGACGTGGGGCTCCGATCCCTTCTGGGGCCTGGGCTATGAGTGGGACCCCCAGTGGCTGCTCGCCCCCCGGCAGAAGGAACTTCAGGCCCGCCTGATCGACCTCTGCCGGACCACCCTTCGCGAGAACGCCGTGGAGAGCGACCGGAAGCTCCTCTTCCCGCGCAAGAACTTCGAGGCCCTCGCCTCCCTCGGCCTGCTCGGCCTGAACGTCCCGAAAGAGTGGGGCGGCCTGGGCGAGAACCACGTCTGCGCCGCGATGGTCGTGGAGACCATCGCCCGCTACGGCTGCCCCAGCACCGCCATGTGCTACACCATGCACATCGGGGCCGTGGCCGCCGCGATGTTCCGGAGCCACGACAACCCGACCCTTCAGGACCTGATGAAGCGGCTCGACAGAGACATCCTGATCGGCACCCTCTCCTACTCCGACCCGGAGACCGGCTCCCACTTCTGGTACCCCATCTCCTCCGGGGCCGAGCGCGTGGACGCCGGCTGGAGGGTGCGCAAGAAGGCCTCCTGGACGACCTCCGCCGGGTTTGCCGACTGGTACATCGTCCAGACCACCAGCCCCGACTTCGGCGGCGACTACTCGGACCTCTCCTGTTTCCTGATCCTGAAGGACGAAGTCCGGGCCGACCCGTCCCGGTGGGACGGGCTGGGCCTCCGCGGCAACCAGTCGGGCACGCTGGAGGTGGACAACGTGACCGTCCCGGAAGACCGGCTGGTCGGCCCCGTCGGGGACGGGTCCCGCTCCAACGACGAGACCGTGGACCCCTTCTTCATGCTCTGCTCCTCCGCCTGCTGGAACGGCATCTCCCTCGGCCTGATCGACATCGCCCGGCGCCACACCACGGCCAAGCGGCACGCCGACGTCGGCCTGCGCGTCTGCGACTACCCCACCATTCAGGACTACGTCGGCGAGGCCGTCATCGACACGAACGCCTCGCGCGCCTTCACCTTCCAGATGGGCCGGGCCATGGACGACGTGACCCGCAACTGCGACTGGTCCATCCACCGGGACCTCGCCTGCCTGCCCCGCGCAAAGCTGCTCCACTGGATGTGGCAGGTCAAGTTCACCGCGGCCAAGAACGTCGCCCACGTCTCCGACAAGATGCTCCACGCCTGCGGCGGCGCCGGCTACAAGCCCGCCCTCGGCATCGAGCGCTACCTGCGCGACGGCAAGGCCGGCTGGGTGATGGGCCCGACCAACGAGGTGCTCCGGCAGTTCGTCGGAAAGGCCGTCCTGCTCGGCTTCGAGTCCCTCGACTACTGGAACCAGGCGATCAACGAGCGCGTCCTGCACAACGAACTCAAGAAACTCGACAAGAGCGCCAAGAAGGCCCTGGCCGAGAAACTGCTCGCGGAGGCCAGGTAAAACCCCTCCCCCTGTCCCGATTTTCAAGACCTATCCCCCCATCCCCCTTTCCTAAAGGAAAGGGGGAGCAGGTCAGTCCAAACGACAAGCGGCGCGACGCAGAAGGGCTAACCACCAGGGCTCGGGAGAGGCGTTAGGCCGCAGTGGAAACCTCTGGATGATCCGTCTTCTGGAGCAATGCCCTTGCGTCGCGCCCAGCCCCTCCGGCGCTTGAGGAGCGTCCTTCTTTGGTGCCACCTTTCTTGGACGAGCAAGAAAGGTGGCAATCCGGAAAGGCCGCTGAAACAAAAAGCCGGGAGGTCTCCAAAGATGTAGGGAATGGCAGAACAACAAAGAAAAATCGACCCGAGCCCTTTCCTCCCCTCCCCCGGCCTGGAGCGCTACCGCGTGCCCGGCGGCGGGGCCATTGCCCTGACACTCTGCGCGGGCGACCGCCTCACCGTCGTCGACGTCGAGGGCCTCCAGCCCTGCGAACTGGCCGCCTTCAGCCCGGAGGGCCGGGAGGACCTGGCGGCCATAGGCGTCCGGCCAGACGGGGGGCTCACCGGCCTCTCCGCCGCCCTGGCCAGGGGGGATGAGGACGCGGAGGCCGCCGTCGCCGCCCTGAGACAGCGTGGCATCTCCATCCTGGACGCCCCGGCCCTCCGCCTCTTCGGCGGCGAGACCCGGCCGGGGGACCGCGCCTCCTTCACCGCCGTCCGCGATGCGCTCTGCATCCTCGCCGCCCCCGGCGGCCCCATGCCCGTGGATGGGCAGGACCCGCCCACGGATCTGACTGTGTTCGTCGAGCGCGCCCGAATCCCGGAGACCTTCGAACTCCCCCTCCCGCCCCCGCTCGCCGACCCGCGCCTCGACCTGCGCGTAAAAAAAACGACCGCCCTCGCCTATGAGGTGAGGGCCGGCGACTACATCCAGGTGATCGACGTGGCCGGGCGTCAGTGCTCCGACTTCCTGGCCTTCGACAGCCGGCGCCTGCAGCGGGGCGTCGAGCGCGGCCTGGACGCCACCACGACCCGCACCCTGATGGGCGCCGCCTACCCCGGCCCTGGCCTCTACTCGAAGTTCTTCGACCAGGACATGCAGCCGCTGGTCGAGGTCGTGCGCGACACCGTCGGACGCCACGACACCTTTGCCCTCGCCTGCACCGCGAAATACTATGAGGACATGGGCTACCCCGGCCACGTCAACTGCTCGGACAACTTCAACGCCGCCCTCGCCCCCTACACCGTCACCCCGCGCAGGGGCTGGCCGGCGATCAACTTCTTCTACAACACCCGCATCGACGCCAACAACGCCCTGTACACGGACGAACCCTGGTCCCGGCCGGGCGACTACGTGCTCCTGCGGGCCCTGACCGACCTGGTCTGCCTCTCCTCCGCCTGCCCCGACGACATCGACCCGGCCAACGGCTGGGACCCGACCGACATCCACGTCCGGGTCTACCCGGCCCCAAAAAAGCCCTTTTCGAGAGGGATCGCCCACCGCATGACACCGGACTCTCCCCCTCGCCTGACGCGGGAGACCGCCTTCCACCCCCGGACCTCCGCGCTCACGCGCCACTTCGTGAACTACCGGGGCTTCTATCTGCCCGCCTCCTACGCCGGCCACGGCCCGATCCAGGAGTACTACGCCTGCCGCGAGCGCGCCGTCGTGATGGACCTCTCCCCCCTCCGCAAGTTCGAGGTCCTCGGCCCCGACGCCGAGGCGCTCCTGCAGGGGACCGTCACCCGCGACTGCCGCCGGCTCGCCGTCGGCCAGGTCGTCTACGCGGCCATGTGCTACGAGACCGGCGGCCTGCTGGACGACGGCACCCTCTTCCGCCTCGGCCCGAACAACTTCCGCTGGATCGGTGGGGACGACTACGGCGGCGTCTGGCTGCGTGAACAGGCCGAAAGACGGGGCCTCCGCGCCTGGGTCAGGTCCTCCACGGACCAGCTCCACAACCTCGCCGTGCAGGGGCCGAACAGCCGGGACATCCTCAAAGAAGTCGTCTGGACGCCCCCAACCCGGCCAGCCCTCGAGGAACTGACCTGGTTCCGCTTCACCGTCGGGCGCATCCGCGACACGAACGGCGCGCCCATCCTGGTCTCCCGGACCGGCTACACCGGCGAACTCGGCTATGAGGTCTGGTGCCACCCCAAAGACGCCCTGACCGTGTGGGACGCCATCTCGGAGGCGGGCCGGCCTCGCGCCCTGACCCCCCTCGGCCTGGAGGCCCTCGATGTCCTGCGCATCGAGGCCGGGCTGATCTTCGCCGGTTCCGAATTCGACGACCAGACCGACCCCTTCGAGGCCGGCATCGGTTTCACAGTCCCTCCCCAGAAAGAGGACGACTTCGTCGGCAGAGAGGCCCTCATCCGCCGAAGGGCCCACCCCCGGCGCGTCCTGGTCGGCCTCGAACTGGAAGGCAATGAGCCTGCCCTGCGCGGCGACTGCGTCCACGTCGGGCGCTGCCAGGTGGGCGTCATCACCAGTGGCGCCCGCTCCCCCCTCCTGCGTAAGAATATCGCCCTCTGCCGTCTGGACGTGGCATATTCCCGGATCGGAGCCCGCGTCGAAGTCGGAAAGCTGGACGGCCACCAGAAGCGCATCCCCGCGACCGTGGTGCGCTTCCCGTTCTACGACCCGGAGAAGAAGCGACCCAGATCATAGGCAAAGTGCAAAGCGCAGAGCGCAAAGCGTAAAACGCCATGCGCCATGCGCCATGCGCTTTGCGTCTCACTTCACGGAGCCCCTCATGGCCTTCGACCCCCTGGCCCAGCGCCGCATCCTGGGCCGCTTTGCGACCGGCGTCACCGTGGTGACCACGCGCCAGGACGACCTCCTCTACGGCATGACCGCCAACGCGGTCGCCTCCCTGTCCCTCACCCCCCCTCTCATCCTGGTCGCCGTGGACCGCCGCGCCGTCATGCACGGCCACCTGACGCAGAACAGGTGCTTCGCGGTGAACGTGCTGAGGGCCGACCAGGAGGCCCTCTCGCGCCGGTTCGCGGCCCCCGGCCCGAAGGACTTCTCCGACCTCAACCTGACCACCGCCGCCACCGGGTCGCCCATTCTCGCCGACGCCATAGCCTTCGTGGACTGCCGGGTGGTCGAGGTCCTGCCGGGCGGCGACCACGACATCTTCATCGGCGAGATCCTCGCAGGTGACGCCCGCGAAGGCCGCCCCCTCATCTTTTACGAGGGGAAGTACGCCCGGCTCGCAGAATGAAAGGTCGAGTCGAACGGACGCATAAAAAGAGGAGGGGCGCGATCCATCGCGCCCCTCCTTCGTTGTCAGGCCTGCTGTGGCAGTCCGTTAGTCTCTTTTTCCGAAACTCGTCGCGAGGATGAAGAAATCGTCAAAGTCCACTGCGCCGCTGTTGTCAAGGTCAAACTTCGGGTTGAAACCCGGATCGCCCCGTTTGGCCCCAAACGCCGTGGCGAACAGAAAGAAATCGTCAAAATTGACCTCGCCGTTGCCGTCGAAGTCGGGACCGGGATTCGGGGTCACGCCTGAGCCGGGCAGGATCCGGACCAGAAGCATGGAGCCCCTGTTGGGCTGAGAGGCGGCGCCGTGCTGATCCTTGACCTGGAGCTGCAGTTGGCCGCTTTCAATCCCGGTGCTTTGTGTGATTCCGACATCCGGAACCCAGGAGATGCCATACCTGCCTGGGCCGAGTCCGGAAAACTCGCGGACCTGAAGATTGGCGGGACCCGGCCCCGCCTGTTGTGGGACCGCCTGTCTGCGCGCAATGGGCAAGCCGGACGGACGGATGAGGATGGTGTCCGCCTGGGCAAACGACCGGGGAATCTGCAGCGTCATGGCGCTGCTGTCAGGGTCCTCAATCACAAGGTCGAAGCGCAGGGTGTCCCCCGCTGCGACCTTCACGTCCAGTTTGTTCTGAATGCCCGTGATGGAGAGCCTCGGGGGAGAGTCGCCCATCCCCTTGAGTTCTACGGATCCTGTCTCGCGAAGAGGATCATTGGTTGAGAAGGTGAGACGCGCCGTGGACTCCCCCGACCTCGTCGGTCTAAACGTGACCTCCAGGTCCTGACGGGCGCCAGGCGCCACGGAAATGGAGGAGGTCGGGACGGAAAAGGCCGAATCCGAAGACGCGATATTCCATACGTGCAGGCTGCCCGCGCCCGTGTTCGACACGCTCAGCGTCCTGGAGGCGTTCCTGTTCACCGTCACGACCCCGAAGGTGAGAGACGCATCCGAGAGGGCAATGCTGGAAGGGTCCTGAGCGCCAGGCTCCTGCGCGGTCCAGGAGACAACGACCCTGGGGCGCTCCGGGTCATCTGAGGCAATCGTAAGGTTCCCGGCCCGCTCCCGCCTGGGCACGGGGCGATAGGTCACCAGGACCGTGGTGGTCTTGCCCGGCTGCACGGTCAGGCTGGTCGGCGCCGCCCTGACCTGATTGTTGTCCGAAGTGACGTTGGACACCGACAGCGGCCCGCCCCCCTCGTTGCGGACCTGGAGGTTGAAATCCTGGGCCTTTCCAAAGCCCACCTGCCCGAAGGATAGAGAGGCCGGCAGCGCCACGATAGCGCCCGGAGGCGCCGTGATGACCGTGGCCCGGAGACCCATCTCGACAATGGGCGCAGACGGATCGTTGGACGGCAGGGTGAGAACCTCGTTGACGACCCCGGCCCTGGAGGGCAAAAAGGTGACCGCGAGGGTCTTCTCCTCCCCCGTTCTCAGGGAGAAGGCCGTCTCTGAGACCGTAAAATCCTCGGAGGATGAGACGACATTGACGACCCGGAGCGTCCCGCCGCCGATGTTGGAGACGAGGAGCGAAAGGGTCTTGGTCTTGTTCAGGAGAACGCTCCCGAAGTTCAAAAACCTGGGAGTTACCGAGACCTTCGGGGACGGGTCGGCCACGCCCCTCCCGGACGCCAGGACGACGACGGTCCCTCTCCCTGGGGCCGGGTCATTGCTGGAGACCCTGACCTGGGCGGGGAAGAACCCCCCCCTCACCGGCGTAAACGTCACGGCCACCGTCCGGCCCCTGCCGGGCAGGACGGACAGCGTGTCAGGGGATACCGTGTAGGTCTGCTCTGTGGTGACGATGCTGTGAACGACCAGCGGGGCGTTCCCATCGTTGAAGAGGGTGAAATTGAAGGTCCTGGCCTGGCCCACGTTCACCAGCCCGAACAACAGGCTGTCGGGAGGGGCGGGCGTGACCCGGATGACCGGCGCCGCCTGCGCGATGCCCGCGCCGGAAAGCCCGATCACGAACGTCGTGTCCTTTCCCACCACGCTGAGCCTGGCCTCGGCCACGCTCAACCCGGCGGGCCTGTAGTCGATGTTGATAGGCTGTGATTCCCCGCCCCTGACCGAGAAGACCCGGGGAGAGGTGACCACAAATTCTTTTCCGCCCGCGATCGCGACATCGCTCACGGAAAAGTCTGTGTTGCCGGTGTTGACCACGCTGACCGTCCGGGTTCGGGTCTGTCCCACCGTGACCTGCCCGAAGTCGACCGCCGTGGCGGAGACGCCCACCCGGACCCCGGTCCCAACGCCGGCCAGCCGGATGTCGAAACGGGCCTCGTCCGGGTCGTCGGAGCTGACGGTCAGCGTGGCCTGCCTCTGTCCAACCGCGGTTGGCTTAAAGGTGACCGTGAGGTTCTCCGCCCCCTCCGCCTGAATCGTAAAGGGGAGAGGGGGAGAGGAGACGACGAACTGGGCGTCCGACACGACCAGGCCCGTGACAGTCAGACCCGAAGCGCCTCGATTGAGCAGTTTCAGGACGGATGCGGTTTCCTGTCCCACCCCCGCGGCGCCGACGGCGAAGGTCGCGGAGGCGTCGATGTCCGGCGCGGCCCCCGTCCCCGACATCGAAACCGAAGTGGGACTCCCCCCCGCGTTGTGGGCGATCGACAGCGTGGCGGTCTTCGCGCCCGCGCTGGTGGGGGTGAAGGTGACGGCGACCTGCTGATCTCCCCCGGGGGCCACCTGAAACTGCGTGGTGGAGACGGTGAACTGCGGGTCGCCGGAGGAGACCCCGCTGACCGACAGCGGGAGCGCGCCGGGGTTTGAGACGGTGAGGGTCTGCCTTGCGGATTGACCGATCTTGACGTTTCCAAAGGAGAGCGCCGACGGCAAAAGATTTATGGAGGCCAGCGCCCCCCGCCCGGTCAGAGGCACGACCGTGGAGTTGCCCGCGGCGTTGTGCGTGAGGGTTAAACTCGCCTGCCTGCCCCCGGAGGCCGTCGGCTCGAACACCACCTGGATGGATTGCTCCCCGCCGGGCTGCGCCGTGAGGCTCTTCGGGCTGGCCTGAAACTGCGAGGCGTCGGCCCCGGCCAGGCCGATGTTCGTGATGGACAGAGGGGCCGTGCCGGGATTGGACACGACGAGGGTCTGCGCCAGGGAGGACCCGACGAGGATCTCTCCAAAGGAGAGGGTGGCCGACGATGTCCTGATGAAAGGAGCGGGCGTCACCACGACCCGCACAATCGCGCTGGTCTGGAGAACGCCGTCGGACACGAAGAAGGCCAGATCATACTGACCGGCCTTCTCCTCCAGGCTGAAATCGCTCAGCCGGCCGATCCGGGACTCGGCAGCCATTTAAATCGGCCGTCCGGTTGCAGCGTTGCGTTTTCGGGCCCGATCAACATTCCAAAACTGACCCTGCTCCCGTCAGGGTCCCTGGCGGAAAGGGTAAAGGTCAGCGTCTCGTCCTCCCTGACGGCCACCTGAGCGATGCCATCTAAAGTTCTCGAAGTGTCAGGACGCCCGTTGACGGCCACCTGAGTGACGGGAGGAGTGAGAAACAGCGGCGGGCGAGCCTGGGCCGCCGACCTGGGGGGGATCAGGCCCGCCACAACCATCACGGCAGCCCACGACACCCGGCGGAATGACAGACGCCTCATGAAAGTGATCCCCTCGATTGGCCGGAGAGTTCCCCTGAGCGCTCCTTTTCGGCCTCCTCCTGCTCGACCCGCTCAAGTTCCCGATGCGCGTCGGCCCTGCCCTCGGGGTGCTGTTCTGTCTCCTCGTATATCTTCAGGCCCTCCTGGAGATGGCGCCGGGCCTGCTTTAAATCCCCGGCCTCCCGCGCGATGACGCCGAGGTGACGCAGGGCCGTCGCCTCGCCAAGCCTGTATCCGAGCGTGCGGGAGAGCCGGAGCGCCTCTTCCAGAAAGGGAGACGCCTCCCGCCCCATCCCCTTCTGCCTGTAGATCGCGCCGATCTCGTTCCGGCACGCGGCCTCCAGGAGCTTGTCCCCCGCCTTCTGGACGAACTGAAGGGCCTCGTTGAGGTCCTGAAGGGCCTCGTCGAAGCGGCGCTGATGGCGCAGGAGGATCCCCCGGGTCTGCAGGGTGCAGGCCAGCCCCCGCGTGTCCTTCAGCTTGCGGAGCAGGGGCAGGCTCCGGTCGAAATAGCCTCGCGCCTCTTCAAAGCGTTCCAGCCGCCTGTGCGCCATTCCGAGGCAGGTCAGCGCCTCGGCCCTGATGTCGTCTCTGCCCGTCTCCTCCGCGACCGACCTGCACTCCTCCCAGAGTTCCAGCGCCTTCTGATAGTCCCCCTGATCAGCCGCGAGGCGTCCGTCTAAAAGAAGGCTTCGCGCGTACCCCTCCAGGTCCGCCACGCCCTCATATTCGTCCTGCGCCAGCCGGATCTCCGTCCGCGCCGATGGAAGGTCCCCGAGGATCATGTGGCAGCACGCGATCTCCTCATGGGCCTTGGCGGTTACAGAGCCTTCCGCCTCCATCTCCAGGACCTGTTGATACTCCTGAAGCGCCCCCCTGTAGTCGCCCATCGCCTGCCTCGAATCCCCGAGGCCGATCAGGGCCTTCGGAAGCAGTTGCCCCCGGATCTTCGAGGAGAAAAAGTCGCGTCCGAGATGCTCAATGGCCCTGGTGTAGAACCCCACCGCCTCAGGATAGGCGTAACGGGAGTGCGCGGCCTCCCCGGCTCGAATGAGATAGGGCACGGCCCGGCTCAGGTCGCCCCCCTCCTCGTAATGCCTTCCGATCTTCCCGAATTCCGTCGGTTGCGGTTCGTCTTTCTGGAGATCTTCAAGAACCTCGGCAATCCTGAGATGAACCCTTGAAGCCTCCCCTCTCGCCTCCAGCTCTTCGTACACGACCTCCCTGGTAAAGGTGTCCACGAACAGATAGCGATCGTCCCAGGCCGCCCTGTCCACCTTGCGAATGAGGCCAGCGCGGCAGAGCGCCCCCAGATCCTCGTCAATCGCGCGTCCTGCGACCCGCTTCAGAACACCCGCCTGGAACTGACGCCCCACGGCCGCCAGGACATCCAGAAGGGACCGGGTGGACTCGTCAAACGTCTTGAGCTTGCCGTGGATGATCTCCCGAATGGAGGTGGGGATCATCAGGTCGAACTGGACGCCCTCCGGGAGAACCCAGAGGTCGTCCCTGAGCTGAAGCGCGCCGGTCTTTCTATGCCTCTCGTAGAGATCGCGCAGGACCTCGCTGATATACAGGGGGAGGCCGTTGGAACGATGGAAGATGAGGCCCTTGTGCCCGGCAGGCAGCCCCGGCGCGATCCCCTCGATCATCCGCAGGCCCTCCTCCTCCCCGAGCCGTTCGAGCGGAGGACACTCGCGGCAGGTGTCGACGAGACGCAGGAGGGACCCCTTTAGACCCTCGAGGCGCTGGGCCTCCCTGGCCCGAAAGGTCCCGCAGACGAGAATCTGCCCCCCGGCCTGATCGAGACTCTTGCCGAGCGTCTCGATGAAGCTCAGGCTGCTCTGGTCCCCCCATTGAAGGTCCTCGAAGAGCAGGATCAGGGGGTTGCGAGAGGAAAGCTCATACAGAAAGCCGTGCAGGTCCTTGAAGACCTGACCCTGATCCGTCTTCCCCTGGGGGGAGGACGACGAAGGCTCCTCGACGCCCAGCAGGCTGGCGAAAAAGGGCGTCCGGTCTTCCCATCCCGGATGGTCCGAAAGGCGGGACTGGATCTTCTGGCGGGCGATCTCCCCCCGCTCCTTCTCCTGGAGCCCGAACCACGGTTTCAGGGCGCTGATGAGGAGGTCAAATCCCAGGTGATCCTGCGACCCTCCGCGCGGATTCCCTTCCAGGAACGTGGCCCGTGGGAGGGGGCTCTGGCGAAGGAACTCGTTCAGCACCCGGCTCTTTCCGACGCCGGCCTCGCCGGAGATAAAGACCACCTGCCCCTTGCCCGCCGCGACCCGCCCCGCGGCCCTGGAGAGGTCGGAGATTCGCGCCAGGTGCGTCTCTCCCACGACCTCCCTCGACCTGAAGTTGGGGACCACCTCCACGGCCAGCGCGCCTTCCACGGCCTGTTCGTGCGGAGCGGCCTTCTGGTCCTGGAATGTCACCCTGAGCCGGGGAAGCCGGAAGTTTCCAAGCTTATGAGGACGATAGGTCAGATTGAAGTATCTCCCCCTTCTCCCCGCCAGCGACTGGCAGGTCACGCCGCTGGACTGAAACCAGTCGGACGGCTCCGGCGTGATCGCCAGGTCCTGCGCCGGGCCGGTCCCGCGGTTATAGACCTGTATCTTTTCCTGGAAATCCTCGTGGCAGTCCACGGTCAGCTCGGATGCCGTGGCCTGTCGGAGCTGGCTGAACACCTCTACACAGGGGGGAACCTCGATCTCCTCCCCCTCGGCTCGTTCCTGAGGATGAGCCTGCCGATCCCTCTCGTCCTCCCTGAAATCCAGGTCCAGCCCTGGAAATTTGCTCAGGGCATCCAGGAGCGTCGGAAGCCACTGCTCCGGGGGAGAGTCCGGGATCTGGATGTAGTGGTGGCCCGCCAGGTGGAGTTCGAGCTCCTCCGCATAACTGACCATCCCCAGGTGAAGGGGCAGAACGGGCCGCTTATAGTTCCCCGCGACCCGGACCTCCTGCTTCACATAATAGGATTCCATCGAGGCCCTGGAGCAGACCGGGACGAAGACCTTGCACGTCCTGATGCCCCGGACGATCTCCCGGTCCCACTCATGCCCACCTTTCAGACGGATTCGGTCCAGCCAGACCCGCAGCCCGGCCGCCTCCAGCCGCTCCACGATGGGAAGGACCCTCTCGCGATCCTCGCTGGAGTAACTGATGAACACATCCACATCCACAGGGACCTGTTCCTGTTCCATCTCCCCCCCGGTGTTTCGCGGTCAGACGCCTCCGTCGCCCCCCTTCCAGGGTTTCAAAATAGTCATAGGAAACCGCAAACACAATAAAAATTTTTCGCGAACACCAGCAGAAAGGCCCCGGAGGTGGAAACCTCCGGGGCCTCTT